>NZ_CP047241.1:1200613-1500767 GCF_009856625.1 Aquitalea denitrificans
CCGAACTGGTGGAAGCCGGCAACTTCATCAGCCAGCACTATGCCGGCCAGGGCCTGAGTGCCATTGCCAGCCGCGTGGCGGTGGAATTGCGCGAACTGCAAGGCAATATCACCGAGCTGATGTCGGCGGCGGTGCGCTTTGGCCAGAGTTCGCTGGGCAGCCCCAGTGATGCGGTGGTGATCGCCGGCGGGATGAACCTGCTGAATGTGCGCGATTTGTCGGAAGACCTGTCGCGCCTGCGCGAGCTGTTTGCCACTTTCGAGCGCAAAACCGAGCTGTTGAAACTGCTGAACCAGGGCCAGGATGCCCAGGGCGTCAATATTTTCATCGGCGAGGAATCCGGCGTGATGACGCTGGACGAATGCTCGGTGGTGACCGCGCCCTATAGCATCAATGGCATGGTGGTGGGCACGCTGGGGGTGGTCGGCCCCACCCGCATGGCCTACGAGCGGGTGATTCCCATTGTCGACATTACTGCGCGGCTGGTTTCCAGCGCGCTCTCTTATTAAGCCGCACTGGCGGCAATACACGGAATTTCCGATGAAACGATTCTTGATGGCCGCCGCGCTGGCTGGCGGCGTGATGTCTTCCCTGGCCCAAGCCGATGCCGCCTTGCTGGGCCGGGCGGACGTGCAGCGCTATATCGACGAGCAGGTTGCCAGCGGCAGCTTCAACCGCCCGGAGCTGGAAGCGGTGTTTGCCAATGTGGAACTCAAGCCCAACATCATTGCCATTCTGGACAAGCCGGCCACCTCGCGGCCCTGGTATCAGTTTCGCGGCAGCTTTTACAACGAGCGCCTGCTGAAAAACGGCGTGGCCTTCTGGCAGCAGCATGCCGCCACCTTGCAGCGCGCCGAGCAGGTGTATGGCGTGCCGCCGGAAATGGTGGTGGCCATTCTGGGCATTGAAACCAATTACGGCCGCAACACCGGCAGCTTCCGCCTGGCCGACGCGCTGACCACCATCGCCTTCAACTACCCGCGCCGTGCCGAGTACTTCCGCGGCGAGCTGACCGAATTCCTCAAGTTGTCCAAGGAGGAGGGCATAGACCCGCTGTCGCTGAAAGGCTCCTATGCCGGTGCGATGGGTCTGCCGCAATTCATGCCGTCCAGCTTCCGCAAATGGGCGGTGGATTTTGACGGCAGCGGCCACCGCGACATCTGGAATAACGTCGACGATGCCATCGGTAGCGTGGCGCATTACTTCCAGCTGCAAGGCTGGCGTCATGGCGACGACATCATCATCCCGGCTGCGGTGCAGCCGGGCGTGGATATCAGTGCGCTGGTGGCGGACAAGTTCAACCTGCACCTGACGGTGGGCGAACTCAAGGCGCGCGGCATCCTGCCGCAGGCCCAGGTGGCGGACAACGTACAGGCCGTGCTGGTGCCGCTGGAAACTGCGCCGGGGGTGACTGAATACTGGCTGGGGCTGAACAATTTCTACGTGATTACCCGCTACAACAAGAGCACCCTGTATGCCAAGGTGGCGCAGGAGCTGGCTGGCGAGTTGCGCCTGCGTTACCTGAATGCCCAGGCCCTGCAATCCGCCCAGCCTGCCGCCGCCCAGCCCGAAGCGTCGACCCCGGCCCAGTAAGGCCAACCAGGCTGGCGGGTGCTCCTGTCAAAAGGAGTCGCCTTGCTGGCCGATTGCCATTAAAATCCGCCCCCATGAGCTATCAAGTCCTTGCCCGCAAGTGGCGTCCCAAGCGCTTTGCCGACCTCGTCGGTCAGGAGCACGTGGTGCGCGCCCTCTCCAATGCCCTGAAAGAAGAGCGGCTGCATCACGCCTATCTGCTGACCGGCACCCGCGGGGTGGGCAAGACCACCATCGCACGCATTCTGGCCAAGAGCCTGAACTGTGAGACCGGCACCACCGCCGAGCCTTGCGGTGAATGTTCCGCCTGTCGCCAGATCGATGCAGGCCGTTTTGTCGACCTGCTGGAAATCGACGCCGCCTCCAATACCGGCATCGACAATATCCGCGAAGTGCTGGAAAACGCGCAGTACGCGCCCACCTCCGGCCGCTTCAAGGTGTACATCATCGACGAAGTGCACATGCTGTCCAAGAGTGCCTTCAATGCCATGCTCAAGACGCTGGAAGAGCCGCCGGCCCACGTCAAGTTCATCCTGGCCACCACCGATCCGCAAAAAGTGCCGGTGACGGTGCTGTCGCGCTGTCTGCAGTTTTCCCTGCGCAACATGACGCCGCAGCAGGTGGCCGGCCATCTGGCCCATGTGCTGCAAGTGGAAAACGTGCCGCACGAAAGCGCCGCGCTGGCGCTGCTGGGCCGTGCCGCTGCCGGTTCCATGCGCGATGCGCTGTCGCTGCTGGACCAGGCCATTGCCTATGGCATGGGTGACGTTCGGGAAGACGGCGTGCGCGCCATGCTGGGCGCGGTGGACCGCCGCTACCTGTTTGTGTTGCTGGACGCACTGGCATCCGGTGATGGCCCGCGCCTGATGGCCGAGGCCGAACAGCTGGCGCAGCGTGGCATCGGCTTTGACAGTGTGCTGGCCGAAATGGCCGTGCTGTTGCAGCAACTGGCCATGGCGCAAACCGTACCCACGGCGATTGCCGATGACGAACCCGAACGCGAGGCATTGTTTGCGCTGGCCAGCCTGATTGGCCCGCAAGACGTGCAGCTGTACTACCAGATTGCCATTCATGGCCGCAAGGATCTGGCACTGGCCCCGGACGAGCATGCCGGTTTCAGCATGACGCTGTTGCGCATGCTGGCCTTCCATCCGGTCAACGCCCAGCCTGAGAGTGCAGCCGCGCCGCGCAGCAATGCCGCGCCTGCCGCACATCGCCCGGCACAGGCCCCGGCCAGTGCGCCAGCGGCGGTAACTGCGGCCGAGCCGGGCACCGATGGTTCCGCGGCTGCCCGCGCCTTGCTGGCGGGCCTGGCCAATCGCAAACCGGCCAGCCGTCCGGCCGAACAGCAGGCTTCCCCGGCGGCCGACGCCGACCCGGAACCTGCGCCCCGGCCTGAGCCTGTCACACCGCCGCAAGCGTTGGTGGAGGCGGTAGCCAAACCGCAAGTTGCGCCCGCTGTCGTACAGCCGGTTGCTGTATCCGCGCCTGCTGAAGAGGCGCTTGAGGCTGAAGATCAGGCGACCGAGGCGGACAGCGAGCTGGAAACCGCCGCACCATGGGACGAAGGGGACGAAGGGGACGAAGGGGACGAAGGGGACGAAGGGGACGAGGGCGATGCCGACGATGCGCTGCCTGCCTATGCCATGGCCGAAGAAGCCGAGCTGACGGAGACGGTGGCCTATCAGTTTGATGGCGATTGGGGCGCGCTGGTAAGCCTGTTGGGGACCAAGCTGGGCGCAGCCCGCATGCTGGCCCATAATGCAGTGCTGAAAAACTGGAGTCAGTCGCGGCTGGAGCTGGCAGTGCCGGACAGCTTCCGTCACATGGCCACGCGCGACTATCAGGAAAAACTCAAGGCCGCGCTGAGCGAGCAATTTGCTCAGCCGGTCGAACTGGTGGTGACAATCGAGGAACTGGGGCTGGAAACACCGGCCATGCAGGGTGCCCGTCATCGTCAGGAACAACTGGCCCAGGCCCGACAATGCCTGGAAAACGATCCGGTGATCCAGCAACTGGTGCGCGAAATGGGCGCCACGCTGGTGGCGGAAACGATTCAACCTTTGCAGGAGTTGTGACATGTTCGGTAAAAACGGTATCGCTGGTCTGATGAAGCAAGCCCAGCAAATGCAGGAAAACATGAAGAAGGCACAGGAAGAGCTGGCCACGGTGGAAGTGGAAGGCCAGTCCGGTGCCGGCCTGGTGAAAATCGTCATGACCTGCGGCCACGATGTAAAGCGCGTGTCCATCGACGACAGCCTGCTGGACGATGCCAAGGAAGACAAGGAAATGCTGGAAGACCTGATTGCCGCCGCCGTCAACGACGCGGTACGCAAGGTGGAAGCCACTTCCCAGGAAAAAATGTCCGGCTTTACCAACGGCCTGAATCTGCCGGCTGGCATGAAACTGCCGTTCTGAGCCCGTTACCGTCCGGCGGGTGCGGCCATGCGCCGCTGCTTGCCGCTGACGGTTGATGCGTGCTGTCAATCAGACTCCGGGAGTCAGTATGGAGCAGGTATTGCAAGGGCGTTGTCTATGTGGAGCGGTGCGCTATCAATGCCATGGCCGCCCCTTGAGCGTGACGTACTGTTACTGCAAGACCTGCCAGCAGGCCAGCGGCGCACCAGTGTATCTGGGGGCGCTGTACCCTGCCGGTGCCGTGCGCTGGCAAGGCAGAACCACCGCCTACCGCTCCTCGGCGCTGGGTCTGCGTCATTTCTGTGGGCAGTGCGGTTCAACCCTGTTTTATGAATGTACCGATGGCAGTGGGCGGGTGGAAATCACCGTTCCCACGCTGGAAACGCCAGCGGTATTGCGGCCTGACTGCCATGAATGGACGGCCAGTGCCATTCCCTGGTTTCACCTGGACGACGACTTGCCGCGTTACCCGCAGGGCGGGCCGGACTGAAGCCGGCTTACCTTCCCTTATTCTTTCCTGCTTGTTTGCCGATGAAAAACCCACCCGCGCTTGAACAATTGATTGCTGCCTTGAAAGTGCTGCCCGGTGTCGGCCCCAAAACCGCCCAGCGCATGGCTTTCCATTTGCTGCAACGGGACAAGACCGGGGCGGACAAGCTGGCGCGGGCGCTGGATCGGGCGCTGAACCATCTCACCCATTGCGAGCGCTGCAATACCTTCAGCGAAACCCCGCTGTGCAGCATCTGTGCCGACCCGGAGCGCAGGCCGGACCAGCTGTGCGTGGTGGAAATGCCGGCCGACCTGATGACGCTGGAGCAGGCCAAATGCTATCAGGGCCTGTATTTCGTGCTGATGGGGCGTATTTCGCCGCTGGACAATATCGGCCCCAAGGAAGTGAATCTGGACAAGCTGATGGTGCGGGCGCTGGACGAGGTGGTGGAAGAGGTGGTGATTGCCACCAATTTCACTTCCGAGGGCGAAGTCACCGCCCACATGATTGCCGAGCTGCTCAAGGGCCGTGGCCCCAAGGTGTCGCGCATTGCGCGCGGACTGCCGGTGGGCGGAGAGCTGGAATACGTCGACTTGAGCACGCTGGCGCAGGCCGTGTACGAACGCAAATCGCTGACCGCCCAGTCCGACCCGTCCACCCCGCCGGGCTGAGCGTTACGGCAAGCGCTGTCACTCCATGGCTTGCCGCAGCAGTGCGCCTAACAGGGCAACCCCTTCGCGCTGGTGCAGCGGGTCGAAAAAGCTGAAGTTCAGCCGCAAGGCATTGGCCGCGACCGGGTGCGGGTAGAACAGCGTGGCCGGCGCATAATGTATGCCCTGTTCGATGGCCAGCGGCAGCAAGGCCGCACAGTCCAGCCCTTCCGGCAACACCACCCACTGGAAATAGCCGCCTTCGGCGCGCAGCAGACGGCTGCCCACCGGGAAACTCTCCATGATTTGCTGCACCATGGCATCGCGCCGCTGCCGCAGGCTGGCGCGCAGCCGCGTCAGCATGTCGCCGTGCTGGCCGGTGGACAACAGCCGTGCCAGCGCCATCTGGCTGGGCAAGGGCGTGCCCAGCGAGCTGCACAGCTTCAGCCCGCGTACGGTGTCGCTCAAGCGCCCGGCCGCAATCCAGCCTACCCGATAGCCCGGTGCCAGCGATTTGCTGAAGGAAGAACAGTGCAACACCGTACCGCTGCGATCAAAGGCCTTGAGCGGGCTGGCCCCCTGCTTGCCGAAGTACAGTTCGCGGTAGGTGTCGTCCTCGATGATGCACACCCGGTATTGCTCGGCCAGCGCCACCAGTGCGCGCTTTTGCGCTTCCGGCATGATCAGGCCGGTGGGGTGCTGGAAATTGGCCATCAGCACGATGCCGGCCGGGCGCTGCTCACGCAGCATGTCCTCCAGTGCATTCAGGTCCAGGCTGCCTTGCTCGGACAGTGCCGCCGGCAGGATGGCAATGCCCAGATGGCGCAGCTGTTCCAGCGCAGCTGGGAAGGCGGGGGTGACCACTACCATGCTCTGGCTGCCGGAGGCACTGACTGCGGCGCGCATGGCCAGGGTGAGTGCTTCCATGCCACCGCAGGTAATCAGCAGCTCGTCCCCGGCCAGTGCAATGCCCTGACTCAGATAATGCAGCCCCAGCTCGCGGCGCAGGCCGTCAAAGCCCTCCAGCGGTGTGCTGGACAGGGCGTCGCGGTAATCCTGCAAGGCGCGGCCCAGCGCCCGGTTCATCGGCGTGGTGTTGATCAGCGCCGGGTTGATGAAGGGGCAGCCCCAGGGCATGGGCAGGGCGGTGGTCAGGTGTTCCATGCGCAGGGTCTGCGGGGCAGCGGCTTCGGCTGGTGCCGTGCGCGTTGCCGGTGGACACACGCGGAAGCCGGAGCGCGGCAGCGCCTGCAGCAAGCCCTGCCGCTCCAGCTCGGCATAAGCGCGCTGGGCGGTGGTGAGGCTGACGGCATGGTCCTGGCATAGCTGGCGCAAGGAGGGCATGCGGTCACCGGCGCGCAGCTGTCCCTGTTCGATGGCGTGGCGGAACAACTGTGCCAGTTGCTGGGTTTTGCTCATGGATACGGGGCTCGCAAATGAGGGCGTTACTCGCCGATAAAGCTGCTTTTTTCATGTAGCACATGGCCGGGCTGATCCAGCGAGCGGATGATGAAGCGGATATCGTTGGCACCACGGGCAGCATTCTGTGGTTCAACCTGTACCCGCAACCCTATGGTTTCGGTAGCGGTGGCTGCCAGTGCAATCTGTTCGCCGGCATGAGCCAGCCGGATGCCGGGCAGTCCTTCCACGCTGATGGCAAAGCGCTGGGCAGTTTCGCTGCTGTTGATCAGCCGCACACTATAGCTGTTTTCCAGCCAGCCATCGTCGGTTTCCCTGACCAGGCTGGCGCGGTCGCGCAGGATGTCGGCCTTGAACGGCAGCCGCTGGGTAAAGCTGAACACCGACAGGCCGATGATGCCCAGCAGCAGGCTGCTGTAAAACAGCACGCGTGGGCGCTGCCATGCCGGTTTGCCATTGCTCTTGCCTTCCAGTGCGGCCTCGCTGGTGTAGCGGATCAGCCCGCGCGGGGCGTGCAGCTGGTCCATCACCTGATCGCAAGCATCGATGCAGGCTGCGCAGCCTATGCACTCGTATTGCAGGCCGTTGCGGATGTCGATGCCGGTAGGGCAGACCTGCACGCAGATGCCGCAGTCGATGCAGCCGCCGGCGGATTTGTCGGCCTGTTTGCCACGTGGCTCGCCACGGCGGGCATCGTAGGAAATGATCAGCGTGTCGCGGTCGAACATCGCGCCCTGAAAACGGGCATAGGGGCACATATGACTGCACACTTTTTCCCGTAACAGCGCCGCCAGCAAATAGGTGAAGGCCGCGTAGAACAGTATCCAGAAGACTTCCCATGGCCCGGCCTGGCCCTGCCACAGATTGGCGGCCAACTCGCCTGCCGGGGCAAAGTAGGCCACCAGGGAAAAGCCGGTCCACAGCGAAAACAGCAGCATCAGGCCATGGGCAGCGCTCAGACGCAGCAGCTTGGCGGCAGAGGCCGGGGCGGCGTCCAGCTTGCGCCTGGCCCTGTGGTCGCCCAGCACCAGTCGCTCTATCCACAGCATGATCTGGGTATACACCGTTTGCGGACAGGAATAGCCGCACCACAGTCGGCCCGCCAGCGTGGTCCACCAGAACAGGCCAAGCGCGCTCACCACCAGCACGGCAGCCAGATAGACAAAGTCCTCCGGCCAGAAGCTGGCACCAAATACGAAGAACAGATGGCGCTCCAGGTCGAACAGCACGGCCTGGCGCTGATTCCACTGCAGCCAGGGCAGGCCGAGGAAAACCAGCTGGGTGAGGATCACCAGTGCCACGCGGATATTGTTGAAACGGCCGCTGGTCAGGCGCGGGTAAATCTTGATGGGGACGGGCTGGGTCATGGTGCGGAGTCCGGTAAGATAACCCGCCCTTTTTAGGCGCTGTCACCATGACAGACAATGCACAGATCCGGCTGTATTTATCAGTACAGATTGCGAATTGTCTTTTTTATTCAATGACTTAATTTGCTGTGCATTGAGATGGAGCTAAGGCTGATGCATACAGATACGGTACAGATGCTTGCGCCAGATCAAATAGCTGGCCTAGCGCGACAGCTGGGGAAACAGGCGGTACAGGCCATCGACGATGATTTCCACTGACACCGCCGCCAGCAGCATGCCCATCACTCGGTTGACGATATTGATGCCGGTCTGGCCCAGCAGGCGGCTGATGGGCGAGGCCAGCACCAGCGCGCCATAGCAGGTAATGGCTACCAGCAGGCTGCTGATCAGCAGATACACCACCTGCACCCAGGAATGGGCGGTGGAGGCATAAATGATGACGGTGGAAATGGTGCCGGGGCCGGTGAGCAGCGGAATGGCCATCGGCACCACCGCGATATTGGTTTTGGCCTCGGCCTCGGACTGCTCTTCCTTGGTGGTTTTGGTGGGGGCCGGTTTGGCATTCATCAACGCAATGGCAATCAGCATTACCAGCAAGCCACCACCTACCTGGAAAGAGCCGATGCTGATGCCCAGAAAGCGCAGCAGGGTTTCGCCCACCACGGCAAACAGGCATAGCACCACCGCTACCGCCAGCGTGGTGGTCTTGGCGATGCGCTTGCGTTCCAGCTGACTGGAGGTGGGCGTCAGGCTGATGAAGATGGGAATGGCACCCAGCGGATTGACCAGCACCAGCAGGGCGACAAAGATTTTGGCGATTTCGAGTTCCATGGTGGACCCATGCTAGGTGAAAGCTGTTGCGCTGGCATTCAGCGGCGGGACATAAAGCTGCAGGCTTGCGCCAGCGCGTGCCATGGTGCGGCTTGCCGCATGGCTGCAGCCTGGCAGGGTCATGAGCAGGCCCGAAGTGGGCCTGTCGTAAGCGCCTTGCTGCAATACTCAGGACAGCAGCAGTTTTTCCAGCGTGCGCTGGTAAATTTCTGCCAGCGGTTCCAGATGCGCCACTTCCACACATTCGTTCAGCTTGTGAATGGTGGCGTTGACCGGGCCAAACTCCACCAGCTCGCGCGCAATGCGCTTGATGAAGCGGCCATCGGAGGTGCCGCCGGTGGTGGACAGTTCGGCGCTATGGCCGGTGACCTGGTAGATGGCTTCGCCCAGCGCATCGGTGAGTGCGCCCGGCGCGGTGATGAAGGGCATGCCGGACAAGGACCAGTGTAGCTCGTAGCCCAGGCCATGCTTGTCCAGAATGGCATGCACCCGGTCTTTCAGCGACTCCACCGAGCTTTCCGGGCTGAAGCGGAAGTTGAAGCGGATTTCACACAGGCCGGGAATGATGTTGACCGCACCGGTACCGGCGTGGATGTTGGACACCTGCCAGCTGGTGGGCGGGAAGAAGTCATTGCCCTGGTCCCATTCGGCGGCAGCCAGTTCGGCCAGCGCCGGTGCCATCAGGTGGATGGGGTTTTTGGCCAGATGCGGGTAGGCAATATGGCCCTGAATACCGTGAATCACCAGACGTCCGGACAGCGAACCACGGCGGCCATTCTTGATGGTGTCGCCCAGCTTCTGGTCGGAAGTCGGTTCGCCGACAATGCAGTAGTCAATCAGCTCGCCACGCGCTTCCAGCGCATCCACCACCTTGACCGAACCATCCACTGCCACGCCTTCCTCATCAGAGGTCAGTAGCAGGGCAATGCTGCCGGGGTGGTCCGGATGGGCTGTGACAAAGGCTTCAATCGCGGTGATGAAGGCAGCCAGCGAGGCTTTCATGTCGGCGGCACCACGACCATACAGCAGGCCGTTACGCTCACGCGGTTCAAACGGCGGGCTGTCCCATTGCTCTACCGGACCGCTGGGCACCACATCGGTGTGGCCGGCAAAGCACAGCAGCGGGCCGCTGTTGCCACGGCGGGCCCACAGATTGTCCACTTCGCCAAAGCGCATGGGTTCGATGACAAAGCCCAGTGCATGCAGGCGCTCGGCCAACAGTTGTTGGCAGCCGGCATCGTAAGGCGTGACGGAGTCGCGGCGTATCAGTTCGCAGGTCAGCTCCAGCGTCTTGCTCATGCGCTGAACTCCTCGTTCCATGCGGCTTCGTTGAAGCCAACGCTGGTCTTGCCTGGGCGCTCCAGTACCGGGCGCTTGATGATGGAAGGCTGCGCCTGCAGCACGACAATGGCACCGGCCGGCGTGGCCGCCTGGGCTTTGAGTTCGTCGGACAGGCCGCGCCAGGTGGTGCCCTGGCGATTGATCAGCTTGTCCAGACCCACGGCGTCAATCCAGGCCTGCAGCTGTTCGGTGCTGACGCCCTGTTTTTTGAAGTCGTGGAAGGCAAAGTCGATGTGATGATCGGTCAGCCACTGGCGGGCTTTTTTGACCGTGTTGCAGTTGGGGATGCCGTAGAGGGTGATCATGTTGTGTGCTTGCTTATAAATCCAGGGTGAATCCGTCAAAGCTGGTGGCAGCTTTGTCTGGGTCTTGTTTGGCCTGAGGCTGGCTGTTGCTGACCGGGTTTGCCTCGGCCTGCTTGCTCTGGGCGTGGTTGATCAGCCAATACAGATTGGTGGGCGAATCGGCATTTTTCAAGGCATCGTCCAGCAGGATGCGGTCTTGTTGATACAGTCGGAACAAAGACTGTTCAAAGGTTTGCGCACCTTCACTCATGCTGTTTTCGATGGCTTCCTTGATCTGGTCCACGTCGCCATTGCGAATCAGCTCGGCAATGTGAGGAGTGTTGATCAGGATTTCCAGCGCCGGAATCTGCTTGCCATCCTTGGTGGGAACCAGCCGTTGCGAGATGACGGCTCGAAGCGACACCGACAGGTCCATCAGCAGGGCATTGCGGCTTTCGGTCGGGAACAGGCTGATCACCCGGTTAAGCATGTGATAGCTGTTGTTGGCGTGCAGGGTGGACATGCACAGGTGGCCGGACTGCGCATAGTTGATGGCATGCGTCATGGTTTCGGCATCGCGGATTTCGCCTATCATCAGCACGTCCGGTGCCTCACGCATGGCGTTTTTCAGCGCGTTTTCGTAAGAGAAGGTATCCACGCCGATTTCGCGCTGGTTGACGATGGACTTTTGATGGCGGTAGACAAACTCGATCGGGTCTTCCACCGTCAGGATGTGGCCGGACTGGCTCTGGTTGCGGTGTTCCAGCAGGGAAGCCACGGTGGAGCTCTTGCCGCTGCCAGTGGCCCCCACCACGATGATTAGCCCGCGTTTTTGCTGCACCAGGCTTTGCAAGGTATCGGGCAGGTTAAGCTCGGCCAGCGACGGAATGCGCGGCCGAATGAAGCGCACCACCATGGCCACCGTGCCGCGCTGCTTGAAAATATTCACCCGGTAATTGCCCAGTCCCTCAACCAGCCGGCCAAAGTTCATTTCCAGCTCGCGCTCGAAGGTGGCAATTTCGGTTTCATTCATCAGGCTGTAGGCCAGCTGGCGCACGATATCGGCAGACAGCGGCTTGTCATTGATGGGCAGTGTTACGCCGTCTATCTTGATCTGCGGTGGTGCTTCCGCAGTGAAAAAGATGTCACTGGCCTGTTTGTCGGCCATCAGCTTGAAGAATGGCAGCATCAGCATGGTTGGTATTTCCGATACAAATGAATGGGTGTTCTGACAGTACGCTGTCTTTTTTATAGACGTATTGTGCCTGCAGTCGGCGGTGAGCGACAGCGGGCATTAAAAAAGCCCGCTTGCGCGGGCTGTATCTGGTGATGAATCAGGCCTGTCTGGCGACTTCCTGGTCGCGCAGGGCGCGTCGCAGGATCTTGCCGACATTGGTCTTGGGGAGCTCGCTGCGGAACTCCACCATCTTGGGTACCTTATAGCCGGTGAGATTTTCGCGGCAGTGATGAATGATGTCCTTTTCCGTCAGGCTGTCATCCTTCTTCACCACGAATACCTTGACCACTTCGCCGGACTTGTCATCAGGAATGCCGATGCAGGCCACTTCCAGCACGCCGGGGTGGCTGGCAATTACGTCTTCCACCTCGTTGGGGTAGACATTGAAGCCGGACACCAGAATCATGTCCTTTTTGCGGTCCACCAGCTTTACAAAGCCTTCCGGTGTCACCATGGCCATGTCGCCGGTGGCCAGGAAGCCGCGTGCGTCGATCGCCTTGGCGGTTTCGTCAGGACGATTCCAGTAGCCCTTCATCACCTGCGGGCCCTTGATGCACAGCTCGCCCTGCTCGCCCTGTGGCAGGGCCTGGCCATCGGCCCCGCGGATTTCAATATCGGTGGACGGCACCGGCAGGCCGATGGTGCCGTTGTATTCCTTGATGTCCAGCGGATTGATGCAGGCTGCCGGGCTGGTTTCGGTTAGGCCGTAGGCTTCGGCCAGGGTGACGCCGGTCAACTGCTTCCACTTGTCGGCCACGGCTTTTTGCACCGCCATGCCGCCACCCAGTGCCAGGCGCCAGGTGGAAAAGTCCACGGTCTTGAATTCAGGATTGTTCAGCAGGGCATTGAACAGGGTGTTGACCCCGGTGATGGCGGTAACGCGGTATTTCTTGATTTCCTTGATGAAGCCCGGAATATCGCGCGGGTTGGTGATCAGCACATTCAGCGCGCCCAGCTCGGTAAAGATCATCAGGTTCGCCGTCAGCGAAAAGATGTGGTAGAGCGGCAAGGCAGTGATGATGATTTCCTGCCCCTCGCGTGCCACCGGTTTTACCCAGCTGCCGGCCTGCAGCATGTTGGCAATGATGTTGCGGTGAACCAGCATGGCACCCTTGGAAACCCCCGTCGTCCCACCTGTGTATTGCAGAAAGGCAATATCCTCATGGCCGATTTCCACCGGAACGAAGCGCTGGGCGGCACCGGCTGCCAGTACGTCGTTGAAGCGGATGTGGCCGGGGATGTTCCATGGCGGCACCATTTTTTTGATCTTGCGTACCACAAAGTTCACCAGTAGACGCTTGGGAAATCCCAGCATGTCACCGATGGATGCAACGATGACGTGCTTGATCCTGGTGCGCTTGATGACCTCCTCCAGCACGCCGGCAAAGTTTTCCAGGATGACGATGGTTTCCGCACCCGAATCATTCAACTGGTGTTCCAGTTCGCGCGGGGTGTACAGCGGGTTGACGTTGACCACGGTGCAGCCGGCGCGCAGTGTGCCAAATACAGCTACTGGATATTGCAGCAGATTGGGCATCATCACGCCCACGCGATCACCCTTGTGCAACTTGAGGGAGTTTTGCAGGTAGGACGCAAATTGTTCGGTTAGCGTTTGCAGCTCGCCATAGCGCAGGACCTTGTCCATATTGGCCATGGCGGGGCGGTCACGGAATTTGTGAACGCTGCGATCAAACACCTCGACAATCGACTGGAACTGATTGATGTCGATTTCATGTGCTACCCCCGGCTGATAATTCTTTAGCCAAACCTTTTCCATATGTAGGGTTTCTCCATCGTGCTGATACGAGAGTGCCGCGCCTGCAGCAAGTACGGTGGCGAGCATCTTCTATATAATTGTTTCTGAATTTTCGAACGGGCATTGCGCCCCTTCCTATATACCCGAACTCCGTCGGGTTGCGGCTAATTTACAGTATGTAAAAAACTCGCGCAAAGCGCAGGCCGCTGCATGCCGCCCTCGCGGATAGGGTCTTGACAGGCTTCGGTTTTCTTTTTTGCGGGAATGGGTTACAATCGCGATGTTTAGGGATGGGCGTTTCGCCCATTTTTTATTTGTGGAAAGAAGCAATGGATGTTCGTTTGCTGCTGGAAAACACCCTGCCAGGTCTAGGCTATGAGCTGGTCGATTTCGAAATGACCCAGGGTGGCGGTTATCGCGTGTTTATGGACAAGCCTGGTGGCATCACGGTTGAAGACTGTGTGCAGGTTAGTAACCACCTGACCCGTCTGTTCATGGTTGAAAACGTTAATTACGAACGGCTCGAGGTTTCCTCCCCGGGGCTGGATCGTCCTCTCAAGAAAGAGGCCGACTTCGTGCGCTTTGCCGGACAGCTTGCCAAAATCAAGACACGCATGCCGGTTGAGCAGCAAAAGAAGTTTGCCGGTCGTCTTGTCGGGGTTGAAGATGGCGCGGTCAAGCTGGAAGTGGATGGCGGCCGCATCGTGGCAATTGCCCTGACCAATATCGACAAAGCCAGGCTAGAGCCTGAGTTTTGAGCGTAGGCGAGGCCGCGTGCCGCGCACAAGGACAAAAATTCGGAGGAATGCATGAGTCGCGAGATTTTGCTGCTGGTTGATGCCCTGGCAAGCGAGAAGAATGTCAGCAAGGACGTGGTTTTTTCCGCCCTTGAAATGGCACTTGCTTCGGCAACCAAAAAGAAGTTTACCGATGACGAAATGGATGTGCGTGTCGAAATCGACCGTCACACCGGGCAGTACCAGACTTTCCGTCGCTGGACCGTGGTGCAGAACGAGCTGATCGAAAACGAAAGCCGTGAAGTAACCATCACCGACGCGCGCGATGATGATCCGCGCATCGAAGTCGGTGCCGTGATCGAGCAGCCGATGGAAGCAGTCGAGTTCGGCCGCATCGGTGCGCAGACTGCCAAGCAGGTCATCCTGCAGCGCATCCGTGATGCCGAGCGCGAACAACTGCTGAACGAATTCCTGCAGCGTCGTGAACATTTGATCACCGGCACCATCAAGCGCATCGAGCGTGGCAATGCCATCATCGAATGTGGCAAGCTGGAAGCCGTGCTGCCACGCGATCAGATGATTCCGAAGGAAAACCTGCGCGTGGGCGACCGCGTCAAGGCCTTCCTGCTGCGCATCGACCGCATGGGTCGTGGTCCGCAGCTGGTGCTGTCGCGTACTTCCAGCCAGTTCCTGATCAAGCTGTTTGAACTGGAAGTGCCGGAAATCGAAGAAGGCCTGCTGGAAATCAAGGAAGCAGTCCGCGATGCCGGTCTGCGCGCCAAGATTGCCGTCAAGGCCAATGATGCCCGCATCGACCCGCAAGGCACCTGCATCGGCATGCGCGGTTCCCGCGTACAGGCCGTTACCCAGGAGCTGGCAGGCGAGCGCATCGACATCGTGCTGTGGGCACCGGAACCGGCGCAGTTCGTGATCAACGCACTGTCCCCGGCTGAAGTGAACCGCATCATGATCGACGAAGACAACCACAGCATGGACGTGGTAGTCGAGGAAGACCAGCTGGCTCTGGCCATTGGCCGCAGCGGCCAGAACGTGAAGCTCGCTGCCGAGCTGACCGGCTGGTACCTGAACATCATGACTGTGACCGAAGCGGAAGAGAAACACCAGGCGGAAGACGCGCAACTGCGCGATCTCTTCGTCACTCATCTGGGTGTGGATGAAGCTACGGCCACCGTGCTGGTACAGGAAGGTTTTGCCACCCTGGAAGAGGTGGCGTATGTGCCGATCGCCGAAATGCTGGAGATCGACGGTTTTGACGAGGAGTTGGTGAATGAACTGCGCAGCCGTGCACGTGACGCCATCCTCACTCAGGCCATTGCGTCCGAAGAGAAAGTCGAAGGTGTGTCCGAAGACCTGAAAGATATCGAAGGTCTGGATGCCGAACTGGTTCGCAAGTTGGCCGAGAACGGCGTGTCCACGCGGGATGATCTGGCCGATCTGGCTGTCGACGATCTGGTGGACATGACCGGCATTGAAGCTGAAGCTGCACGTGCAATCATCATGAAAGCGCGCGAACACTGGTTCAACCAGTAAGGCTTCTTCGGGAAGTATTTACGGAATTTGGGAAGACGCATGGTATTGACGAATGTAAAACAGTTTGCCGGTGAGCTGAACCTCACGCCTGAACGATTGCTGGAACAGCTTCGTGCGGCGGGTGTGTCCAAGCGCGCGCCGGATGATACGCTCTCTGAGCAGGATAAATCCCAGCTTCTTGACTACCTGAAGCGTTCGCATGGCGCCCGTGATGAGTCGCGTATTACGCTGACCCGCAAGTCCACCAGTGAAATCAAGACCGCAGACGGTGGTACGGTAAAGGTTGAGACGCGCAAGAAGCGTGTTGTGGTTCGCCCGGAAGATGGCCCGGCTCCGGCAGCAGAAGCTGTCGCAGCTGCCCCGGCACCTGCTGCTCCGGTGACCAAGCCTGTTGAAGCTGTTTCTGCCCCTGCTCCGGCGGCAGAAACCAAGCCGGTTGAAGTTAAACCGGAAGCAAAGCCGGAACCGCAAGCAAAGGTTGAACCCAAGGTGGAATCCAAGCCCGCCGCACCGGTAGCTCCGGTAGCGGAAGCCCCGGCCAAGGAAGCTGCACCTGCTGCCAAGCCGGCCCCGGCTCCGGTACGCACCGTGGCCTCTATTCTGTCGCCGGAAGAAGTAGCCTCCCGCGAAGCGGAAGAAAAGCGTCAGGCTGCTTTCCGTGCCCGTCAGCAAGAGCTGATGCGCGAAAAGATCGAACGCGAAGAGCGCCGTCAGGCTGCTCGTCTGGCTGCCCAGCAACCAGCACCGGCACCGGCTCCCAAGCCGGTGGAAGCACCCAAACCGGTTGAAGCGCGCAGCGAAGAGCGCCGTGATGAACGTGGTCCGCGTCCCGCTGGTGACAACCGTGGCCCGCGCCCGGCTGGTGACAACCGTGGTCCGCGTCCGGCTGGCGACAACCGTGGCCCGCGCCCGGCTGGCGACAACCGTGGCCCGCGTCCGGCTGGCGACAACCGTGGCCCGCGCCCGGCTGGTGACAACCGTGGTCCGCGTCCGGCTGCTGCCGGTGCACCGGGTGCCCCCGCTGTTCCGGCTACCGTGGCTGGCCGTCCTGATGCCAAGAAGGGTGGCGTCAAGAAGGGCAATGAGCGCTGGGAAGAAGGCAAGAAGGGCCGTGGTCTGAAGACCAAGGGCGGCGATGCCGGCAGCGACTGGAAATCCCGCGGCGGCAAGGGCAAGCACAAGCAGAACAACCAGCATGCCTTCCAGGCTCCGACCGAGCCCATCGTGCATGACGTGCTGGTGCCGGAAACCATCTCCGTGGCCGATCTGGCTCACCGCATGGCCGTCAAGGGCGTTGAGGTGATCAAGGTCCTGATGAAGATGGGCATGATGGTCACCATCAACCAGGTGCTGGACCAGGAAACCGCCATGATCGTGGTGGAAGAAATGGGCCACAAGCCGCGTGCGGCACAGGCGGACGATCCGGAAGCCTACCTGGAAAAGCCGGAAGGCGAAGAAGTGGAAGTGGCTGTACAGCCGCGTCCGCCGGTGGTCACCGTGATGGGTCACGTCGACCACGGCAAGACCTCGCTGCTGGACTACATCCGTCGCGCCAAGGTGGCTGCGGGCGAAGCCGGCGGCATTACCCAGCATATCGGTGCCTACCACGTGGAAACCCCGCGCGGCATGATCACCTTCCTGGATACCCCGGGTCATGAAGCGTTTACCGCCATGCGTGCCCGTGGTGCCAAGGCCACTGACATTGTGGTGCTGGTGGTGGCTGCCGACGACGGCGTGATGCCGCAGACCATTGAAGCCATTCACCATGCCAAGGCTGCCAAGGTGCCGATGGTGGTAGCGGTCAACAAGATCGACAAGATGGGTGCCAATGTAGAACGCATCCGTCAGGAACTGGTTTCGCACGAAGTGGTGCCGGAAGACTGGGGTGGCGATACCCAGTTCATCGAAGTCTCTGCCAAGCAGGGCACCAATATCGATGCGCTGCTGGAAGCCATCCTGCTGCAGGCTGAAGTGCTGGAGTTGAATGCACCGATCGAAGCCCCGGCCAAGGGCATCATCGTGGAAGCCCGTCTGGACAAGGGTCGTGGCCCGGTTGCCACGCTGCTGGTTCAGTCCGGCACCCTGAAGAAGGGCGATGTGGTATTGGCTGGTACGGCATTTGGTCGCGTTCGCGCCATGATGGACGAAAACGGCAAGGCTATCGACACTGCTGGTCCGGCTATCCCGGTAGAGATTCTGGGTCTGTCTGACGTGCCGCAAGCCGGTGAAGATGCCATGGTGCTGACCGACGAACGCAAGGCGCGTGAAATCGCCCTGTTCCGTGCCGGCAAGTTCCGTGATGTCCGTCTGGCCAAGCAGCAGGCCGCCAAGCTGGAAAACATGTTTGCCCAGATGGCCGATGGCAGTGGCGAGGTGCAAACCTTGTCCATCATCATCAAGGCCGATGTGCAGGGTTCTTACGAAGCCCTGGCCGGCAGTCTGCAGAAGCTGTCCACCGACGAAGTACGTGTCAGCATCCTGCACTCCGGTGTGGGTGGTATCTCGGAATCAGACATCAACCTGGCGATCGCCTCCAAGGCCATCGTGATCGGCTTCAACACCCGCTCCGATGCCGCCGCGCGCAAGCTGGCCGAGAACGAAGGCGTGGACATCCGTTACTACAGCATCATCTACGATGCCGTGGACGAAGTGAAAGCAGCCTTGTCCGGCATGCTGGCACCGGAGAAGAAGGAACAAATCCTGGGTACCGTCGAGATCCGTCAGGTGATCCCGGTGTCGAAGGTAGGCAATATTGCAGGTTGTATGGTGACCGACGGTCTGATCAAGCGTACTGCTTCGATCCGTCTGATCCGCAACCACGTGGTGGTGCATACCGGCGAACTGGACTCGCTCAAGCGCTTCAAGGACGACGTGAAGGAAGTGAAGCAGGGTTACGAATGTGGCCTGATGCTGAAGAACTTCAACGACATCCAGGAAGGCGACCAACTGGAAGCTTTCGAAATCGTGGAAGTGGCTCGCTCGCTGTAAGCGGCGGCTCCCCGGCGGGCGCGCTTCGAGCTCAGGCTCGAAGGCGCTCGCCTTTTGCATTCAAAGCGGCTGACACAAGGCCGGGCGTCTGCCCGGCTGGCTGTTGGCCGCTTTTATACCGACAGGATGGAAATCATGGCCAAAGCCAGAAAAGGTTTCTCCCGCGCCGACCGTATTGCTGAGCAGATTCAGCGCGAGTTGGCCGAACTGGTCCGTACCGGTCTGAAAGACCCGCGCGTGGGCTGGATCACCATTACCGCCGTGCAGGTGACGCGTGACTACTCGCACGCCAAGGTGTTCTACACCGTCATGGATGAAAAGACGCGCGAAGTCAGCCAGGAAGCGCTGGAGCACTCCGCCGGTTTCCTGCGTTCCGAACTGGGTCGCAGCATCAAGATGTTCACCACGCCGCAGTTGCACTTTGTCTACGATGAGTCGGTATCGCGCGGCATGCACATGACCAGCCTGATCAACCAGGTGGCAAAGGAAGACGCCGAGAAATTCGGTGCCGGTGATGCTGAGGCAGCTGATGACGAGGGTGGCGCCGAATGAGCAAGCCGCGCAGCAACCGCCGCCAGATTGATGGCGTGCTGCTGATCGACAAGCCCTACGACATTTCCAGTAATAACGCGCTGCAAAAGGCGCGCTGGTTGCTCAATGCCGCCAAGGCCGGCCATACCGGCGTGCTGGACCCCTTGGCCACCGGCTTGTTGCCGATGTGTCTGGGGGAGGCCACCAAGTTTTCCTCCTATCTGCTGGATGCCGACAAGGGCTATCGTGCTACTGTGCGTTTTGGCGCAGCCACCAGCACCGGCGACATCGAGGGTGAGGTGGTGCGGGAATGCCCGATTGCCTTTGATGAAGCCGGCCTGCTACAAGTGATGCAGCAGTTTGTTGGTGAAGTCAGCCAGGTGCCGCCGATGTATTCGGCGCTCAAGCATCAGGGCAAACCGTTGTATGAATATGCCCGCGAAGGCATTGAAATTCATCGCGAGCCACGTCGCATCACCATCCACTCGCTCAAGCTGATCAGCTTTGATGGCGTGGAAGCGGTGATCGACGTGTTGTGCAGCAAGGGCACGTATATCCGCACCTTGGCGGAAGACATTGCCATTGCGCTGGATTGCGCTGCTCATCTGACCGGTTTGCGCCGCACCACTACCGGTGGCTTCCAGTTGTCCGAGGCCCATACCCTGGCCGATGTGGAGGCGCTGGACATGGCCGGGCGCGAAGCGCTGCTGTTGCCGGTCGACGTATTGGTGCAACACTTTCCGGCGCATACGCTGGATGCAGCCAGCGTCGCGCGTTTTATTCACGGACAGGCCGTGCGTTTTGCCGGTGAGTGTGCGAGAATGACGCGCTTTCGTGTTTACAGCGATGTAAATGCGGAGTTTCTGGGTCTGGCCGAGCTGCGGGATGATGACATGCTGCACCCGATCAGACTCCTGGCTGTCAAACAGACAGCCTGCTAGCGAAGTGCGGATGGGTTGGGCAACCGGCTCGCTGCACTTGTCGGATCGCAAGATCCTTACCTGATTTGGAGTTACCCAAAATGGCAATGACCGCCGCCCAAAAAGCAGACATCGTTAAAAGCTTCCAACACAAGGAAGGCGATACCGGTTCGTCCGAAGTGCAAGTTGCACTGCTGACCGCTCGTATCAACGACCTGACCCCGCACTTCAAAGCCAATACAAAAGACCACCACAGCCGTCGTGGCCTGCTGAAGATGGTGAGCCGTCGTCGTCGTCTGCTTGACTACCTCAAGCGTACCGATGCTGACAGCTACCGCGCTCTGATTGCCCGTCTGGGTCTGCGCAAGTAATTGGTTCAGGTTTGAAAAAGTCGCAGCTGGTCTGCGACTTTTTCACGCTGGCCTTCAAGCACGCTGTATTACTGTGACAACGGGGGGAGCCTCTAGAAATTTTGATCGATACCGGTCCGAATTTTTAGGGGTTCCCGTTGTGTTTTCAGCTTGAAAAAACATTTTTGACTAAGGGATGCCCTGTGTTCAATAAAATCACCAAATCGTTTCAGTATGGTAACCAGACCGTTACCCTGGAAACCGGCGAAGTAGCGCGCCAGGCTTCCGGCTCCGTTATTGTTTCCGTTGATGAAACCGTGGTTCTGGTTGCCGTTGTCGGCGGCAAGAACGTCAAGCCGGGTCAGGACTTCTTCCCGCTGACCGTAGACTACCTGGAGCGTACCTACGCTGCCGGTAAAATCCCGGGTGGCTTCTTCAAGCGCGAAGGCAAGCAATCCGAGAAGGAAGTGCTGACCAGCCGCCTGATCGACCGTCCGATCCGTCCGCTGTTCCCGGAAGGCTTCTACCACGACGTACAGATCGTGGCCACCGTGCTGTCGCTGAATCCGGAAGTGGATTCCGACATCCCGGCCATGATCGGTGCTTCCGCTGCACTGGCCATCTCCGGCCTGCCGTTTGCCGGCCCGATCGGTGCTGCCCGCGTGGGCTACGCCAATGGCGAATACATCCTGAACCCGACCAAGACCGAACTGTCCACTTCCGAAATGGATCTGGTGGTTGCCGGTACCGAACGCGCCGTGCTGATGGTGGAATCGGAAGCCAAGGAACTGGCCGAGTCCGTGATGCTGGGTGCCGTGGTATTTGGTCACGAGCAGATGCAGTCCGCCATCAAGGCCATCAACGAACTGGCCGACGAAGTGAACCCGGTGATGTTTGACTGGGCCGCTCCGGTACAGAACGAAGAGCTGATCGCCCAGGTACGCGGCATTGCCGGTGCCAAGCTGGCTGATGCCTTCCGCCTGCGTCAGAAGCAAGCCCGTACCGTGGCCATCAACGAAGCCTGGAGCGACGTGAAGGCTGCGCTGATCAATGAAGAAACCGACACCCTGAAAGCCAACGAGATCAAGGGCATCTTCAAGGGGCTGGAAGCTGAAATCGTCCGTGGTCAGATTCTGGCTGGCGAACCGCGTATTGATGGTCGCGACACCCGCACCGTGCGTCCGATCAGCATCCGCAGCAATGTGCTGCCGCGCACCCACGGTTCCGCCCTGTTTACCCGTGGCGAAACCCAGGGCCTGGTGGTAACCACTCTCGGCACCAAGCAGGATGAGCAGATCATCGACGCGCTGGCCGGTGAGTACACCGAACGCTTCATGCTGCATTACAACTTCCCGCCGTACTCCACTGGTGAAGCCGGTCGCATGGGCCCGCCGAAGCGTCGTGAAATCGGCCATGGTCGTCTGGCCAAGCGCGCGCTGATCGCCGTACTGCCGCCGGAAACCGAATTCGGTTACTCCATGCGTGTGGTGTCGGAAATCACCGAATCCAACGGTTCCTCCTCCATGGCTTCCGTTTGCGGTGGCTGCCTGTCGCTGCTGTCCGCCGGTGTACCGCTGAAGGCCCACGTGGCTGGTATCGCCATGGGTCTGATCCTGGAAGGCAACCGTTTTGCCGTGCTGACCGACATCCTGGGTGATGAAGATCACCTGGGTGACATGGACTTCAAGGTGGCCGGTACTGCCGAAGGCATCACCGCCCTGCAGATGGACATCAAGATCCAGGGCATCACCAAGGAAATCATGCAGGTTGCCCTGGCGCAAGCCAAGGAAGGCCGTCAGCATATCCTGGGCCTGATGAAGGAAGCCGTGGATGGCCCGCAAGAGCTGTCTGCCCACGCTCCGCGTCTGTACGTGATGAAGATCAATCCGGAAAAAATCCGTGACGTGATCGGCAAGGGCGGCGAAACCATCCGCTCCATCACCAAGGATACCGGCACCGAGATCAATATCGAGGAAGATGGCACCATCACCATCGCCTCCATTTCCGGTGAAGGCGCCGAGGCTGCCAAGAAGCGTATCGAAGAAATCACCGTTGAAGTTGAAGTGGGCAAGATCTACGAAGGTACCGTAGTGAAGATCCTCGACAACAACGTCGGTGCCATCGTTTCCATCCTGCCGGGCAAGGATGGTCTGGTACACATTTCCCAGATCGCTAACGAGCGTATCAAGAATGTGTCCGACTACCTGAAGGAAGGCCAGATCGTTAAGGTCAAGGCCATCGAAATGGACGATCGCGGTCGTATCCGTCTGTCCATCAAGGCTCTGCTGGAAGATGAATCCAAGGTAGCGCGCGAAACCGCCGACGCCTTTGGCCTGAAGACCCAGCAGTAATCACCGGCCTGCCGGTAAGCCAGAAAGCCCGCAGCGATGCGGGCTTTTTTGCGTTCTGCAGCATCGGCGGGCAGGGGCGTGTAGTGTGATCTGACGCACCGCAAGGGCTGGAGTGGATGTCGCGATTGCGGCAGGCTGGTGGCCCGCACGATAGTCTTTTTGCGCTGATTTCTTGCCTATTGTGCCGGCTTGTTGTGCAAGATGTTGAAAGTAAAGATAAATATTGCGGATTGGCGGGTTTGAGATAGGTCAAGTAATTTTATAAGCTGATGTCGCAAACCGGATATGGGATCGTCGGAAGATTCGATTAGAATCATTTCAAGCGTATTAAATCATAACAATGCCGTTTACTGCCCCGGACAGCAGGCAGAAACGGAGGACCAAGCAGGAAGGAAACTAAAAAGATGAGCAATTCGATCACCCGCGCTGATTTCGACCAGGTCATGGTCCCCAATTACGGCCCGGCAGCATTTATTCCGGTCAAGGGTCTGGGTTCGCGTGTCTGGGATCAGGATGGTCGCGAATTCATTGATCTGGCCGGTGGTATCGCGGTGAATTCGCTGGGCCATTGCCACCCGCAACTGGTGGCTGCGCTGACCGAACAGGCTGGCAAGCTGTGGCATGTATCCAATGTGTTTACCAACGAGCCGGTACTGAAGCTGGCCCATGCGCTGACTGCGGCCACCTTTGCCGACCGTGCCTTCTTCTGCAACTCCGGTGCCGAGGCCAATGAAGCCTGCTTCAAGCTGGCACGCAAATACGCTGCCGATCATTTCGGCGCGGACAAGAACGAAATCATCTCCTGCAAGAACTCCTTCCACGGTCGTACCCTGTTCACCGTGAGCGTGGGTGGTCAGCCCAAGTACACCGAGGGCTTTGCTCCGGTACCGGCTGGCATCCACCATTTCGAGTTCAACAATATCGATTCCCTCAAGGCCGCCATCAGCGACCGCACCTGCGCCGTGGTCATCGAGCCGGTACAGGGTGAGGGTGGCGTGCTGCCGGCTGACAAGGCCTTCCTGCAAGCCGCACGCGAACTGTGCGACCAGCACAATGCCTTGCTGATTTTCGATGAAGTACAAACCGGCGTGGGCCGTACCGGCTCGCTGTATGCCTATCAGGAATATGGCGTCACCCCGGACATCTTGTCCAGCGCCAAAGCTCTGGGTGGTGGCTTTCCCATCGGGGCGATGCTGACCACCGACAAGATCGCCAAGAGCTTCTCGGTCGGCACTCACGGAACCACTTATGGTGGCAATCCGCTGGCGTCCGCAGTAGCCCTCAAGGTCATCGAAATCGTCAATACCCCGGAAGTGCTGGCCGGTGTGCGTGCCAAGAGCCAGCGTCTGCGCGATGGCCTGAACGCCATCAATGACAAGTACAAGGTATTCAAGGGAGTGCGCGGCATGGGCCTGCTGCTGGGTTGCGTGCTGAGCGACGACTTTGCCGGCCGTGCCAAGGACTTCATCACCGCTGCTGCCAAGCATCAGCTGCTGCTGCTGGTTGCCGGTGTCAATGTCGTGCGCCTGGCACCTTCGCTGGTGGTGGAAGAGCGTGACATCGACGAAGCCCTGCAGCGTTTCGATGCTGCAGTAGCCGAAATCGTCGCCGCCAAGTAAGCCCCCGTTTTTTCTGCAAGAGACACCACAGCCCGGCCTTGCCGTGGCTGTGGGTACGGCTGCGCCCGCGAAACGGCGCAGCGGCTTACCCCCCAGAGGGAGGTTACCCATGTTTATCGTGCGCCCCGTCCGTACAGCCGACTTGCCCGCCATCGAAAGAATGGCTGTTGCCAGCGGTATCGGAGTGACCAGCCTGCCCAATAATCGGGACAAGCTGTTCGAACGCATCCAGCAGTCTTCATCGTCTTTCGAGTTTGAAGCCACCGCCGAAACCGGCAGCGAATATTATATGTTCGTGCTGGAATCCGCTGGCGAGGTGGTTGGCACCGCCTCCATCAGCGCCTGTGCCGGTTTTGACGAGCCCTTCTACAGCTACCGTAGCGAAACCTTTGTGCATGCCTCGCGCACCCTCAAGGTGAACAACCGCGTGCATGTGCTCAATATCTGCCACGACCTCACCGGCATGGTGCAGCTGTGCGGTTTCTATGCCGATGCCGTACTGGAACCGCTGGCCGCCGAGCTGTTGTCACGGGCGCGTTTGCTGTTCATCGCCTCGGCGCGTGAGCGCTTTGGCCGCCGCATCATTGCCGAAATGCAGGGCATTCATGACGATGCCGGCCAGTCGCCGTTCTGGAACGCCATTGGCCGTCGTTTCTTCAATATGGATTTCCTGCAGGTCGAGCAGGCCTTTGTCGGCCACAGCAAAACCTTTATCGCCGAGCTGATGCCCAGCTATCCCATCTACGTGCCCTTGCTGCCGGATGAGGCGCAGAACGCCATTGGCCAGATTCACGCCAATTTCGAGCGTCCCTGCCGCTTGCTGACCACCGAAGGTTTCGAGGCCGACAACTACATCGACATCTTCGATGGCGGTGCGGTGCTGACTGCCGAGCTGGATAGACTGCAAACGCTGGAGCGCAATCGTTGCCACCCGGTGGAAGTGTCAGCCAGCTTGCCGGCCCAGGCCAACCTGCAATTGGTGTGTAACCTGCAGGTGGGCGACTTTGTTGCCGCCGCCATCCGCGTGGCCATTGTTGACGGCGTGGCCTTCATTAATCCGGATGCCGCGCAGGCGCTGGGTGTAAGCAGTGGCGACACCGTGCGTGTGGTCGGCTTGCAGCAAGGCTGAGGAGAAACAGCATGATGATTATCCGTCCGATCGCACACAGCGATCTGCCCGGCCTGATGAATCTGGCGCGTAGTGCTGGTGTGGGTCTTACCTCGCTGCCGGTAAATGAAGACCGCTTGGCGCGTCGCATCAGCCGCTCGGTATTGTCCTTTGCCGGCGAGCTGGACCGCGCCGATCAGGGCTATGTGTTCGTGCTGGAAGACAGCGAAACCGGCCAGGTTGGCGGCATCTGCGCACTGGAAGCCGCCGTCGGCCTGAAAGAGCCCTGGTACAACTATCGCGTGGGCACCATCGTCCATGCTTCGGACGAGTTGGGCGTGTATTCGCGTCACGAAACCCTGTTCCTGTCCAATGACCATACCGGTTATTCCGAGCTGTGCACCTTGTTCCTGCACCCGGATTTCCGTGCTAACCGCAACGGCGGCCTGCTGTCGAAAAGCCGCTTCCTGTTTCTGGCGCAATTCCCGCAGCTGTTCGGCAAGACCGTGGTGGCGGAGATGCGTGGAGTATCCGATGCCGATGGCCGCTCGCCCTTCTGGGAGGGGCTGGGCCGTCATTTCTTCTCCATCGACTTTGCCGAGGCGGATTACCTCACTGGCGTCGGTCAGAAGGCCTTTGTCGCCGAACTGATGCCCAAGCATCCGGTATACGTGGATTTCCTGCCGGCAGATGCCCAGGCGGTGATCGGCAAGACCCACGACAACACCCGCCCGGCCGTGGCCATGCTGGAATCCGAAGGCTTCCGCTACGAAGGTTATGTCGACATTTTCGATGCCGGTCCTACCGTGCAGGCCTATACCAGCGAGATTCGTGCGGTGAAGGAAAGCCGTACCGTGGCGGTGCGGCTGGCCGACCCGCTGCCGGAAGGCGAGCGTTGCCACTATCTGGTATCCAATGAATCGCTGACCGGTTTCCGGGTGATTCTGGCTGACGCCCCGGCCCCCACCCACGAATTCTGCCTGACGCCGGAACAGGCGCAGGCCCTGAATGTGCAGCAAGGCGAACACGTGCGCTGCGTGGCGCTGTCGCCCAAGGAGAAAGCATGAGCACCCTGTTTATCAATGGTGAATGGCTGGCTGGTACCGGCGCGGCCATGAGCAAGACCAATCCGGCCACTGCCCAAGTCATCTGGCAAGGGCAGGGCGCTGATGCGGCGCAGGTGGATGCCGCGGTGGCGCATGCACGTCAGGCTTTCAAAGCCTGGGCACGTACCGGGCTGGATCAGCGTATTGCCATCGCCCGTCGTTTTGGCGAGCTGCTGACTACCAACAAGGACGCACTGGCCACCATTATTGCCAAGGAAACCGGCAAGCCGATGTGGGAAGCGCTGACCGAAGTCACCACCATGGTCAACAAGGTGGAGATTTCGGTGAAGTCCTATAACGAGCGTACTGGCGAGCGCGCCGCGACCATGGGCGATGCCCAGGCGGTGCTGCGCCACAAGCCGCATGGCGTGGTTGCCGTATTCGGCCCTTACAACTTCCCCGGTCATTTGCCGAATGGCCATATCGTACCGGCGCTGCTGGCGGGTAACTGCGTACTGTTCAAACCGTCGGAACTGACGCCGTGGACCGCACAGGAAACGGTGCGCCTGTGGGCCGAAGCCGGCTTACCGACCGGGGTGATTGCCCTGCTGCAAGGCGCGCGTGAAACCGGCATTGCCCTGGCTGGCCACAAGGGCATCGACGGCCTGTTCTTTACCGGCAGCTCGGCTACGGGTGAACTGCTGCACCGCAATTTCGGTGGTCAGCCGGACAAGATCGTGGCGCTGGAAATGGGCGGCAACAATCCGCTGATCGTGGAAGACGTGGCCGATATCGATGCCGCCGTGCACCACATCGTCCAGTCCGCATTCGTGTCGGCCGGCCAACGCTGCACCTGCGCGCGCCGCCTGCTGCTGCCGCAAGGGGCGTGGGGCGATGCGCTGCTGGCCCGATTGGTTGAAGTCACCGCCAAGCTGAAAGTGGGGCAGTACGACGAGCAACCGGCACCGTTCATGGGTGCGGTAATTTCCAATGCTGCTGCCGAAGCCCTGCTCAAGGCACAGGCCTGGCTGCTGGACAACGGCGGCAAGAGCCTGCTGGAAATGCGCCGCCTGACACCGGATGCCGCCATCCTGTCGCCCGGCATCATCGACAGCACCGCGGTGGATCGCCCGGATGAAGAGTTCTTCGGCCCGCTGCTGCAAGTCATCCGCTATGCCGACTTTGACGAGGCCATCGCCATTGCCAACGACACCCGCTTTGGCCTGGCTGGCGGTGTGCTGTCGGATAGCCGTGCTCTGTACGAACGCTATCTGCTGGAAAGCCGTGCTGGCGTGGTCAACTGGAACAAGCCGCTGACCGGCGCTTCCAGTGCCGCTCCCTTCGGTGGTATCGGTGCCTCTGGCAACCATCGCCCCAGCGCCTACTATGCCGCGGATTACTGCGCTTACCCGGTGGCTTCGCTGGAGTGCGACAGCCTGACCGTGCCTGCCCAACTTTCTCCGGGGATTACACTGTGAACGCCTATGAAGTGAATTTTGACGGCCTGGTTGGGCCGACGCACAACTACAGTGGCCTGTCCTTTGGCAATGTGGCGTCCACCAGCAATACCAAGGCGGTGTCCAATCCCAGACTGGCTGCTAAGCAAGGCCTGGCCAAGATGAAGGCGCTGCACGACCTGGGTTTCAAGCAGGGCGTGCTGGCCCCGCACGAGCGGCCGGATGTGGCCAGCCTGCGCCGCCTGGGTTTCTCTGGCACCGACGGCGAAGTGGTGGCCCGTGCCGCCAAGGAAGCCCCGGCCATTCTGGCGGCAGCCTCGTCGGCTTCCTGCATGTGGACGGCCAATGCGGCCACAGTCAGCCCGTCTGGCGATACCGCGGACAAACGCGTGCACTTTACCCCGGCCAATCTGAACAACAAATTCCACCGTTCCATCGAGCATCCGACCACCCGCCGCTTGCTGCAGGCCATGTTTGCCGATGAGCAGCATTTCATGGTGCATGAGGCGCTGCCGGCGCAGATGCACTTTGGTGATGAAGGCGCGGCCAACCATACCCGTTTCTGTGCGGAATATGACGGTGCCGGGGTGGAGTTCTTTGTGTTTGGCGCAGCGGCATTCGATGGCCGCTACCCGGCACCGCAGCGCTTCCCGGCGCGGCAGACACTGGAAGCCTGTCAGGCGGTGGCGCGCCTGCATGGTTTGTCGGAATCCGGCGTGGTGTATGCCCAGCAGGACCCGGCCACCATCGATGCCGGTGTGTTCCACAATGACGTGATTTCTGTGGGCAACCGCAATGTGCTGTTCCATCATGAAAAGTCCTTCCTGGAACAGGGCAGGGTGCTGGATGAACTGTCGCGCAAGCTGGCAGCTGCGGGTGGGACGTTTATCCCGGTGGAAGTGCCGGATGCTGAAGTGAGCGTGGCCGAGGCGGTAAAGAGCTATCTGTTCAACAGCCAACTGCTGTCCAAGCCGGATGGCAGCATGATCATCGTGGTGCCGGAAGAGTGCCGCAACGTCGAGCGCGTGTGGAGCTATCTGCAAAAGATGAGCAGCAGCGGTGGCCCGATCAACGAAATCCGCGTATTCGACCTCAAGCAGTCGATGCAGAATGGCGGCGGCCCGGCTTGCCTGCGCTTGCGGGTGGCGATGTCGGCCAGCGAGATTGCCGCAGTCAACCAGGGGGTGCTGATGAGCGATGATCTGTTCGCGACGCTGAACGCCTGGGTGGAACGGCATTACCGCGATCGCCTGAGTGCGGATGATTTGGCCGACCCCTTGCTGCTGGACGAATGCCGCACGGCGCTGGACGAGCTGACGCGCATCATGCGGCTGGGTGCGGTTTATCCCTTTCAACTGAGTTAGCGTGATGAACTGGCAGACAGAGCAAGGACGTGTCCCCGATGCATTCTGCCTGCATGTCAGTACGCCAAGCACAAAAGCCACCTGCGGGTGGCTTTTGTGCTGTTATGGGGCAGGCCGTTGAATTTTGCTGCATTGTGGGGCAATAACTAGGAATTCCGTCATGAAAAACTGGCCCGACTTTTGCTCTAGAGCCCTCTATCAGCAGTTTTTTGCTGTTTTCGCCAAGCTTTGCGTGACGAGCCATGAAATTTTTCTGGCAAGGCATGTCTTGCTGTAATGAATTGAATTGTATCCCGAAGATTGTATACATTCGAATGAGTGCGAAAATTCTATGTTCGCATTGGAATGTGAATGAACATTTCTTTTCGGAAGCGAATAATTTCAAGGAGAAACATGTCAAAAATGTGAAAATACAGGCTGGTGATGGTGTGTTACAGCGCAGCAGGGATATCCAATTTTATCTTGTTGCGGCGCAGTAATATTTCCTTAAAAAAATCAATAAAATCAATCGCTTATGCAAATTTTAAATGATTTGCTTTTTAGCTGTTTTTCGCCGGTTTTTAAGATTGACAGTCGATTGAATCCACACGCATAATCCGTGCGGCTGTCAGACAGAAGCCAGAAAAATGGTTCGATGCGACAGGCTACAACTACAGGTGGCATAAGAAGAGGGGAAGCCCTACAAGCTGCTGGGTCGTTTAATCAAAGGAGATCTCCCACGTGGACATTTTTTTCCAACAGATCCTCAATGGTCTGGTACTTGGTAGTATCTATGCGCTGATTGCGCTGGGTTACACCATGGTGTACGGGATCATGGGCCTCATCAACTTTGCCCATGGCGAAGTCGTGATGTTTGGTGCCATGGTGACCATTTCGGTGGTATCCGCTCTGACCAACGCAGGTGTCAACCTGCCTGGCTGGGCTATTGTACTGATTGGCATGCTGGTGGCCATTCCGGCCTGCATGCTGCTGGGCTTCGTCATCGAGCGGGTGGCTTACCGTCCGCTGCGTGGCGCTCAGCGCCTGGCACCGCTGATTACCGCGATTGGCTTGTCCATCGTGTTGCAGCAGGTGGCCATCCTGATCTGGGGCCGTAACTACATCCCCTTCCCGCAAGTGCTGAACCATGACACCGTGGAAATCTTCGGAGCCACCATTACCAAGCTGCAGATCATCATCGTGGTGATGTGCCTGGCTATCATGACTGGCCTGTTGGTGATGGTTGAGAAGACCAAGCTGGGTCGCGCCATGCGTGCCACCAGCCAGAACCCGGCCGTGGCCGGCCTGATGGGTGTCAATGTCAACACCATCATCTCCGCTACCTTCGTCCTGGGCTCCGCCCTGGGGGCGGTGGCTGGCGTGATGGTTGCCACCAACTACGACCAGGCTCACTACTATATGGGCTTCATGATCGGCCTGAAGGCGTTTACCGCCGCAGTGCTGGGTGGTATCGGCAATCTGGGCGGTGCAGTGGCCGGCGGTATCCTGCTGGGCATCATCGAAAGCCTGGGTGCCGGTTATATCGGTCAACTGACCGGTGGCTTCCTGGGTTCCAACTATCAGGACATCTTCGCCTTCATGGTGCTGATCCTGGTGCTGATTTTCCGTCCGTCCGGCCTGCTGGGCGAAAAAATGGCTGACCGTGCCTGATCTGGGGGAGAAATAACATGAGCAAGGCACTCGATTCCAAAAAACTCGGGCTGTTTATCGCCTGCGGCATTGCCCTGTGCGTACTGCCCTTCGTGGTAGGCGGTGCCCTGGGTAATTCCTGGGTACGTATCGTCGACTTCGCGTTGCTGTACGTGATGCTGGCACTGGGCCTGAACATCGTAGTGGGCTTTGCCGGCCTGCTCGACCTGGGTTTCATCGCCTTCTATGCCGTGGGCGCTTATACCTACGCGCTGCTGGGTTCGCCGCACTTCGGCATCCATTGGCCCTTCTATGTCACCATCCCGCTGGGTGCGCTGTTTGCCGCCTTCTTCGGGGTTCTGCTCGGTACTCCGGTACTGCGCCTGAAAGGTGACTATCTGGCCATCGTGACGCTGGGTTTCGGTGAAATCATCCGTATCTTCATGAACAACCTGAACGCGCCGATCAACATCACCAACGGCCCGCAAGGGGTGAACCTGATCGATCCGATCCGCGTGGCCGGTGTGGACCTGGGTACGCCGCTCAACCTGTTCGGCCTGACGTTGCCGCCGGTCTACCTGTATTACTACCTCTTCCTGGTGCTGACCGTGGTGGTGGTGATCATGGCTTCCCGCCTGCAGCACTCCCGTATCGGTCGTGCCTGGGTGGCACTGCGTGAAGACCAGATTGCCGCGTCGGCCATGGGTATCAACATCCGCAACATCAAGCTGCTGGCCTTTGCCCTGGGTGCACTGTCCGGTGGTGTGGCCGGTGGCCTGTTCTCTGCCTTCCAGGGCTTTGTTTCGCCGGAATCCTTCAGCTTGCTGGAATCCATCATGATCCTGGCCATGATCGTTCTGGGTGGCATGGGCAATATCGCCGGTGTGATCCTGGGTGCTGTCGTGCTGACCATTGCGCCGGAAATCCTGCGTGACGTGATTGGCCCGCTGCAGATGAAGACCATGGGTCGCATGCTGATCGACCCGGAAAACGCCCGCATGCTGCTGTTTGGCATTGCCATGGTGGCGATGATGCTGGTCCGTCCGGAGGGCATGCTGCCGTCCAAGCGCCGCAAGGCTGAATTCAAGGACGCCAAAGAAGCGGCTGCGCAGAAAGGTTAAGTCATGGCTGAAGTACTGCTGAAAATCGAAGGCATCAACAAGCGTTTTGGCGGTCTGCACGCACTGAGCGATGTCGGCCTGACCATTAACAAGGGTGAAATCTATGGTCTGATCGGCCCGAACGGTGCCGGCAAGACCACACTGTTCAACGTGCTGACCGGCCTGTACGTGCCGGACGAAGGCTCCTTCACCTTTGACGGCCACAACCTGTTCCAGGCCAAGCCGCACATCGTGGTGAACGCCGGTATCGCCCGTACCTTCCAGAACATCCGCCTGTTCGCGGAAATGACCGCGCTGGAAAACGTGATGGTGGGTCGCCACATCCGTTCCAAGGCCGGTGCACTGGGTGCGGTACTGCGTGACCGCCGTACCCGTGAGGAAGAAAAGGCGATTACTGCCAAAGCATGGGAACTGCTGGAGTACGTAGGCATTGCCGACGTGGCCGACGAACGTGCCCGCAACCTGTCCTACGGCCACCAGCGTCGTCTGGAAATCGCCCGTGCACTGGCCACCGAGCCCAAGCTGCTGGCACTGGACGAACCGGCTGCCGGCATGAACCCGCGCGAAACCGAAGAGCTCAAGGAACTGATGAGCAAGATCGCCAAGAGCGGTGTCACGGTTTTGCTGATTGAACACGACGTCAAACTCATGATGGGCCTGTGCGATCGCATCGCGGTGCTGGATTACGGCAAGAAAATTGCCGAAGGCATCCCGGAAGACGTACGCAAGAACCCGAAAGTGATTGAGGCTTACCTGGGAGCGGCACACGCATGAGCCTTCTGGAAGTTAAAAACCTGCAAGTGGCTTACGGCGGCATTCAGGCTGTACGTGGCGTGGATTTCCACATCAACCAGGGCGAGTTGGTTACCCTGATCGGTGCCAACGGTGCCGGCAAGACCACCACCCTGAAAACCCTGATCGGCATGGTGAAGCCGTCTGGCGGCAGCATCAGCTATGATGGCAAGCTTAACGGCACCATTGCCTCGCACGACTACGTGCGTCATGGCCTGGTGATGGTTCCGGAAGGCCGTGGCATCTTCGGCAAGCTGACGGTGGAAGAAAACCTGCAGATGGGCGCTTACTACCGTAACGACCCGGCAGCCATCCAGAGCGAAATCGAGCGCGTGTACGAACTGTTCCCGCGCCTGAAAGAGCGTTTCAAGCAGCTGGCCGGCACCCTGTCCGGTGGCGAACAGCAAATGGTGGCCATGGGCCGCGCCATGCTGTCCAAGCCCAAGCTGCTGCTGCTGGATGAACCGTCCATGGGTCTGGCACCGATCATCGTGGAAAAGATCTTCGAGATCATCCAGATGATTGCCAAGGAAGGCGTGACCATGCTGCTGGTGGAGCAGAACGCCAAACTGGCCCTGGAAGTGTCCCAGCGCGGTTACGTGATGGAAAGCGGCCGTATCACCATGAGTGGTCCGGCGCGCGAATTGCTCGACGACGAACGCGTACGTAACGCCTACCTCGGCGAGTAAGCAAAAGAGTCTTAAATGACAGCAACGATTAGCCCCGAAGTACTGGTCCACCAGCTCTTCGGGGCCTTTTTATTGCCCCCGCTGCTTTTCATTCTCCCCATCGTTCTGGGCCTGTTGCTGCGCCGCCGTGCGCCAGCCATGGGAACAAGCCTGGCATGTCTTGGCCTGCTGCTGGCCTATCTGCTGTCCATCCCGCGTACTGCCATGTGGCTGAATGGCGGACTGGAGCGCTACCCGGTGGCAAGCATGGCCCAGCTGCAACAGCAACAGGCCATCGTGGTGCTGGGGGGCGGCAAGAAACCGGCACCGGAATACGAGCGCAATGAACCCAGTGCCGATACCCAGACCCGGCTGCGCTACGCCGCCTTTCTGGCACGGCGTACCCATCTGCCCCTGCTGGTGACTGGCGGTTCGCCCTATGGTGGCGAGCCGGAAGGCGAGGTGATGGCACGCACCCTGCAACAGGATTACGGCCTGCCGGTGCGATGGGTGGAGATGCAGTCCATCACCACGCTGGAGAATGCCCGCTACAGTGCCCTCATGCTGAAAAAGGCGGGCATCAGCCGCATCGTGCTGGTCAGCCAGGGCTGGCATCTGCGCCGCGCGCTGCCCTTCTTCCAGGCGCAGGGACTGAATGTGCTGCCTGCACCCACCGGTTTTGTCCGCTATGATGGCGCAGGGCTGGCCTGGTATCTGCCCGCCGGGCGAGCCATGCAGGAATGCCATTCCGCCTTGCGCGAATGGCTGGGCATTTTCTTTTACTCGGTACAAGGCTGGTTGCACGGCAGGGCCACGCAGCCGGACTAAAGCCGGGTTAACTCCGAGCAAGAGGTGTGAAGCGTGAAAGTTGCAGCCATCATCATCGGCGATGAATTATTGTCCGGCAAACGGCAGGACAAGCATTTGCAATCCCTGATCCGCATTCTGGCGGCGCGCGGCCTGAGCCTGGCCGCTGCGGAATACGTGGGCGACGACGCGGCACGCATCACCGCCGCCTTGCAACGTGCCTTTGCCAGCGGCGAACTGGTGTTCAGTTTTGGCGGCATCGGTGCCACCCCGGACGACCATACCCGCAGCTGTGCCGGACAGGCCCTGGGCTTGCCACTGGAGGTTCACCCCGAAGCCGGCGCGCTGATAGAAGCACGTTTCGGTGCCGATGCCTATCCGCACCGCATCAATATGGCGATGTTTCCGCCAGGTAGCCGCATCATCCCCAATCCGGTGAACCAGATTGCCGGTTTCTCGCATGGCGATGTGCATTTTGTGCCAGGCTTCCCGGCCATGGCCTGGCCGATGATCGAATGGGTGCTGGATAGCCAGTACCGCCAGCTGTTCAATGACAGCCCGGATGTGGAGCAGGGCGTGATTGCGCTGGATGCCCGCGAGGGCGACCTGATTACCCTGATGCAGGACTTCAGCCAGCGCTATCCTGCCCTCAAACTGTCCAGCCTGCCCAGCTTTGGCAGCGACACCATTCCGCAGATGCATATCGACTTCGGTTTCACCGGCCAGCGCCAGCTGGTGGAAATTGCCATCGCCGAATGGCGCAAGGCACTGACGGCGGCGGGGTATACCTTGCGCGACAGGGATTAAAGTCCTGTGATGTGTATTAGGCGCTGCTAACAAAATGCTGTTGCGGCGCTGTGCCTATTTGACTCTGCTCCTTGTTCTGCAGAGTGCTGTGCTATGTTATTTCTCGTTCTAATCAAATATCGCCTTTATGGCTGTCATAATTCCGGATGATTCGTAAGCTCGCTTCACCATTTTCTTGTTTTAATTCGCAGATGGAAGAATGTATTGTTTGATGCCGTGGTGCTCTTGTTGCTAATGCCTTGTGGCATTGCTTAGCGCCATGATTCTTTCAGTTTATTTTATTCTTCCAATAGTCCGATTGCTTGGCGAGTTGTCCGAACACTACCCGATGATGTGGTGCAAAAGCGATGTACAGGTTTTCTATTCCCGCAATCGTTATGCAGGTTTCACTGAACGTCTGTTTATCGGCATGCATGGCGACCATTTCCATCTCACACATCACCTCTTGCCAGGGGTTCCGCACTGGAATCTTGCCGCTGCCACAAAAATTCTGCGAGAGGATAAGGCATTCCGGATGTGGGATGATTACTGGGGAGGGATATTTTCATCGAATCGTAATGATCGAATCAGTTTGATTCGCTTTATTCGTCACGAATGGCAATCACTGCCTGTCCTACCCTCTAATCACTAATTCAACGGTCAATCAAGGTAAGGAAATTCGTCGATGTTTTTTTTCCTGTTTCGTCGTGCAGAATTTCTTGCCTTGATGGCTGCTATTCTGAATGGCTCTATTGGGGTGTTGACCAGGTTTGCCTTCCATGATGGATCGACACCCATTTTGGTGGCATTCTGGAAGTGCTTTGGGGCATTTGTTTTGCTTGGGTTGTATTGTTTGACGCAATCCACTTTAAAAAAAGAAGTGTTGGTGCTCGCCGGTAAGTGGCGGTTATTTTCGCTACTCGCATTTTTAGGTGTGTTTTGCTTGTATTTTTTCGAGACCTTGGCTTTCCAACAAGCTTCTATCCCGTTGGTGTCGTTTCTGACCTATGCTGCGGGTGGTGTCACTATTGTTATGTCAGCAGTGTTGCTTGGTGAGCGATTGAATCGTTACACGATGATGGCTTTCTTTGCAATTGTTGCTGGAGTTTATTTGATTTTTTGCTTTGAAGCAGATGTGGCAGGAACGTATCTTGGTATTTTAATGGCGTTGTTGGGTGGTCTGGGTTACGCGCTATTTATTTTTGCGGCAAAATACTTCAAGGCGGGTAGTGGTGTCTCGCATTTGGTTTGGTTGTTTGGTTTTGGGAGTTTGTATTTATTTATCCCGTTATTGCTGGAGGGGTTTCGTTTTCCAGGTGCCACATCGATATTGGCAATTTTAGCCTTGATTGTTTTTCCAACTATTGGTGGTTTTTATTTCACTACCAAGGCGGTGGAGTATGGTGAGGCAAGTAAAGTGCAAATCATCGAAACCAGTGACCCTTTGTTTTCCACCTTGTTTGCTTTTTTGTTGTTTGGTGATGCGCTTGGCTGGATGGGTTCAATTGGTGCTGCATGTATCACGGTGGGTCTCTTGCTTGCGGTGAAAAGCCCGTCATTGGCAGGCCGTGTAGTTACCGAAACCCAAGCTCGTGAGCGTGGCTAACCGTATGCGTTATGTGTAGCGCGAACGCGCTTGAACTGACCTGTGGCACATGCAAAAAGGGGCTTTGCGCCCCTTTTTTGTTTAACTGGACCTTGCCGCTCAGCGCCCGGTCTTCAGCTGTGTCCACAGCCGGTTTTGCAGCCGCATGATGTCAGCCGGCACTGCTTCCAGCAGGAACAGTTTGTTGATGAGGGCCGGTGGCGGGTAGATGGCCGGGTCATTGGCAATCTCCGGCTTCACGAACTTGCGCGCCGCCGCATTGGCAGTAGGGTAGAACACGGTATTGGTGATGCCGGCGTTCACCTGCGGGGTTTGCATGTAGTTGATCCACTGCAGGGCGGAATCGACATTCTTGGCTCCCTTGGGAATCACCATCACGTCAAACCACAGTGGTGCACCGGTCCTGGGGATGTAATAGGCCAGCTGGTAGGGGCGTTTGGCTTCGGCCGCCCTTGCCTTGGCAATCACCACGTCACCGGAATAGCCCAGCACCATGCAGATATCGCCATTGGCCAGTTCGTTGATATAGCCGGATGAGCTGAAGCGCTTGATATAGGGGCGGATTTTTTGCAGGGTCTGGAAGGCCGCCTGATAGTCAGCCGGGTTGCGGCTGTTGGGTTGCTTGCCCAGATAGTGCAGGGTGGTGGCAAACACTGCCTTGGCATCGTCCAGCACCGAAATGCCGCAGCCTTTCAGTTTTGCCGCTTTTTGCGGGTTGAACAGGTTGTCCCAGTCATCCAGCGGGGTGTCCTTGCCCAATAGCGGCTGCACCTTGGTCAGGTTGTAGCCCAGGCCATCGGTGCCATAGGCCCAGGGGACGCCATACAGATTGCCCGGGTCGGCTCCGGCTATCTTGGCCATCAGTGCCGGGTCCAGATTACGCAGATTGGGCAGCTTGCTCTTGTCCAGCTTCTGGAAGGCCCCGGCCTGAATCTGCTTGGCCATGAAGTCCGAGGTGGGGGTGACGATGTCGTAGCCGGAGCTGCCGGTCAGCAGCTTGGATTGCAGGGTTTCATTGCTGTCGTAATTGTCGTAGCGCACCTTGATGCCGGTCTGCTTTTCAAAGCCGGGAATGGTGTCCTTGGCAATGTAGTCGGACCAGTTGTACACATTCAGCACGCCGGCTGCGCTGGATGCCTGGCTGGCGGCAGCCAGCAGCAGGGCTGAGGCAAGCAGTTTTCTGGTTTTCATGGCTGGTTTCCTGAGCGGTTGAAATACGTCGTCATGAAGGCCGTTGGACTCGCTGTCCATCGCCAGGTTTCCGCCGCCGTGTTGCAACAGGCCGAATGGCCCTGATGCGCAGAGCGCAAGCATGAAAAAGCCCGGCGCAAGGGCCGGGCTGATGTCTGCATCGGGTGTGTCAATCCTGATGGTAGAAGTGCTGCAGGATGCTGGAAAAATCCAGCTGACCCTTGCCCTCAGCCGCATGGCTTTCATACAGATTGCGCGCCAGCGACCCCAGCGGGGTGGCCGCGTGGCTGTCCAGCGCAGTGGCCTCGGCCAGACCCAGGTCTTTGAGCATCAGCGCGGTCATGAAGCCGCCGCTATAGCCACGGCTGGCCGGGGCGGTTTCCATCACGCCGGGCCAGGGGTTGTACAGTTCCAGCGCCCAGTTGCGGCCGGAACTCTTGCTCATGATGTCGGACAGGACTTTCGGATCCAGCCCGTTCTTCACCCCCAGCGCCAGCGCCTCGGCAGTGCCTGCCATCAGGATGCCCAGCAGCATGTTGTTGCAGATCTTGGCGGTCTGGCCCGCGCCATTGCCTCCGGCATGAAAAATGTTCTTGCCCATGGCTTCCAGCAGCGGGCGTGCTTCGGCCACATCTTCTGTCGCACCGCCAACAATGAAGGTGAGCGTACCGGCAGCGGCCCCCGCCGTGCCACCGGAAACCGGCGCGTCCAGCATGCGCAGGCCAGCCGCGCTGGCGGCTTCGGCCACCTTGCGCGCATCACCGGCGGCAATGGTGCTGCAGTCAATCACCAGTGTGCCCGCCGGCAGCTGTGCAAACAGCCCCTGTTCGCCCAGAAACAGTGTCTGCACATGCTTGCCGGCCGGCAGCATGGAAATCACCACGCTGGCACCCTGTGCTGCGTCAAGGGCGCTGCTGGCGGCGCGGGCACCGGCTTGTGTCAGCTTGGCCAGCGCGTCTGCCGACAAATCAAAAGCGGCGACGCTAAAACCCTTGGCTACCAGATTGAGCGCCATTGGCCCGCCCATATTGCCCAGGCCGATGAAGGCGATGTGTGTCATTGCGTCTCTCCTGTTGTGTACTGCTTAGCGCAAGTCCGCCAGCGGGTGCTGCTCCGCCGGCCACGGCGCCACAAAGTGGCTGTCTACCCAGTGCTGCGGGATGTCGGCCAACTGGCGGTAGTGCCATTGCGGTTGCCTGTCCTTGTCCACCAGCAGCGCGCGCACGCCTTCGCGGAAGTCCGGCTTGTGGCAGAAATTGAGCGACAGGATCAGCTCCATGCGCAGCGCTTCGGCCAGCGACAGGTGGCGGGCGCGCTGGAAGATTTCCCAGGTCACGGCGGCGGACACCGGGCAGCCGTGACGGAAATTTTTGGCTGCACTGGCCAGCCAGTCGTCGTCGAACTGCCAGCTGCCCAGGGCATCGGCCACTGTGGCGAGGTCGCCCATGCTCATCAGCTGATGAATGGTCAGCAGATTGGGGGCGACATTGGACGCTGGCAGGCTGCTGCGCGCGGCGTGTTCCAGCTGGCTGAGCAGGGCGGAAACCTGAGCGCTGCGGGTGGCGGTGTCGGCATCCCAGTATTGCTGTTGCAGCTGCTCCAGCAACTGCGGCCAGGCATCGCTGGCCAGCACGTGGTCGGCCAGATTGCAGATCAGTGCATCGTGCGCATTCAGTGGCGCGCCGGTGAGGCCGAGGAACAGGCCGACCCGCGCTGGCATGCGTTGCAGAAACCAGCTGCCGGCCACGTCCGGATACAGGCCGATGGTGATTTCCGGCATGGCAATGCGGGTGGCGCTGGTGGCCACGCGGTGGCTGGCCCCGGCCATCAGCCCCAGCCCGCCACCCATCACGATGCCGTGGCCCCATACGATGAGCGGCTTGGCATAGCAGTGGATGTGGTAGTCCAGCGTGTATTCCTCACGGAAGAACACCAGCGCCTGCGGCTGAGGATGGCTGTCGTCGGCCAGCAGCGCTTCGCGCAGGGCGCGCACATCGCCACCGGCGCAGAAGGCCTTTTCGCCAGCACCGCGCAGCAGTACGGCGGCGATGTCGGGGTCGGTTTCCCAGGCGGCAAGCTTGGCTTGCAGCAGGCGGATCATCTCCAGCGTCAGCGCATTGAGCGACTTTTCGCTGTTGAGGGTGGCAATACCCAGGCGCTTGCCATCGGCACTGCGGCATTCTTCAAACAATACGGCGTCGTGCATGGCGGCTCCTGTCAGTGGTTGTGCCATTGTGGGCTGCGCTTGGCCAGAAAGGCCTGCACACCTTCTTGCTGGTCGGCGGTATCGAACAGCTTGATGAACTGCTCGCGCTCGTGAATCAGGTTATAGCCGGGCGGCTCGATGCGTGCGCGCTGCACCAGCTGCTTGCACACCTTGACCGAGGAGGGGGACTGGCGCGCCACTTTTTCCGCCAGCTTGAGTGCGGCTTCCAGCGCCTGGCCCTGACCGACCACTTCTTCCACCAGGCCGATGCGCTCGGCGGTGTCGGCATCCACCCGCTCGCCACACAGAATCATGCGCTTGGCCCAGCCTTCGCCCACCAGCCACGGCAATTGCTGGGTGCCGCCAGCGCAGGGCAGCAGGCCGACCGCGGCTTCCGGCAGCGCCATTTGCGCCTGGACTTCGGCAATGCGGATGTCGCAGGCCAGCGCGCATTCCAGCCCGCCGCCCATGGCATAGCCGTTGATGGCGGCAATGCTGACACCACGGAAGGCGGCCAGCGCCTCGAAGGCTTCACCGAACAGCATGGTCATTTCGGTGGCCACCAGCTTGTTGCCGTCGGCAAACAGATTGAGGTCGGCCCCGGCGGAGAAGAACTTGCTGCCGCTGCCGGTAATCACCAGCGCGTAGATGTTGTCGTCCGCGTTCAGGTCTGCCACCAGTTGCTTGAGCGCGTTCAGGCTGGCGCGGTTCCAGGTGTTGGCTGGCGGGTTGTCGATGGTGACCTGGGCGGTGTGGCCGCGTTTTTCCACTTGCAGATGAGCGTAATGTGTCATGGCGTTCCCGATCATTGGTAAGTAGTGCCTACAGTCTGTATACGATCTTTGTTGTCCTGAATCCGCTGCGCGGATGCCGGTTTGGTTTGCCGGGGCTGCGGCTGCCCGCCGGATCCTGTCAGTCCCGAGGCGCGGCTGAACTCGCCCTGCGCTAACGTCGTAGGGCTCAAACATGCAGCCGCTTAATACCTCGGGTCTGCCATCCGGCGGCAGGCTTGATGGGGCCGTGGCTGCGTCGACAACCTCAATCCTGTATTGCAACATGCACCACACAAACAGGGTGCATGGAGGTTCTCAACGGAGGTTTTCCAGCGCGCCGTCTTTCAGCAACTGCCGGGCGACGATCATGCGCATCACCTCGTTGGTGCCTTCCAGAATCTGGTGCACGCGGGCATCGCGTACATGGCGCTCCAGCGGGAAGTCCTTCAGGTAGCCATAGCCGCCAAACAGCTGCAAGGCATTATTGGCGACATTGAATGACAGATCGGTGGCAAAACGCTTGGCCATGGCACAGTAAGCACTGGCGTCGGTGCTGCCGCTGTCCAGCTTGAATGCCGCCAGACGTACCATCTGGCGTGCGGCCACCAGCTCGGTCAGCATGTCGGCCAGGCGGAATTGCACGGTCTGGAAGTCGGCCAGCGGCTGGCCGAACTGCTGCCGCTCCTGCACATAGCGCTGGGCGGCATTCAGCGCGGCCTGGGCGGTGCCAACCGCGCAGGTGGCGATATTGATACGGCCGCCATCCAGCCCCTTCATCGCATAGGCAAAGCCCATGCCTTCCTCGCCCAGCAGATTGCCTGCCGGAATTTCCACATTGTCGAAGGTGATGGCGCGGGTGGGCTGGCTGTTCCAGCCCATTTTCTTTTCCTTCTTGCCATACTGCACGCCGGGTGCGTTGGCGGGCACCACAAAGGCCGACACGCCTTTGGGGCCGGGGCCGCCGGTACGGGCCATCACCACCAGCACATCGGTACTGCCCGCGCCGGAGATGAACATCTTGCTGCCGTTCAGCACATAGACTTCGCCCTTTTTCTCGGCGCGGGTCTTGAGCGAGGCGGCATCGGAGCCGGCACCCGGCTCGGTCAGACAGTAGCTGCCCAGCACTTCGCCGCTCACCATGCGCGGCACCCATTCCCCGGCCAGCGCCGGGCTGCCGAAGCTGGCAATCATCCAGCTCACCATATTGTGGATGGTGAGATAGGCGGCGGTGGAGGTGCAGCCCGCGGCCAGTTCTTCAAACACGATGGCCGAATCCAGCCGTGACAGGCCCAGCCCGCCGTGGCTCTCCGGGGTGTACAGGCCAAGAAAGCCCATGTCACCGGCTTCGCGGATGGTGGCGAGCGGGAAGGTTTCTTCCAGGTCCCATTCGGCGGCAAACGGGGCCAGGCGGCTGCTGGCAAAGTCGCGTGCGCTGTCCTGGAACGCCAGTTGCTGTTCGTTGAGTGCAAAGTCCATGTCGGTTTCTCCTCTTGCAGCAGCCGGGCCGGTGGGGGATGGCGGCCTGCTGCTGTCTTGTTTTATCTGACGTGAATCGGTCTGCCTTGATCAGTGCAACTCAGCGCAGCGAAATGGTGGTGTGCACCTTGCCGCTGCTGGCCTCGTCGTCGAACCAGCGGCTGGTGACGGTTTTGGTCTGGGTATAGAACAGGATGACCTGCTTGCCGTAAGGGCCGAGGTCGCCCAGCTTGGAGCCGCGCGAACCGGTAAAGCTGAACAGCGGCACCGGCACCGGAATCGGCACATTGATGCCGACCTGACCGACATCGATGTCCTCCTGGAAGCGCCGTGCGGCAGCCCCGCTCTGGGTGAAAATGGCAGTGCCGTTGCCATTGGGGTTGGCATTGATGATGGCAATGGCCTCGTCCAGCGTGTCCACGCCCAGCAGGCACAGCACCGGCCCGAAGATTTCCTGCCGGTAAATGGCCATGTCGGTGGTGACGCCAGAGAAAATGGTGGGACCGACAAAATTGCCCTGTTCGAATCCGGCCACCTGCACTTCGCGGCCATCCAGCTCCAGCACCGCGCCTTCGGCTACGCCCTTGGCAATCAGGCTGGTCACCCGTTCGCGGGCAGCGCAGGAAATCAGCGGGCCCAGGTCCGGGTTGTCCTTGCCTGCACCCACGCGCAGGGACTTGGCTTTGGCCACCAGATCGGGAATCCAGCTGCGTGCTTCGCCCACCAGCACTGCCACGCTCAAGGCCATGCAGCGCTGGCCTGCTGCGCCGAATGCCGCGCCGGTCAGCTGGTTCAGCGCCTGTTCCTTGTTGGCATCCGGCAGCACGATGGCGTGGTTCTTGGCCCCCATCATGCATTGCACGCGTTTGCCGGCCAGGCTGGCGCGGTTGTACACATGGGTGCCGACGCGGCTGGAGCCGACAAAGGAGATGGCCTTGATGTCCGGGTGGTCGCAAATGGCATTCACCACCGCTTCGCCGCCATGCACCACATTCAGCACGCCAGCCGGAATGCCAGCCTGCAAGGCCAGCTCCACCAGCCGCATGGTCACCATCGGGTCCTGTTCTGATGGTTTCAGCACAAAGGTATTGCCGGTGGCAATGGCCATCGGGAACATCCACAGCGGAATCATGGCCGGGAAGTTGAAGGGGGTGATGCCGGCACACACGCCCAGCGGCTGTTGCACGGTATAGGTGTCCACGCCACCGGCCACGTTTTCGGCGTATTCGCCCTGTTGCAGATTGCCAATGCTGGCGGCGTGTTCCACCACTTCCAGCCCGCGGAAGATATCGCCCTCGGCATCGGCCAGGGTTTTGCCCTGTTCCGCCGTCAGTAGCGCGGCCAGTTCCTTCATGTGCTCGCGGATCAACTGCTGGTACTTGAGGAAAATCCGTGCGCGGGTGCCGATGGGGGTTTTCTTCCAGCTGGCGAAGGCCGTTTTGGCGCTGGCGACCGCGGCCTCGACTTCCCCGACAGTGGCCATGGGGACCCGTGCCAGTACTTCTTGCGTGGCCGGGTTGATGATGTCGCGCCACTCTTGACTCTGCGATTCGACGAATTCACCGTTGATCAGCAGCTTGACGCTGGGAACAGCCTGTTTCATCTGCAACTCTCCTGTGCTTGGCGGCTTGTGTGCCGTCTTGGTATGTCAGTCGTAGTGATAAAAACCCTTGCCACTCTTGCGACCCAGATGCCCGGCCGCTACCAGCTGTGCCAGCAGCGGGCAGGCGCGGTATTTGCTGTCACGGAATTCGGTATAAAGGATGTCCATGATGGACAGGCAGGTGTCCAGGCCAATCAGGTCGGCCAGTGCCAGCGGGCCGATGGGGTGGTTCATGCCCAGCTTCATCACCGTGTCGATGTCCTCAGCGGTGGCCAGGTTTTCGAACAGGGCAAAGGCCGCTTCGTTGATCATCGGCATCAGGATGCGGTTGGAGACAAAGCCCGGGCCGTCCTTTACCGTCACCGGGGTCTTGCCCAGTGCCACCGCCAGTTCGAATACCTTCTGGTAAGTGTGGTCGGCGGTCTGGATGGCGCGGATGATTTCCACCAGCTGCATCAGCGGAACCGGGTTCATGAAGTGCATGCCCACCACGCGCTCGGGCTGTGGCACCCAGGCGGCAATACGGGTGAGCGAAATGGACGAGGTATTGGACGCCAGAATGGCATCCGCCCGCACCACGCTGCCCAGTTCGCGGAAGATGGCTTCCTTGATGGCCGGGTTTTCGGTGGCGGCTTCCACCACCAGGTCGCGGTCAGCCAACTCGGCCAGCAGGGTGGTGGGGTGGATACGCGCCAGAATGCCGGCGATGTCGGCTTCGGCAATGCTGCCTTTCTTCGCCATGCGCGCCAGGCTGTTGCCAATGGCGGCCAGTCCTTTGTGCAAAGCCGCCTCGCTGACATCGGCCAGCCGGACTTCAAAGCCATGCATGGCAAACACCTGGGCAATGCCGTTGCCCATGGTGCCTGCACCAATCACGCCGATTTTTTGTGTTGTCATGTGCTGTTCTCCTGCGTTGTTTTTATCACAATAACTTGACGTTTACGTCAACGTCAATCAACAATCCGGCATCGGGGATCAAAACACGGCCAGCTGCTGCCAGCAGGCAAAGGGCAGGGCCAAAACAACAACAGGGGAACAGGCATGCAAGGTGTGACCTACAGCATCAGCCAGCTGGCGCAGGAATTTGATGTCACCACGCGCACCATCCGCTTTTACGAAGACCAGGGGCTGCTGGAGCCGCAACGCGATGGCCAGCGCCGCATCTATACCCGGCGCGACCGGGTGCGGCTGATGCTGATTTTGCGTGGCAAACGCATCGGCCTGTCCTTGCTGGAAATCCGCGAGCTGTTCGATTTGTACGATGCCGCCAGCAACGACGAACCGCAGCTGCGCGAATTCATCCGCATCCTCAGCCGCAAGGAACAGCAATTGCAGGAACAGCTGGACGACATCCGCGTGGTGATGGGGGAAATCAGCCAGATCCGCAGCCAATGCGAAAAGGCACTGGGCAAGCAGGCATCATCAACACCGTAGCCGGGCAAGCAAGCCATTCAGGAAGGAACAGACAGATGCAACAGCAAGAATCGATTGTCATTGTGGGCATGGCCCGTACCGCCATGGGTGGTTTTCAGGGCATGTTTGCCAGTCAGACGGCCAGCCAGCTGGGTGCAGCTGCCATCCGCGCCGCCGTAGAGCGGTCTGGTGTGGCTGCCGAGGATGTCGACGAGGTGATCATGGGCTGCGTGCTGCCCGCCGGGCAGGGCCAGGCCCCGGCCCGCCAGGCTGCGCTGGGAGCCGGGCTGCCGCTGGCGGCTGGCTGTACCACCATCAACAAGATGTGTGGTTCCGGCATGAAAGCCGCCATGCTGGCGCACGACCTGCTGCTGGCCGGTTCGGCCAGCGTGATGGTGGCCGGTGGCATGGAGAGCATGAGCAATTCACCCTATCTGATTCCCAAGGCGCGTGGCGGCCTGCGCCTGGGGCATGGTGAAATCAAGGACCACATGTTCCTCGATGGGCTGGAAGATGCCTACGACAAGGGCAAGCTGATGGGCGTGTTTGCCGAAAACTGTGCCGGTGATTACGGTTTCAGCCGCGAAGCACAGGATGCCTTTGCCATCGCCTCGCTCACTCGCGCCCAGCAAGCCATTAGCGAGGGCCGCTTCCGCGAGGAAATCACCCCGGTGCTGGTGGAAGGCAAGAACGGTGCACAAGCCATGGAAATTGACGAGCAGCCGCTCAAGGCAAAGCTGGACAAGATTGCCAGCCTGAAACCGGCTTTTCGCAAGGACGGCACGGTGACGGCGGCCAATTCCAGCTCCATTTCCGATGGTGCTGCCGCGCTGGTGTTGATGACGGCCAGCGAAGCCGCCCGCCGTGGGCTCAAGCCGCTGGCCCGCTTGGTGGCTCATGCCACCCACGCACAGGAGCCGGGCCTGTTCACCACCGCGCCGGTGGGTGCCATGCGCAAGCTGTTGGCCAGGACCGGCTGGACGGTGGGCGATGTCGACCTGTTTGAAATCAACGAAGCCTTTGCCGTGGTCACCATGGCGGCGATGCAGGACCTGGGCCTGCCGCATGACAAGGTGAATGTGCATGGCGGGGCCTGCGCACTGGGCCACCCGATTGGCGCATCCGGTGCACGGGTGATGGTGACCTTGCTGTCCGCGCTGCGTCAGCATGGCGGCAAACGTGGCGTAGCCAGCCTGTGTATTGGTGGCGGCGAAGCCACCGCGGTGGCGTTGGAACTGCTGTAAGCACTTAAGCAGGCAAAACAAAAGCGCCCTTGGGGGCGCTTTTGTCATTAGCGGGATACTGGCTTAGCGGGGTTGTTCAGCCGGCCCGCACGGCTGCTCGGTATCTTCCGGCAGTTCCGGGTAGTCTTCCGGCCGCAGCCAGTGACGGAACAGGGTAAAGCCCACCGCCAGCAGGGTAGGGCCGATAAACAGGCCCAGCAGGCCCCAGGCCAGCAAGCCGCCAATCACCCCCATGAAAATGATGGACAAGGGCATTTGCGCGCCCTGGCTGATCAGCAGCGGCTTGAGCACATTGTCGATGGTGTTGACCAGCAAAAAACCCCACAGCAGCAGGAAAATACCCATGCCGGTGGCGCCTGAGTAAAACACCCAGGCCGCGGCAGGCAGCCAGATGATCAGCGTGGGCAGCTGGGCCACCGCCACGATGAAGCACAGGAAACCCAGCACCAGTGCGCCAGGCACTCCGGCAATCAACAGGCCGATCACGCACAGCACGGTTTGCGCCAGCGCGGTGCCCACCACGCCGGTGGTGACGCTGCGGATGGTACGGGCAATCACCTCGGGCAATTCGTCTGCCGTGGCGCCGCCCAGCTTGCTGATGGCCAGTTCGGCGGCGTCCCACAGCTTGTCACCATTGATCAGCAACAGGCCGGCAATCACGATGGCCAGCACGATTTCCAGCATGCTCAGGCTGGCCGAAGCCCCGCTTTCCAGTGCCCACAAGGCGGCCTTGTTGATGGCCGGGCGGATTTTGTCGATAAAGCCCGGCAGGTCCAGTTGCACGCTCATCCAGAACTTGTGCAGCGACTCGCCCACCAGCGGCAGGGTGTTGACCCAGGCCGGGGCATCGGGCAGGTGAATGCTGGTGAGGTCACGCGACATGGACGCCAGCTGCGGAATGGTATCGGCCAGCGTCAGCGCCATCAGGCCGATGGGAATGGCCAGCGTCAGCGACAGCGCACCCACAATGATGACCGCCGCCAGCTTGGCGCGGCCATTGAGCCGCAGGCGCAGCCGGGTAAACAGCGGCCAGGCAGAAATGGCAATGATGGCGGCCCAGGTCAGCGCACCCAGAAACGGCTGAATGACCTTGAGGCAGGACAGGATGAGCAGGCCCATCACGGCGATGCGCAACACGGCCATCACACTGATGCTGGGAAAGGGTTTGGGCGTCATGAAAAGGTCCGGGTGGCGGTGATGGCGGCGCAGCATGCCGCCAGAGCCGAATTGTAGCGGCATTTTCCCGCCGCCGGTATGCAGGCCGGTTACAGCCGCGCGGCGAAGGCCTCGGCCGGGGTAAAGCCGATGATGCGGTCGCGCTCCTTGCCATTGGCGTCAAACAGGATGATGCCCGGCGGGCCGTACAGGCCAAAGCGCTTGAGCAGGGCCTGATGCGCTGGCAGGTTGGTGGTGACATCGGCGCGCAGCAGCACATAGCCTTGCAGCTTGCTGGCTACGGCGGCTGCGGGGAAGGTGTCGCTTTCCATTTCCTTGCAAGAGACACACCAGTCGGCATAGAAATCCAGCAGCAGCGGCTTGCCGGCAGCCCGGGCCTCAGCCAGCTTGCTGTCCAGCTCGGCGCTGCTACCTATCGGGGCAAACATCGGTTGCTGGCTGGCACTGGCCTGGGCCTTGTTACCGGCCAGCCATTTCAGCGGGTAGCGTGGGTCGGTTTCCCCGGCCAGTGCGCCGGCTAGCTGGGCCGCGCCCACCAGAAACAGCATCAGGCCCAGGCCCTTGCCCAGCTTGTGGCTGATGTGGGCATTGCCTGGCAGGGTTTCAAAGGCCTTGAGGAAGACTGCAGCCCCCACACACAGCGCCGCCCACAGCAGCAGTACCAGTGCAGCCGGCAGGAAGGGTCTGGCCATCCAGATGGCCAGACCCAGCATCAGCACCCCGAAGGTACTTTTCACTGCCTTCATCCAGCCACCGGCACGTGGCAGCACATGGCCGCCAAAGGTGCCGATCAGGATCAGCGGCAGGCCCAGTCCCAGTGCCATCGCATACAGGGCGGCACCACCCAGCACTGCGTCGCCGGTGCTACCGATATAACCCAGCGCCAGCGCCAGCGGCGGGGCCACGCAGGGGCCGATGATCAGTGCCGACAGCACACCCATGGCAAACACCGTGGCCAACTTGCCACCGGACAGGCGGTTGGAGGCATCGGCCAGCCGGGACTGCAGGGCAGACGGCAGCTGGATGGTGTAGAGATCGAACATGGACAGCGCAAATACCACCATCAGTACGCTGGCACTCAGGATGACGGCTGGTTGCTGCAGCCAGACGGTAAGCAGCGAACCGGTGAGCCCGGCAATGATGCCGATGACGGTATAGCTGAGCGCCAGTCCCTGCACATAAGTCAGCGACAGCCAGAAGCCGCGCCGGCGGGTGATGTGCTGGCCTTCACCGGCAATCAGTGAGGAAACAATGGGTAGCAGCGGATACATGCAGGCGGTAAAGGCCATGCCGATGCCAGCCAAGAAAAAGCTGCCCAGCGCGGCCAGCCAGCCCTTGGCCGCCAGATTGCCGCCACTACCCGCCGGCTTTCCCGCAGCAGCATCCGCCAGCCAGCTGTTGCTGCCATTGCTGGCACTGCCGTAGGCATTGATGTCCAGATGATGGGTATAGGGCGGGTAGCACACCCCGGCAGTAGAGCAGCCCTGCAGCTTTACATGCAGCTTGAACTGCGCGGGCGCACCGGCATGCAAGGGCAGCTTGATCAGCTGCGGGCCGTGGTAAATCACCTGCTTGCCAAAGAAAGCGTCCTGCTTGATCTGGCCCGCCGGCAGCACCGGGCTGCCCAGCAGGCCGGCCGGCTCGGTGGTGAAGGATAGCCGGTCACGGTAGACGTAATAACTGTCGGCCACTTTCAGCTGCACCAGCAGGTGGTCCGGCTGGCGTTCCACGCTGACGGCAAAAGCCTTGTCCGGGGGGAGCAGGTCTTCCTGATTCACTGCCAGGGTGGTTGTGCTGACACCAAGCAGGCTGAGCAGCGCCAGCAGGCGCCACAAGGGGGATAACAGGCGTAACAGGGAGTGCGGCATGATGGTGCGTTATCTGGATGATGCAAGGGTTGACCAGCAAGGTGCCAGCCGGTTCCGTGCTTTGGGCCGCGGGTGGGTGCAACCCGGTCACTGCGTCTGGCAAAACGCCATTTTACGGTAGTATCGAGCCATAACAAACAATAAAGGGCGCAACATCACATCATGCAGGACATCATTCATTTTTCCCATGCCAACAGCTTCCCCGCCCCGGTGTACGGCAAGCTGCTGCGTGCACTGGGCCAGCACTACCAACTGGGCTGGCTGGATTGCATCGGCCACGACCCGCGCTATCCGGTGACGGACTGCTGGCCGCATCTGGTGGACGAAACCATTGCTGTGCTCAGCCGCTACCGCCAGCCAGTGATTGGCGTGGGTCATTCACTGGGCGGCTATCTGCTGTTTTATGCGGCCATCCGCGCACCGGAACTGTTCAAGGCATTGGTGATCCTGGATTCGCCGCTGATGGGGCCACGCCGAGCCGGTTTCATCTGGCTGGCCAAGAAACTGGGGCTGATAGCCCGCATCACCCCCGGTGGCAATACCCTGGGACGGCGCGACAGCTGGGCCAGCGTGGAAATGATGCACGACTACTTTGCCCGCAAGCCGGCGTTTGCCCGTTTCGATCCGGACTGCCTGGCCGACTACGCCTTGCACGGCAGCGAGGACGATGGCCAGGGTGGGCGGCGGCTGCGCTTTCGGCCGCAGATCGAGCACCAGATCTACTGCGGCCTGCCGCATGATTTTCCACGCTATCGGGGGCAGTTGACGGTGCCGACGGCTTTTGTGGCCGCCAGCCGGCACGATGTGGTGCGCCCGTCCGACCTGCGCTACATGCAGCGGCACTTTGGCATGCAGCTGCATGAAGTGGCGGGCAGCCATCTGTTTCCACTGGAAGCGCCACAGCAGACGGCGCAGACCATTCTGCAATTGCTGCCCGGCCTGCAGGCCGCGGCTCAGTAACTGCTGGCCAGCACCAGCAAACCGGCCAGCATGCCGCCGCTGGCCGCCAGTAGGGTCGGCAGGCAGCGGCGCGCCAGCGCACTGCCGCCCAGGCTGGCAATCAGGCTGAACTTGAACACATTGTTGGCGCTGATAGCCAGCGCCAACGTAGTAGCCACTTGCTGGCCGTCCAGCCGGTTTTCACCAAACAGGTTGAAAGCCGTCAGCGAGATGGCATCCACATCGTTAAGGCCGGAAATCAGCGCCACCACATACACACCCTTGCTGCCGAATTCGGCATTCAGCCAGGCGGCGCAAAACATCACCAGCGCAAACATGGCACCAAAGCCTAGTGCCAGCTTCATTTCGGAAGGGTTGCTCAGTTGCAGCTCCGGCTGTGGCTGGCCGTTATTGTGCTGGCGCAGCTGCCACAGTGCCGTGCTCAACCCGCACAGCAGGCCGGGCAGCAACACCCAGGCAGCCGCCGGTAGCACACTGGTTTGTACCACTGCGGCCAGCACCAGCAGCCGCACAAACAGCACCAGATTGGCCAGCAGGATGACGGCCGTACCCAGGTTGAGCGACAGCGGATTGGCGCGTGCTTCGCGGGCGTAGATCAGGCTGGTGGCGGTAGAGGACACCAAGCCGCCCAGTATGCCCAGCAGCGGGCCACCCACTTTCTGCCCCAGTAATTTGACTGCCAGATAGCCGGACAGGCTGATGCCCACGATCAGTGTCACCATCAGCCACACCTGATGCGGGTTCACCGCCTGATAGGGGCCGAAGGTGCGGTTGGGCAGCAAGGGCAGGACGATGAAGGACAGGGCAGCAAACTGCAGCAGCGACAGCAGGTCGCGCCGGTCCAGTTTGTGGGTGAGGCCGGACAGCTCGGGCTTGAGGTAGAGCAGGGCGGTGGCAACAATGCCCACTGCTACGGCAACGCCGCCATATCCGTGCCATACCAGCGCGCCCAGGCAGTAGATGACCAGCAAGGAGGCCACGGTGGTGGTGCGCGGCTCGGTCTTGTCGCTGTCGGCGCAGCGTTCCGGCAGAAAGCCGAAGGAGGCCACGGCCAGCAGGCCGACGGTTTGCAGCAGCACGCCATGCGTGGGGGCATCCAGCATGGCGGCCAGGGTGCCGAAGATGGCGGTGAGCGGAAAGGTGCGGATGCCCGCCAGGGTGTGGTGCTTGCGTTCGCGCTCCACCCCCATCAACAGGCCGATGGCCAGACTGGTGACAAACAGCGGCAGCGCCTCGAAAGGGCTGCCTTTGAGGTTCAGCCATGTTGCCAGATCAAAACTGCCCATGACGTCGCCTCGTATTGTTTATTGTTGGGGCAACCAGTTGCGGATGCTCTCTTCAATGCCCGCTGCATTCAGGCCGCAATCAGCCAGCAATACCGTGGGGTCGCCATGTTCAACATAGTCGTCCGGCAGGCCCAGCAGCAAGGCAGGCTTGACGATGCCCATGGCCTGCATGGCCTCCAGACAGCCAGAGCCTGCGCCGCCCATCACCACGTTTTCTTCCACGGTGACGATGTAGTCATGCGTTTCTGCCAGCTGGCGGATCAGGCCGGTATCCAGCGGTTTGACAAAGCGCATGTCGGCTACCGAGGCATCCAGCGCTTCTGCGGCTGCCAGTGCCGGTGCCACCATGCTGCCAAAAGCCAGAATCGCCACCTTGCCCTGGCCGCTGCGACGCAATACACCCTTGCCTACCGGCAGGGCGCTCATTTCCTGCTGGATCTCCACGCCGGGGCCTACGCCGCGCGGGTAGCGCACGGCGGTGGGGCTGTCCATGCAGAAGGCGGTGTACAGCAGTTGGCGGCATTCGTTTTCGTCAGATGGAGCCAGCACCGTCATGTTGGGAATGCAGCGCAGGAAGGAAATGTCGAAGGCACCGGCATGTGTGGGGCCGTCGGCACCCACCAGACCAGCGCGGTCGATGGCAAACATTACCGGCAGATTCTGCAGCGCCACATCGTGGATCAGCTGGTCGTAGCCGCGTTGCAGGAAGGTGGAGTAAATCGCCACCACCGGCTTGGCACCATCACAGGCGAGGCCGGCGGCAAAGGTGACCGCATGCTGCTCGGCAATGGCCACGTCGAAGTAGCGGTCCGGGTGCTCCTTCTCGAAACGCACCAGGCCGGAGCCTTCGCGCATGGCCGGGGTGATGCCCACCAGACGCTTGTCCAGCTTGGCCATATCGCAAATCCAGTCGCCAAACACCTGGGTGTACTGCGGCTTGCCACCACTCTTGCCACCGGCCAGGCCATTGGCCGGGTCGAACTTGGTGACGCCGTGGTATTTCACCGGGTCGTTCTCGGCCAGTTTGTAGCCGTGGCCCTTCTTGGTGACGATATGCAGGAACTGCGGCCCTTTCAGGCTGCGGATGTTCTTCAGCGTATCCACCAGCACGTCCAGATCGTGCCCGTCGATCGGGCCGATATAGTTGAAGCCGAATTCCTCGAACAGCGTACCGGGGGTGAAGAAGCCCTTGACGTGCTCTTCCACCTTGCTGGCAATTTCCTTCAAGGGCGGGGCCATGCCCAGCACCTTGCTGGAGCCCTCGCGCATGGCGGCGTAAAAGCGGCCTGACATCAGCTTGGCCAGATAATTGTTCAGCGCGCCCACATTGGGCGAAATCGACATATCGTTGTCGTTGAGGATGACCAGCAGGTTGGTATCCATCGCCCCGGCGTTGTTCAGCGCTTCGAAAGCCTGACCGGCGGTCATCGCGCCATCGCCGATGATGGCCACGCATTTGCGGTCCAGCCCTTGCAGTTTGGCGGCGGCCGCCATGCCCAGCGCCGCACCGATGGAGGTGGACGAATGGCCGACGCCAAAAGTGTCGTAAGGGGATTCCTCGCGCTTGGGGAAGCCCGCCAGCCCACCTTTCTGCCGCATGCTGCCCATGCGCTCGCGGCGGCCGGTGAGAATCTTGTGCGGATAAGTCTGGTGACCCACGTCCCATACCAGACGGTCGTCCGGGGTGTTGAACACATAGTGTAGGGCGATGGTCAGCTCGATGCTGCCCAGGTTGGACGCAAAATGGCCACCGGTCTTGCTGACCGTATCGACCAGGAATTCGCGCAGTTCCGTCGCCAGTTGCGGCAGTTGCTGGCGGCCCAGCGCACGCAGGTCGGAGGGCTGATGAATGGTGTCGAGCAGCGGAGTCATTGTTGTTCTTCTGCGGTTAAAACGAGCGGGCCACAATGTAGTCGGCCAGTTGTTTCAGTCTATCGGCAGCCGGGCCAAAGTCTTCCAGCGCGGCAAAGGCCTGCTCGCGCAGCTCGCGGGCAAACTGTTTGGCCTCGGCCAAGCCCATCAGGCTGACGTAAGTGGGCTTGTCGTTGGCGGCGTCCTTGCCGGCGGTCTTGCCCAGCGTGGCGGTGTCGGCTTCGCAGTCCAGCACGTCATCCACCACCTGGAAGGCCAGGCCAATGCGCTTGGCAAAGATGTCCAGCTGTTCGGTCTGCTTTGCGCTCAAGGGCGTGCCGGCCATCGCGCCCAGCAGCACCGCGGCGCGGATCAGCGCACCGGTTTTCAGCATGTGCATGAACTCCAGCTCGGGCAGGTTCAGCGTCTGGCCCACGCTGGAGAGGTCGATGGCCTGACCACCGGCCATGCCGCCATGGCCGGAAGCGCGCGCCAGTGTGTGGCACATGGCCAGCTGGCTGGTCGGGCTCACGCCTTCCAGCGGGGTGGCAATCAGCTCGAATGCCAGGGTTTGCAGGGCATCGCCCACCAACAGGGCAGTGGCTTCGTCGTACTCCACATGACAGGTGGGCTTGCCACGGCGCAGCACATCGTCGTCCATGCAGGGCAGGTCGTCGTGTACCAGCGAATAGGCGTGGATCATCTCCACCGCCGCCGCCACGCGTGCCAGGTTTTCCGCGCTGGCACCGCTTAATTCGCCTGCGGCAAAAGCCAGCAGCGGCCGCACCCGTTTGCCGCCTTCCAGCGTGGCATAGCGCATGGCCTGATGCAGGCGCTGCGGCAAGGTGTCCGCCGAGGGCAGAAAGCGGGCGAGGGCGGTTTCCATGGTTTGCTGGATCTGCGTCATCCAGCCGATGAAGGATTCATTGGCCATTACTGAGGTCCAGCGGTTTGAGTTCGTCGTTTTCCAGAATTTTCAATTGCTGCTCGGCGTCGGACAATTTGCCCTGGCAGAACTTGATCAGCTCGATGCCTTGCTTGTAGGACGCGAGCGCCGTTTCCAGCGGCACATCGCCGCCTTCCATCGCCTGGATGATGTCCTCCAGCTGCGCCAGCGCGGTTTCAAAGCTGGCCGGGGCTTTGGCGGATTTCGCCATGGCGTTTTCCTTGTCGCAAAATCGGTAGTCGGCCATTTTATTCCATTTCCACGGCAACACGATAACTTTGTCAGGCCCGGCTACGGCGGTGAAACTGCTTTAGCAATGCTGCCCGGATAGTGTAGGGTTTCGCCTGTTTCCCTGATTTTGACAAGGCTACCCAGTGTCCCACCCCCCTTGCATTCTGATTACCGGCTGCTCCAGCGGTATTGGCTATCACACGGCAAAACTGTTCTCCCAGCGCGGCTGGCGCGTATTTGCCAGCTGCCGCAGCGCTGCCGATGTTGAGCGGCTACAGGCCGAGGGACTGGAAAGCTTGCAACTGGATGTTACCGACAGCGCTTCCATTCACCGCGCACTGCAAACCGTGCTGGGGCAGACTGGCGGTCGGCTGGACGCCCTGTTCAACAATGCAGGTTTCGGCCAGCCCGGTGCGGTAGAGGACATTCACCGCCAGGCCATGCGCGAGCAGTTCGAAACCAATCTGTTCGGCCCGTGGGAACTCACCAACGCCGTACTGCCCGTCATGCGGGCCCAGGGCCATGGCCGCATCATCTATAACAGCTCGATTCTGGGTTTTGCCGCCATGCGCTGGCGCGGCGCCTACAACGCCAGCAAGTTCGCCATGGAAGGCATGTGCGACACCCTGCGCCAGGAGCTGCACGGTACGGGGATTTTTGTGTCGCTGGTGGAGCCGGGGCCGATTGAAAGCCGCTTCCGCCCCAATGCCTTGCAGCGCTTTCTGAAAAATATCGATGTGGTTGGCAGCGTGCATCGCGCGGAGTACGAACGCCAACTGGTGCGCCTGAAAAAAGAAGGCCACGCCGCGCCATTCACCCTGCCCGCCACCGCCGTGGGCGAGGCGGTATGGCAAGCAGTCAACGCCCGCCGTCCCAAGGCCCGCTACCGCATCACCAAGCCCACCAAGGTGTTCTGGGTACTGCGTCGCCTGCTGTCCACCCGCGCTTTTGACTGGGCGCTGCGCAAGGCGGTGTAACAGAAGGCAGCCATCAGGCTGCCTCGCTTCGCTGCTTAGTCTCCATCCCTTCCGCGTGCCATTTCCCGCCACGCCTGCTTGTCCATCCGCAGCGCCAGTTGCTGATGGCAGGCCGCCACCAGTTTCATCAAGTCACCGTTCGGCATGCCCAGGCCCTTGGGCCGTGCAATTTCATCTGCCAGCGCCTGCAGTGGTGTGGCGCTGCATTCCAGCGGACTGAGTCGGCCATGGCTATGGCGGCGCGGGTGGTCCGGGGTGTAATTCAGCGTCAGCAGCCAGTGGGCGTGCTGCCAGTTTTCTTCCTGCTGCAGCACGGTTTGCAGTACGGCATGGCTGATTTGCTGCCCCGCTTCGGCCGCCAGGCTGAGGGCTTGCTCCCAGCGTGGGGCCTGCGGTGGCAGCTGGTGCAGGGCTGGGAGCAGTTCGCGGCTTAGCCAGCGGCGTAGCTGGCGGGCGGCGGGTTTGCGGCTGCGGCGCAGGACTTGCAGCAGGGCGGGCAGTGGCCAACTGGGCGGGGTTTGGTCGTCGGGTTGGTGTGCGTGTGTTTCCAGTTGCTGGCGGAGTTGTTCGGTGAGGTGTGGGCCGATGGCGGCGGCCAGGTCGGCGATGGCGAGCAGGGGCGGGATGTGGTGGAGGGTGAGGCGGATGGGTTTGCCGAGGTAGTGGAGGGTGAGGGGTGGTGGGGTTTTTGCGGATTTGTTTTCTGCGGACATGGTGATGTCTCCATCAATATGGTGGTAGAGGATTTCCTGTCCGGATAATCAGGTCGCCAAACCCGGTTGCGCTATTTAAGTGCAACTCGCAAAGGCTAAACAGCAAGCGGGTGAGTCGCAAGGGTTGGAGGCATGGAGCAGGCTGGCAAGTGGTGCAGGTGGTGTTCTTGCATCCGCTGCTGCGGATGATGTGTTGAGTGCCGCTTCCGCGCGGCGGACGGGAAGGAGGGCTTGCCTGGCCAAGCCCTCCTTCACCTCCAAGGCCACCCCGGCAAGCATGGCCTGCGGCTGCCCTCCGGGGCCTGCCCCTGCTGCGGCACGGCTGGAACTCGCGATTGGCTAACGTCCAATCGCTCAAACAGCCAGCCACTTAAAACCGCAGCAGCGCCACCCGTCGGCAAGCTTGACGGGGCCGGTGGGCGCGTTGGTGCGGTGGGGAATCTAGCAGCTAAGACGATTTCGGATGCCACCGAATAGATTTCTGCTTTCGACCCAAAGTGGTCATGTTACAAAGCGTTGATTGTTATGGCTTGTATTTTCATTCTTCAGTAATGCTTTTCTATGTATGCAGAACATAACAGAGGCAGCCCGCCACTTATCAGATAACCAAGCCCGCCAAGCAATGTAGAGAGACAATATCCTGCAAGAATTGCAATGGGTGATAGCATCACTATACGACTTGCTTTGAATGCCATTACTATTTTACCTGAGCAATGCGGGCAATTTGCAGTTCCCTTTGAAAGATAAAATCCGAGCTCACTGCTGCACCAAGGACATTTCATCGAAAATTTACCCTAATAAAAGATTTGTATCTTCTTGGAGGTTAAAATCATAATCTAGAGTTGCAGATTTACTAAAAATATACTCTCCGTTAATGACTTCAAACGACCCAAAGCGGTCTAGTTACTACGTCTGGGAAGACGTTACTCGTTAAGCCCAGATATTCAGGTTGGGTGTAACGTCATTCGGCGTAAACAAATGCAACCCGATTGATTAACGGCATAAGCACGATGATCCCATGCCCGGTATAGGCATACCAACTACCCTGTGCAGAGACCGCACGGTTGATCTCGCTTACAACCTCAGCTTTGATTGGAATGCCAAAGCCATACCGATTTAAGTAATTGTCAAGTAAAGGTCCTGGTTCTGTACGTGAAGCCCCTTCCCCCTCAAACCACTCGCGATGACCTTGCAAGGGCGTTGCCTCCCATGTCAGTTCAGGTATCAGGACGCTCGGATTTTTGTGGGTCATATGTGAAGGAAGCTCATACAGGATGACTCCCGTTTCATTTCCTCCGGGGCCAAAACCCCAAGAGTTAGTCTCAGTGTACAGAGCCTTCTGCACTTCTAGCTGCGGAGGAAGCAGGAATAAGCGATTTGGTGTTCCGAGAAACCACACTGCAGCCGATAGAGCTACGCAAAGAAGCAAACATGACAGTAGGCAACCTAGCATTCGACGGTTCATATGAATGCTGCGTAGAAAAGTTTCCATCAGACGGTTCCTGTCCTATAGTATCCCGGCATCAATATCTTCCAACGACCCAAAGCAGAAGTTTGGAGCATCTCTACCAATAACACTCCTTTGACATTACTCATGTCTAATTTTTCGATATAGCCCAAATCAACCAAATAGAACACATTGCCAATAGAAAAAGATAACTTGCAGCATTGGCCCACCACATTGCCTTAACGCCATTCTTCACATTGGATGGTGAAAGCCATTTGGCTGCATACCATGACTCTATCCAGCAAGAAACAAGAAAAAATGGTATCAGCAAGACAATGACAGCAAAAGGAACTGACCAATTATCGTTAGTTTGTCCAAGCCAAGGGGCTGTAAGAATAATTGCCTCGAACCCTCGAACCCCACTGGGCGGGTACGAATTTGACAACCCCCATTTCAGAAAAACATCAGAAGCTGTGAATTCAAATAAGAGTAAAATAAACCACGCCAAAGGAATACCTGCAACTGATGATACAAGATTGGCCAAAAAAGCCACCTTGACAGACAGCTTCCATCTAACATTCAAAATTTTGCATATCACCAGACTTTCTATAAGAACAATAGGAATGAAAGCAAGGATAGATATTGGAAAAAATACTACGATCATTGGCAGTCCGACATCAGCATGGGCAAATGATGTAAGTGACATGAAAAAAATTGCCAAAAAAACACGCTTCATATTTAATTCCGCAATATAAAAATCTGCTGATAAATTATCCGCATTGAACGGCCGCTGCTGGCCGATACCAGTCATGCTAGCACATTGGCATGGGGAAAAATTGACCTGCATCGGGGACTCATCTGTACTGCGATTCGCTATCGCAAGCACCGTACCAACGAAACCCGGTCCCGTCAGCGCGAGCCGACGCAAACGTGCCGCTCAGGGTCTTAAGCGGTCGGCTGTCCGCAGCGGCGCGACGTTAGCGCGCCGCAAGTTCCGGCCGCGCCCTGGGCGGTGCGGCTGTGGCGGGGTTTCGACGCGCTGCGGGTCGCCTTTTCTTTGGGTTCTTTCTTTTGGCGAAGCTGTGTATAGACCGGTGAGCACCGAGACAAGTATCCGCTCACGCAGATGATGAATTTTCTTGCCGCTTCCGCGCGGCAAACGGGAAGGAGGGCTTGCTTGGCCAAGCCCTCCTTCACCTCCAAGGCCACCCCGGCAAGCATGGCCTGCGGCTGCCCGACAGATCCCGCCCGGAGCGAGGCGCGCCTGAACTCGCGATTTGCTAACGTCAAATCGCTCAAACATTGCAGGTGCTTAAAGTAACACCCTTGTCGACTGCTGAACGGCTAAGCGATATTGCTTGCGCTCTTTCAATGGCAGGGCCTTAGCCATGGCTTAACCCCATACCACCAAAGCCAGGCACCGGCACTTCAAGATTGCTGCTTCCCGGCTTTCGTTTTTACATTTCTGTTACCCCCGGCCTTAAAGCGTTCTTGCGTAAAACTGCGTCAACTTGGCCACCGCAGTATTCACATATTTGGGCAGCCAGTACGTTTCGATGTGGGTCGCACCATCAATTTTGAATAGCTCCTTATCTTTGGTGCCTGTTGCTTTCGAGAAGGCATCTTCGCTCATATAAAGGCTATCGGCCTTGCTGCCGGCAATCATCAGCAAAGGTTGATTGATAAGCTCAATCTGATTCGTTGCATCAAAACTCATCAAGTCCAGCAGACTGCTCAGGGTGTATTTCGCACTAGCGTTCGGGTGCATGTGGGTTTTGCCGTAATACTCAAAACCCTGGCGGTACATTTCGAAGGGAAGTTTTGCAATCTGCTCATCGGTGAGTACCACGTCATTGGCATAGAGGGCTTTTCCGCCAGCAGCCTCCTGCGCCCGGGCTTCGGAAGCCTGCTGTAATCGAGCCTGGACGCTGGAGAGCTGGGAATCCATAAAGCCATTGCGGCGTACGCGACCGGAATTGAACATGCTTAACGTGGCAACTGCCTTGAAGCGTTTGTCCGTTTGAGCTGCTTTCAATGAGTATCCACCACCCCCACAGATACCAAGCAAGCCTAGATGTCGCATCCCGGACGATCATTTGAGCAAACGTATCTGGAAACTTGCCACTGCCCGTGAGGGTATGGGTATGCTTCTCCAATCCCTACGGCAGCAACAACAATGATCGTCAAACTGCACAAACAAGCCCGCACCACGCCGGCTATCCGCGAAGAAATCCGCAACGCGGCCGGCACCCTGGCCGAACTGGCGGCGCGCTTCAACGTCAGCATTCCCACCGTCATGAAGTGGAAGAACCGCGACTCGGTTCAAGACCGCTCGCATACCGCCCATCGGCTACAAACCACGCTGACGCCTGCCCAGGAACGTATCGCTGTCGAGTTACGCAAGGTGGTCAAGCTCGGCCTGGATGACCTGCTGGTCGTCGTTCGCGAGTTTCTGAACCCCAACGTTTCGCGTTCCGGGCTAGACCGCTGCTTACGCCGTCACGGTGTAGGCAGCCTGCGCGACCTGGAAGCTACGCCGGCTAAACGCCCCAGTAAGCCGTTCAAGGCCTACGACCCCGGTTACTTCCATATCGACGTCAAATACTTGCCGCAGATGCCTGATGAGACATCCCGCCGCTATCTCTTTGTCGCCATCGACCGCGCGACGCGCTGGGTGTTTGTGCAGGTCAAGTCAAACAAGACCGCGGGCGCCGCTCGGGTGTTTCTGAACGCCTTACAAAAGGCAGCACCATGCCATGTGCGGACGATCCTGACCGATAACGGCAGCGAGTTCACCGACCGGCTGTTCAACAAGCAGAAGCAAGCGAGCGGCGAGCATGAGTTCGATCTGCTGTGCGACGCGCTCGGCATCGAGCACCGGCTGACCAAGCCGCGCAGCCCGCAGACAAACGGCATGGTCGAGCGCTTCAACGGCCGGATCAGCGATGTGCTGGCGACGCACCGCTTCGAATCTGGCAAAGATCTGGCCGAGACGCTGGAGCGTTATGTACTGCTTTACAACCAGCATTTGCCACAATTGGCGCTACAGCATCGGACACCGATTCAGGCCATGAAAGATTGGCAAAAGCAGCAGCCTGATTTATTCAAAAAGCACGTGAGCAATCGTCCGGGACTGGACACCTAGACGAGCCTTATCGACACCCGCGTACGAAGAGATGTAATCGGCCATACCATGGATGTCTTCAACCCGGTTGGAAGGTTTGTCGACGTAACGTGGCAGCCCACCGCTTGCTCCCTGATAGGCGGCATCGGCGGCCAGGGTGATGTAGCCTTGCTCTGCAAGCCTTTGCGCATACAAGCCGGCTGTTTGTTCTTTCACGCCACCATTCGGATGTGCAACAACGATGGCGGCATAGGTTTTCTTTGGGTCGTAATTCGGAGGCGTGTAGACATTTGCGGAGATGTCCAAGCCATTCAGTTTATAGGTTACCGGATGGATATTGACCCTTCCTGGCAGGTTCTGCGGGATAGCACCGTCATAGGTAAGAGTGAACGGATTATTCCGATAATCAGCTGCGTCGGCAGCTGCTGATGCAATTGCAAGACTGGCAGCAACAACAACGGATGTCATAGGGGCGAGAGACATTGCAAATACTCCTTGGTATCTGGACTTGTATCGTGGGTAGTACTTAGCGGGCCGGCGTGGAAGCTGGCCCAACTGAATCGGCAGGAGATGCGCGCATAAGCGGTTCCAACACCGTGGTGTGCTGTGCTTCTTTAGAAAGCACTTCGCGTGCTGCCGTGATGGCCGAAACCGCACTTGGCCACCCTGCGTAAAATGCCATGTGAGTTATCGTTTCCGAGAGCTCTTCTGCGGTGACTCCGTTTTTAAGCGCTAAAGCCAGATGCGAGCGAAGTTGGTCTGGGCGATTCATTACAATCAATGCGCTCACGGTCACCAGACTCCGGTCACGCTTCGACAGCCCGGGTCGTTCCCATATGTCCTGATAGAGGACGCTATCCGTCAGGTCTGCCAATTTCGGTGCAATATCACCCATCAGCTGTTGAGCACGACTTGCAGGGGCTGGCGTTTGCGTATTGCTCGCAACACCGTATTGTTGATTACTGACTTTTTCCATCCAGCTAACGGTGCTCCCTTCTACCTGTTCTTGAATGGCGAGGTGTGTCATTGCTTCGTTTCTCGAGGCACCATGCCAGTGCTTCTGACCTGGTGGAATCCACACTACATCACCAACTGAAATGCTTTGAACCGGCCCACCCCAGCACTGTACAAAGCCGGCCCCGGCAGTGATGACAAGGGTTTGACCGGCAGGATGGCTGTGCCAGTCTGTTCGTGCACCGGGCTCGAATGTGACGTAGGCACCAGAAGCATGCGTAGATGCAGTCGCTGAAAACAAAGGAGCAACACGCACTCTCCCAGTGAAATGGTCAGGTGCTGCAATGACGACAGGCCGGGAAGACTGCGGCGAGATACTGGCTAAAACCGGCATATTCGTACTGGATGGCTCTGGGTCTTCACTCGCTTGGGTAGCAGCCCAAGCAGAATTGAAGAGAAGGACACAAATAAGTCCGCCGAAAATTGATTTCATCAGAATCCAATCGCTCATCATCTTGGGCTGCATGCGTCAATGACTTAGCCTTCTTGCCGTGTGGGGCGGAATAGCACTTCGTTCACATCCACCTCAGGCGGTTGGCTGATAGCAAACGCCACTACTCGCGCAAACGATTCAGCAGGGATTGCATATTGCTGATAGAACTTGCTGATTGCCCCCGCGACATCAGGTTCCGTCACACTGTTGGGTAGTTCTGTAGCAATGGCACCGGGTGAAACCACCGTCGTTCGAATGTCATAAGGTTTGACTTCTTGACGCAGTCCTTCGGAAATCATCAGCACGGCACTCTTGGTGGCGGCATAAACTGCACTGCCAGGACGGACTGTTCGACCGGCAACCGATGAGACATTAATGATGTGCCCGCTTTTTTGTTGCTGCATATAAGGAAGGGCGGCGGCAATGCCGTAGAGAACCCCCTTGATGTTGACGTCGATAGTCTGATTCCAGTCATCAATCTTGAGGCGCTCAAGTGGCGAGTGCGGCATCAAACCTGCGTTATTAACCATGACATCAATGCGACCAAAAGCCTGTACTGCGGCATCAACCAGTGCTTTTACGTCTGCGTGCTTTGTTACATCGGTTGCAAGCGCTATGGCTTTTCCACCATTACGATTCAATTCATCGGCCAAGGCCTGGATGCGTTCCAGACGGCGTGCACCCAGGGCTACAAGAGCACCTTGGGCACTCAGGTGGCGAGCAGTTGCTTCGCCAAGACCACTACTGGCACCGGTGATGACGACCACTTTTCCTGCGATGTTGTTGCTCATCGGATAGTCCTTTTCATGTAGCCCTCTCCCGGAATGGAGAAGATAGCCTTGATGCAGTCGATTGTAGATTGCTGTATATCACTCTACAATGCAGCATAATTTGCACAGCGTAGTGAGCGAAATTCAACTATGGCACATCCGGATTTGTCGGAACTGACCGCATTTATTGCGGTGGCGGAGCATCGAAACTTCCGGATGGCTGCAGGGGTGCTCGGTCTTACGCCATCGGCGCTCAGTCATTCAATTCGTGGCTTGGAGGAGAAGCTGAATGCGCGGCTATTTAACAGAACGACGCGCTCAGTAGGGCTGACAGAAGCAGGGGAGCAGTTTTACAGACGTGTTCAACCGCTGATGACTGATTTGAATGAGGCCGTCAATGAAATCTCAAGCTCACGTAATCGCCCATCAGGCTCAATCAGGATTAGTGCGGCTGAAGCTAGTGCAAAACCTTTAATTCAGCATGTCTTGCCGGATTTTCTCGCGACCTACCCTGAGATCCACGTGGAGTTTATTGTGGATACGCGCTTTGTCGATATCGTTGCCGATGGATTCGATGCTGGAGTCAGGCTTTTTGAGGACGTGCCACGCGACATGATTGCCATTCGCTTTGGTCCGGATATGAGACTTGTAGCGGTCGCGTCACCGGCATACCTTGAACAGCATGGCACTCCGCAGACACCTCAAGAACTAGCCAGGCACCGCTGCATCCGTTTCCGTTTTGCCGGTGGACGCTTATATCGTTGGCACTTCTCACGAGGAGCGACCAACTATGATATGGATGTGGATGGCCCCCTCACCCTGAGCTCTCCACCTTTGATGGTTGAGGCTGCACTGGCGGGCGTTGGGGTCGCTTGGGTTCCGGATTATTATGTCATTCAGCACCTGGATGAAGGGCGACTTGTCCATCTATTACCAGAATGGAGTCCAGCGGCTCCCGGAGCTTGCTTGTACTATCCCTCCAATCGACACCCACCAACGGCATTACGGTTGTTTACGCAAGCCGTGCGAGATTGGGCAAGCACTTTCTCAACATAAGGCTGTACTTCACTGAGAGGGCTAAATTGCTCCCCAGACAGTCACGCCAGGCTTCCTGCGTTGCAGCTGTGGCGGGGTTTCGCGGCGCGGCGGGTCGCCTTTTCTTCGGGCTCCTTAATTTGGCAATAATTTGACGCACGTTGGAAGTATAAAATCATGTGGCACATATTTTTTACCTGCTATATTGGAAAAACATAGGCTCAACAAGGGTGGATTGTATGAAAAAAATTGTGCTCGCCGCTGCCATATCACTGGCTGCAATCAATGTTCACGCAGCAGATGTTGGCGCTTTTTTTGGTGTGACGTACGCGTATGACTCTAATAAATCCGACGGTGGTTTAGGGTTGACATTGCAAGCAACAACTACTCGCAAGGAAAATCGTGGGATCGGGGCCGCTGGTGTGAGCTTTTATCCCTTCTCCAAAGATCTGAAATTTGGCATTCCTGTTGGTGTCGGCTATCAGTGGGATAATGCAGCTGCGATTATTAGTTATGATCTGTTGCAGAAGAAGCCGGCTATCAGCGGTGGCTATGTCGATACGCGCGAACCACAAGCACCAGCTCCTGTGGTCGTTCCATTGACCTGATGTGAGATTTTTCAAAAAGCCAGCTGCAGTCATTGCCGCTGGCTTTTTTCATGCATGTTCAACGGGGTTGATCGGGTCTTGTTGCATAAGTGGTGCTACTCAGTCTGAGCAGCTTTTGTGGTGCTAGCTTTGTCCAGCTCATAATGATACTGGTGGGGTGGGTATATTTTGCAGGATTTTCCTGCGCTGAAATAACCATAATTCTGGCTCTGTTTTATATGATATGAATCCATTAATGAAAAGCGGGTCCATATTTGGCAGTGGGCAGTCTAATCAGATAGTTGCAAGGTCAGCTTACGCCAAACATGAGCCGAAAGCATACTTATCGTCAAAGATCGCTTCTGGTCGATTAATAGCCATTTTCGTGTTATGCCAGTTTTTCTGGACGGTACTCTTTCTGCGGTCTGCATAGTCGGTTAGCGCATGCGTCTTTCCTGAGGCCAGGCACAAAAAAGCCCACCAAACGGTGGGCTGTGCATGCGGGATGAAGCTAATCAGGCCAACTTGGCCAACTGCCCCTTCACCTTGTCCATCTTGTCGTTCAGCTCTGCCAGTTGCGCCTTGTCACGCTCCACCAGATGTGCCGGGGCCTTGTCCACATAGCCTGGTTTTTCCAGTTTGGCGGTCAGCTTGGCCAGCTCGGCATCCAACTTGCCCAGCTCCTTGGTGAGGCGAGCGGTTTCGGCGGCCTTGTCCACTTCCACTTTCAACATCAGGCGGGCGTTGCCGGACATGGCCACCGGGGCGTCGTCTGCCGGCAGGGTGGCAACAATGCTGCCCTCGGTCAAGCGGGCCAGCAGCTTCAGGTAGGGGATGAAGTCCGCTACCGAGGCATCGGCGGTTTCAATGAATAGCGGGGCCTTGACCGCCGGACCGATGCCCATTTCGCCACGCAGGTTGCGCACCGCGTTCACCATGTCCTTGAAGCCATCCATGCGGGCGTTGGCCTCGGCATTGATCTTCTCCGGCACGGCCACCGGCCATTGCGCCAGCATGATGGAGTCGGTGTGCTTGGCGTTGGCCAGCGGAGCCACGGTTTGCCACAGCTCTTCGGTGATGAAGGGCATCAGCGGGTGGGTCAGGCGCAGGGCCACTTCCAGCACGCGCACGATGGTGCGGCGGGTGGCGCGTTGCTGGGCTTCGTTGCCGTTTTGCAGCTGTACCTTGGCCAGTTCCACATACCAGTCGCAGTACTCGTTCCAGATGAACTCGTAAATGATCTGGGCGGCCAGGTCGAAACGGTAGGTTTCCAGCGCATTGGTGACGTCGGCTTCGGCCTGTTGCAGGCGGCCGATGATCCACTGGTCGACAAAGCTGAATTCCAGCGGCAGGCTTTCATCCTGACCGCAGTCCTTGCCTTCCACATTCATCATCACGAAGCGGGTGGCGTTCCACAGCTTGTTGCAGAAGTTGCGGTAGCCTTCGGCGCGCTTGAAATCGAAGTTGACGCTGCGGCCCAGGGTGGCGTAGCTGGCCATGGTGAAACGCAGGGCGTCGGTGCCATAGGCCGGAATGCCTTCCGGGAACAGCTTTTCGGTGGCCTTGGCAATCTGCGGGGCTTTTTCCGGGCGGCGCAGGCCGGTGGTGCGTTTTTCCACCAGTGGTTCCAGCGCGATACCGTCGATCAAGTCCACCGGGTCAATCACATTGCCCTCGGACTTGGACATCTTCTTGCCTTCGTGGTCGCGCACCATGCCGTGGATATACACGTCGCGGAACGGCACCTTGCCGGTGAAGTGCTTGGTCATCATGATCATCCGGGCAACCCAGAAGAAGATGATTTCATAGCCGGTCACCAGCACATTGGAGGTGACAAAGGCGTTCAGTTCCGGGGTTTCTTCCGGCCAGCCCAGGGTGGAGAAGGGCACCAGCGCGGAGGAGAACCAGGTGTCCAGCACGTCCTGTTCGCGGCGCAGCGTCTTGCCCGGGGCCTTGGCCTGGGCTTCTGCTTCGGTGCGGGCAACCACGATATTGCCGTCTTCATCGTACCAGGCCGGAATCTGGTGGCCCCACCACAGTTGACGGGAGATACACCAGTCCTGGATGTTCTTCATCCACTGGTTGTAGGTGTTGACCCAGTTTTCCGGAATGAAGCGCACTTCGCCGGATTCCACCGCTTCAATGGCTTTTTGTGCGATGGACTGGCCGGTGGCATCGCCTTCGCCGACCTTGCTCATGGCCACGAACCATTGGTCGGTCAGCAGCGGCTCGATGACGGTACCGGTACGGTCGCCACGCGGCACCATCAGCTTGTGCGGTTTGGTGTCCAGCAGTAGGCCCTGGGCTTGCAGGTCGGCCAGCATGGCCTTGCGCGCGTCCTGGGTGCTGAGGCCGGCGTAGGCGGCCGGCAGTTCGATGCTGCCCTGGGCGCTGCCGTCAAAGCCGAAGATCTGCGCCTTGGGCAGGATGGTGGCTTGCAGGCTCATTACATTGATGAGCTGGGTGTTGTGGCGCTTGCCCACTTCGTAGTCGTTGAAGTCGTGTGCCGGGGTGATCTTGACGAAGCCGGTGCCGAATTCTTTGTCCACATAGCTGTCGGCAATCACCGGAATGGTGCGGCCGGTCAGCGGTAGTTGCAGCTGTTTGCCCAGCAGATGCTGGTAGCGTTCGTCTTCCGGGTTGATGGCCACGGCCACGTCGCCCAGCAGGGTTTCCGGGCGGGTGGTGGCAACGGTGACAAATTCCTCGCTACCGACTACCGGGTATTTGATGTGCCACATGTGGCCGTCTTCTTCCTCGGAAATCACTTCGAGGTCGGAGATGGCGGTGCCCAGCTTGGCATCCCAGTTGGACAGGCGCTTGCCACGGTAGATCAGGCCTTGCTCGTACAGGCGCACGAATACTTCGGTCACCACTTCGGCGCGCACGTCGTCCATGGTGAAGTATTCACGGCTCCAGTCCACCGAGCAGCCCACGCGGCGCATCTGGCTGGTGATGGTGCCGCCGGATTTTTCCTTCCATTCCCACACCTTGGCGGTGAACGCTTCGCGGCCCATGTCGTGGCGGTTGATGCCTTGTTCGGCCAACTGGCGTTCCACCACGATCTGGGTGGCAATGCCGGCGTGGTCGGTGCCGGGAATCCATACCGTGTTGTCACCCTTCATGCGGTAGTAGCGCGTCAGGCCATCCATGATGGTCTGGTTGAAGGCGTGGCCCATGTGCAGGGTGCCTGTGACGTTGGGGGGGGGCAGCTGGATGGCGAAGGACGGTTTGCTGGTGTCCATGCTCGGCTTGAAGTAGCCGGCCTGTTCCCAGTGTTGGTACCAGCGGCGTTCGATATCGCCCGGTTCAAAGCTCTTGGCAAGTTCCATGATGAATGGCGCTTCTTTATACGGAAAAATGGGTCGATTATACCTGTTTTTGCAGTGTTCTCCGAGCCGGCTGGCGCTGGCGGATGTTGCTTGTTTCACACAAGCTTTACTGACAGATAGGCGTGCTTCGTCAATAATGCATGCATCTTTCTTGACGGACAGCAATTCACCATACGCATGGACGCACCGCGCATTCTCGTGATCGAAGACAGCCTGATGCTGATTCGCCCCCTGTGCCGTCTGGTCAACAAGCAAGGCTTTGTTGCAGTGCCGGTAACCAGTCTGGCCGAGGTACGCCAGGCGCTGGCCGAAGATCCACGCTTCATGGCAGCGGTGGCAGACTACTGTCTGCCAGATGCCCCCAGCGGTGAGGTGTTGCCACTGTTGCTGGAAAACCGCATTCCCACCGTGGTGCTGACCGCACATAACGACATGCCAACGCGCGAACGCGTACTGGGTATGCCGGTGGTGGACTACATTCCAAAGGAAAGCCCGTCGGCCTTCGAGTACGTGATGAAGATGCTACGCCGCATCCGCATCAACCCCGGCATCAAGGTGCTGGTGGTGGATGACTCCCAGGCAGTGCGGCAGTTTCTGCGTACACAGCTGGAGCGGCATCTTTACCAGGTGATAGAGGCGGCTGATGCCGAACAGGCACTGGCCATCCTGCGGCACGAGCGCGGTATCAAGCTGGTGCTGACCGATCACGACATGCCCGGCATGGACGGGGTGCGGATGACCAGCACCGTACGCCGTTTTCTGGACCACACCCATCTGGCCATCATCGGGATCTCCGGCAGCCAGGACCCCACCATGACTGCCCGCTTCATCAAGGCCGGGGCCGATGATTATCTGCAAAAACCCTTCAATTACGAAGAATTCTTCTGCCGGGTTACTCGTAATGTGGAGTTTGTGGAAAACCTGCAGGCACTGAAGGAATCCGCCAATAAGGATCACCTGTCCGGCCTGTCCAACCGGCGGCATTTTTTTGAACAGGCCAGCGGGCTGCGCCACGATATCGGCGTGGCGGTGCTGGATATCGATCTGTTCAAACGCATCAACGATGGTTACGGCCATGATGTGGGTGATCGGGTGATCTACCAGACGGCACGACTGCTGGAGTCATTTTTCCCGGACGATATCATCGCCCGTTTCGGCGGCGAGGAGTTTGTCATTCTCAGCCAGCAAGTGAATGCGGCGGTGATGCTGGGCCAACTGGATAAGCTGCGTCGCGCACTGGCCAATCTGGAAATCAGTACGCCGTTGGGAGATTTGCGTTTTACCGTCAGCATCGGCATGGCGGCCACCGAAGAAAGCGACATCGGCAATCTGCTAAAACAGGCGGATAACTATCTTTATCAGGCCAAGCACAGCGGTCGCAATCAGGTGTGCGGCGGTATGCTGGCCTCGCAGGGGAGCGATTTGCCGCTGGCCCAGCTCTGAACAGGCATGCATGAACAAAGGGGCAGCTGCCCCTTTGTCTTGCTTGCGTCCTGTCGGCCTGTCTTAGTGCACGGCGGAGCGGGAAAACAGGTTCAGCACCAGTACACCACCAATAATCATGGCCATGCCCACGATGGCCGGCAAGTCCAGCTTCTGCCCGTACAGCTGCCAGGCCACCAGCGAAACCAGCACGATGCCGACACCGGACCAGATGGCGTACACCACACCAACCGGTACGTGACGCAGTGTCAGCGACAACATGTACAGCGACAGCATGTAACCGGCAGCCGTCAGCAGCGAAGGGCCTAGCCGGGTAAAACCTTCAGTCAGCTTCATCGACGAGGTGGCCACCACCTCGGCCACAATGGCGATGCTCAGGAAAATCCAGGCGTTGTTGTTCATCTCGGCCTCCCTTGGTTTATTTGGTTTGTGGCAGTGCAGTTTGCCGGTTTTGCATGACACGCTGACGCAAGTGGTCGTAAGCCAGATTGAATAGATAGGTATAGGGCAGGAAAAAGGCGAAAAAGCCCAGGTCCAGCAGTAATGCCTGCCACAGCGATGTCTCAAGCCACCAGGCCGCCAGCGGCACCAGCATCACCACCAGTCCGCCCTCAAACAGCAGGGCATGTGCGCAGCGCACCCATCGCGTGCGTTGCAGGCCCCAGTGCCGTTCTGCCCGCTCGAACAGCGCGTTGAACAACATATTGAACAGCATGGCCACGCAAGACATCATCAGCGCCAGCACCCCCATCAGGCTGACTCCGCTGCCGGTCAGCAGGGCGGCCAGCGGCACCAGCATCACCATGGCGCAGACCTCATACAACACGGCATGCAATATGCGTTCGCCAAGGTGTTTTTTGTCGTTGGCAGACATGGTGCTGTCCTTTCCGGTAGTGGTATCGGGTGATTCGGGTGACATTGTGATTGGTTTGTCGGATAGTTAAAAAATAAAATCCATCGGAGAAACCGATATGTCCTGGTCGCTAGATGCCATTGCCGCCTTCAGCACGGCAGCCGAGCTGGGTTCGTTCTCTGCTGCGGCGCGTCGGCTGGGCAAGAGTCAGTCCACCATCAGTGAGGCCATTGCCAATCTGGAGATTGATCTGGGTGTCAGCCTGTTCGAGCGCAGCGGTCGCCAGCCGGTACTTACCCAGGCGGGGCAGCAGTTACTCAGCCATGCCCGCCAGTTGCTGGATGCCGGCGATGCCCTCAGTCGGGTGGCCGGGCTGCTGGGAGGCGGGTTGGAGCCACGGCTCACCATCGTGCTGTCCGATACTTTCCAGTCCGAATCGCTGGAGCAGATGCTGCGTCTGTTTGAACAGCAGTTCCCCGCGCTGGAGCTGGAAACCCTGGTGGCCGAAAAGGAAGACGTCATCGACCTGGTGGAGAGTGGTCGTGCGCAACTGGGCTTTGTTTCCGGGCTGGCGCGCTATCCGGCAGATATCGGTTATTACCCCATGCCGGATGCCAGTCAGAGCAGCCTGTATGTCAGCAGCAATCATCCGCTGGCGGGCTTGCACAGTGTCAGCCGCGAGCAACTGGCTGCCGAACGCGAGCTGCGGCTCAATACCTATTACGGCCCGCCCAGCGCCACCCTCAGTGCGCGCTGCTGGTCCGCCCCCAGCTACCTGCTGTTGCTGGAAATGACGCGGCTGGGCTTTGGCTGGTCCGAGCTGCCTAGCTGGCTGGCGGTCAACTTTGGCGGGGATGAGCTGAGCGAGCTGAAAGTGGCCGGCTGGCCCAAGGCGGTGCAGGTGGACCTGGTGTGGTCGCAAGCCCGTCAGCCCGGACGGGCCGCGGCCTGGGTGCTGGCGCGTTTGATGGGGCACTGATCGTTGTTGCAAAACACAGCGTTCTGCGAATCGTTCTTGTTGCTGTCTGCTTTGCCCATACTATGTAGAAGCAACCCGTATCCCCGCCATCACGCAGCCAGCCAGGCTGGCACTTACAAAGGCATCCTCATGAACAATCTGTCTTCCTTCCCCATTACCCACAAATGGCCTGCGCAGCACCCGGATCGTCTGCAGCTGTATTCCCTGCCCACGCCCAATGGTGTGAAGGTGTCCATTATGCTGGAGGAGTGTGGCCTGCCGTATGAGGCGCATCTGGTGAGTTTCGACAGCAACGACCAGTTCAGCCCGGAATTCCTTTCACTCAATCCCAATAACAAGATTCCGGCCATCCTTGACCCCAAGGGTCCGGATGGCAAGCCGCTGGCCTTGTTCGAATCCGGCGCCATCCTGCTGTATCTGGCGGAGAAAACCGGCAAGTTCCTGCCCGCTGACGCGGCACTGCGCTATGAAACCATCCAGTGGCTGATGTTCCAGATGGGTGGAGTGGGGCCAATGTTTGGCCAGCTGGGCTTCTTTCACAAGTTTGCCGGCAAGGATTTCGAGGACAAGCGGCCGCGTGACCGCTACGTGGCGGAGTCGCGCCGCCTGCTGGGCGTGCTGGATGCCCGCTTGAAGGGGCGTAGCTGGATCATGGGCGATGATTACACCATCGCCGATATGGCCATCCTGCCCTGGGTGCGTAACCTGGTGCAGTTTTATGGTGCCGGCGAACTGGTGGGCTATGCCGATTTTGTCGAGGTGCAGCGCGTGCTGGATGCCTTCCTGGCACGTCCAGCGGTTCAGGCCGGTCTGAATCAGCCGCCACGGGCTTGAGTTCTGGTGTTGGCTGGGTGAAGTGCGGGTCACGTACTGCTGTCTGCATTGCGCTGCTCGCCAGTGGCCCGCTGAGACCATGTTGTGCTGGTCAGGCTGCACGCCTGATACGGGCGATGCGGACGGCTATATCCGCTTGAGTAGCCGCACGATCAGCAGCAGTGCTACCGCCCCGATGGTGGACATGATGATGCTGCCCAGCATGCCATGGGCGCTCAAGCCCAGCGCACGAAACAGGAAGCCGCCGACATAGGCACCGATGATGCCGATCAGCATATCGCCCAGCAGGCCAAAACCTTCCCCCTTGACCAGCACTCCCGCCAGCCAGCCGGCAAGTACACCAACGATCAAAAACCAGAACAAGTGCATGGGTGTGTCCTTCTTGATAACAGACCGGATGTAACAGGATTGGATGATTGTTTGAAACAGTTATTTTTGTTTGTTTAATCTTCTGGCGGAACAAAGCCGGGTGAACCCGGCTTTTGCTCTTGCTCTAACAGCGGGCCTGATTACAGTGCCGGCATGCTGTAGCCTTCGATCTTGGCGGCTTGTACCAGGCTGGCCAGGTATTCGTGCATGGCCTTGTTGCCGGCCATCTGGGTCAGGTATTGCTGCAGGCGTTCCTTGACGTCGTCAAAGCTGATCTGACCGCCCTGGTTGCGTTCGTTGACCTGGATGATGTGGTAGCCAAACTGGGTTTGCACCAGGTTGGGGGTGATTTGACCGGCTTCGGTACTGAATACGGCCTGCTCGAATTCCGGCACCATCTGACCACGGCCAAACTGGCCCAGGCTGCCACCTTGCTGGCCGGACGGGCAGGTGGAGTGTTCGCGAGCCAGATCGGCAAAGCGCGACGGATTGGCCTGTACTTCAGCCAGCACGCCTTCGGCCTTGGATTTGGCCAGCATATTGCCCAGTTCGTCACCGCCACCCAGCGGGAACAGGATGTGGCTGGCCACGGCGGATTCGCCGCCGGCGAAACGTTCCGGGTATTGATCGTAGAAGGCGCGGCAAGTGGCTTCGTCTACCGGATCAACCTGAATTTCCTTTTCCAGCAGGGCGCCAATGGCTGCATTGGGGTTGGCAGCGTCCAGGCCTTCGGCCTTGGCTTTTTGCAGCAGCAGTTCACGCAGCACCAGTTCCTGGATGGTTGCATCGCGCGGATTGGGCGCATCTGCGTGGTTTTCCTGTTCTGCTTGCACCATGGCTTCAGTGATTTCGACGCCGTTAACGGTAATGGCCATGAGATTTTCCTGTTCGGGGAGAGTAAGTGTGACGCTGCAAAGTATACGGCGCGCTAAAAGTGGGAATTAAATGGGGCCGCCGGGGTGGATGTCAATAGCACTGCCGCTGGTGTAGCTGGTTTTGTGCTGATTTGCGAATAATTGTTAAGGCTGGCCTCCCTGTTATTACAAAGCAACATCTCGTCCTTGCTGCTTAAAGGGTAGGACAAGCTGCTGTAGTCCAATGTCCTCAATCTTTCCAATCAGGACTCTGGACATGAAAACTTTCCGCTGGACTGCCTATCCGCTAGCCAGTGCCATGTTGCTGACCGCACTGGCTTTCGTGCTGTGTCACGCGCTGTACATTCCCTGGCCGGACAATTACTTTGCCTGGCGTCGCGAATTCATGCTGTTAAGCGGCGTGGAGCTGATCATGCTGATGTCGCTGGGCATGCTGTTGGGCATGCGCCCCCTGTGGCTGGAAAGGCTGTGGGGCGGGCTGGACAAGCTGTACCGGCTGCACCGCCGGCTGGGTATTGCCGCAGGACTGATGCTGTCTGCCCATTGGTTGCTGGATCTGTCGCCGCGCTGGCTGATCCAGCTGGGTCTGATTGCGCCAAAGGTGCGGTCATTTCATCCGCATGTGTTTTCCTGGACTGGCTTGGCCAAGCAGGTGGGAGAGTGGGCGGCCTGGGCCGTGCTGGGGCTGGTGATCATTGCCCTGCTGCGCATGGTGCCATATGGTTTCTGGCGCAAATTGCACAAACTGTTTGCCCCGGTTTACCTGATGGGGGTGTTTCATAGCGTCATCCTGACGCCGACGGCGTTCTGGTGGACCCCGCTGGGCTGGGCGCTGGCGGTGCTGCTGCTGGCTGGCATCTATGCCGCACTGGCTTCTCTGCGGCGCAAGGTGGGCAGCTTGCAGCGTCATGCCGGCACGGTTACCGCGGTGCAGGCTCTGCCGGGCAATATGCTGGAAATCCGTTGTGATGTACCGCGCTGGCCAGGTCATCAGTCTGGGCAGTTTGCCTTGTTGCGACTGGATGCTGCCGAGGGCGCGCATCCCTTTACCATTGCCTCGGCCTGGCCGGGGCATGGTGAGCTGCGCTTTGTCATCAAGGCGCTGGGTGATTACACCTCAGGCCTGCCTGGTCGTGTGCAAACCGGTAGCAAGGTGATGCTGGAAGGACCTTATGGCGGTTTTACCGGCGGGGTGGATGGTCGCCCCTTGTCCGGGCCGCAGGTGTGGGTAGCAGGTGGGGTGGGGGTGACGCCTTTCCTGGCCTGGTTGCAGTCTTCCTGGCAGCCCGCGGGCATACCGGTGGATTTTTTTTATTGCGTACGCAAGGCCAGCGAAGCTGCTGGGCTGGATGAGGTGCGCCATGCTTGCCAGCGGCTGGGTATTCGCCTGCACTTGCTGGAGAGCGATCATGGTCAGCGGCTGGATGTCGGAGCGCTGCCTGAGGCTGCGGATGTATGGTTCTGTGGGCCGGAGGGTCTGGGGCAAAGCTTGCAGCGCCAACTGGCCAGCCGTGCCGTGCCGCCGCGTTTCCACCACGAGGCCTTTTCCCTGCGTTGATCTGGCTGCTGACCGCTGCTTAGATTTCAGAACAGGTCGATGTCGCCGCTGGCGATTTCGACCTCTTGCACCAGTCCCTGCCGCAACAGGGTTTCAAACTGGCAGACCTGATTGCGACCATGGGTTTTGACGTAGTACAGCGCCTTGTCGGCCCGGTCGATGACTTGTGCCGGCACCAGGCCCTGATCCAGTCGGGTAAAGCCAATGCTAACCGTTACCTGGCCCACTTGTGGAAAGGGGTGGTTGGAAATACGGGTGCAGAAACCTTCAAGAATGGCCTGGGCTTTTTCCTCGCTGACGCTGTGGAACAGAATGGCAAACTCCTCGCCTCCGTAGCGGTACAGGCCATCGTCCTCGCCAAAAAACTGTTGCATGCGCTGGGCCAGCATCAGCAGGACTTCATCGCCGATGATATGCCCGTAGTTGTCATTGACTTGCTTGAAGTGATCGATATCCAGCAAGGCCAGCAACGGTATGCGGCGCTTGTCACCAGATGGATCTCCCACCAGCGAGAACAGTTGGCTGTCGAATTTGCGTCGGTTGTAGAGACCGGTGAGGGTGTCACTGTCAGATGCATGCAGCAGATTGAGAAAATTCTCATGGATGCGTGCCAGGGCAATCAGCAGTTTGTGGTCCACCACAGCCTGGGCAGACGGCGTCACCATCAGGACGGCCACCACCTGATTGGTCTGGTATAGCGGTACACACAGGCCGGTATCGATAGGGTGGATGGCCTGGTGTTGATCCTGCTGCAACAGGATGCGTAACATCTTGCTGCCCGGCAGGGTCCAGGGTTGATTTTGTGCGGGGGGTTCTTCCAGACTGTCCAACTGAATGCGCCACCAGGGGTGGCCGTCTATCCAGCGACAGTTGTACAGCGCAATGGTGCAGTCGGCCATCAGCTCGCGCAGCGTGGCCAGCAGGCTGATCTCCAGCGTTCTGCGCTCGCGCTGGGCCGTCAGTTCAACCAGGCTATCCAGGATTTCCGGCAGAGGGAGCGTGGATGGCTGGGTGAGTGAAGAGGTACTGCGTATTTCCATTGAGGCCACATCCCTTGCATCTGAGCTGTTTCATGACAAATGGTGGCTTCATTATAGGCAGTCAATGACAAGGGTGGTAACAGGTGGCCGGCCATGTGCTGACCGGCCATGTATCATCAACTGCGACCAGTGCTGCCGAAGCCGCCTTCGCCGCGTTCGGACTGGCTGAAGTCATCCACCAGGTTGAATTCCACCTGTACCACCGGCACGATGATCATCTGGGCAATGCGTTCTAGCGGAGCCAGGCGGAAGGCAGTGTGGCCTCGGTTCCATACCGAGACAAACAGCTGGCCCTGATAGTCCGAGTCGATCAGGCCAACCAGGTTGCCTAGCACGATGCCATGCTTGTGGCCAAGGCCGGAGCGCGGCAGGATCATTGCCGCCAGCTTGGGGTCGGCAATGTGAATGGCCATGCCGGTGGGCACCAGTTGGGTTTCACCCGGTGCAATCAGCAAGTCCTTGTCGATGGCAGCCCGCAGGTCGAGGCCGGCGGAGCCCGGCGTGGCGTAATCGGGCAGGTTGTCGTGCAGGCGCGGGTCCAGCACTTTGACGTCTACAACAGGTTTCATGATGGTTTTCCTGCAAATGAAATGGGCAGGCAGGCCGCGTGGGCCTGCCTTGTCGGGCAAGGTCGGATTGTGGTTGCGACTTAACGAGGCAGCAGATGGGTCAGATGCTCGACAATGGCCCGGGCCACGGCGGGCTTGGGCAGGTCCGGCAGCGCATGCGCACCGGCATCGTCCAGCAGCACAACCTGGTTGCTGTCCGCACCCATGGCGTGTTGCGCCAGATTGGCCACCAGCAGCGGCAGCCGTTTTTTCTTGCGTTTGCTCTCGGCAAATTCCAGCAGGTTCTGGCTTTCGGCGGCAAAGCCGACACAGAACGGTGCGGCGGGCAGACTGGCCACGGTAGCCAGGATGTCCGGGTTTTCTTCCAGTTCGATCACCGGCAGGCCGGCACCTTTCTTGATCTTGTGCTCGGAACGGTTTTTCACCCGGTAGTCCGCCACGGCGGCCACGCTGATGAAAATGTCCGCATGACCCACTTCCTGCATCACGCCATCGTACATTTGCCGGGCACTGTCAACGTCAATGCGGCGCATGCCTATCGGTGCCGGCATGCCGGTGGGGCCGGAAATCAGCGTTACCTCGGCACCGGCATCGCGACAGGCACGTGCCAGCGCATAACCCATCTTGCCGGAGCTGATATTGGTGATGCCGCGTACGGTATCGATGGCTTCAAAAGTGGGGCCGGCGGTGAGCAGCACTTTTTTGCCCGCCAGGGTCTTGGCCACGAAAAAGCCTTCCAGCATCTCGGCCAGCGCTTCTGGTTCCAGCATGCGGCCTTCACCTACTTCACCGCAGGCTTGCGCGCCGGAGTCCGGCCCCCATACGGCCACGCCATCAGCCTTGAGCTGAGCGACATTGCGCTGGGTGGGCGGGTTTTGCCACATCTGGCGATTCATCGCCGGAGCGACAATCAGCGGACAGGTGCGGGCGGCGGCCAGGGTGGAGATCAGGTCATCGCTCACGCCGTGGGCCAGCTTGAACAGCAGGTTGGTACTGGCCGGGGCAATCAGGAAGGCATCTGCACGGCGCGACAGCTGGATGTGCGCCATGGCATTGTCCGGACGCGGGTCCCAAATATCAGTGTAGACCGCATTGCCCGACAGGGCCTGAAAGGTGACCGGGGTAACAAAGCGGGTAGCCGCTTCAGTCATCACCACTTCTACCTGATGGCCGGCCTTGACCAGCAGGCGGGTCAGTTCGGCAGTTTTGTAGGCGGCAATGCCACCGCTTACGCCAAGCAGGATGCGTCTGGCTGTCATCGGGCTTCCTGGGAACTGTGCAATAAAGCCGAAAGTTTACCGGAATTTCCCGCTAGCCGCGCTGCCGGCTTGCAACTGGCCCTTGGCCGGGCGGGGTGGATGACGGTGCATGGATATGATGTTTGCCGACTGCTTCCAAACAGGCTATAGCCAGAGTAAGGGTAAATCATTCATGTCCATCACCGATTGGCCGCTGGCCGAACGTCCTCGTGAAAAATTGCTGGCCCAGGGTGCGGCGGCCCTGTCGGATGCCGAATTACTGGCCATCTTCCTGCGTACCGGCATCAGGGGGATGACCGCCGTGGACATGGCGCGGCAATTGCTGACACAGTTTGGCTCGCTGGCGGCACTGCTGGGTTGCCGGTTGGATGATTTTGAGCGCTGCCCAGGTCTTGGGGCTGCCAAGTATGCGCAGCTGATGGCATGCAAGGAACTGTCGAGCCGGGCGCTTGCCGAAGAAATGAAGCTGAGTGATGCGCTGGATGGGCCGGATGCGGTAAAGAACTACCTGCGCTGGGTGATAGGTCGGCGCGATATCGAAGTATTTGTGGTGCTGTTTCTGACGGCGCAGCACCGGGTGATTACCGTGGAGGAAGTAGCCAGCGGTACGCTCACCGAGGCCCGTGTCTACCCGCGCGAGGTAGCACGGCGCTGTCTGCAACACAATGCAGCTGCCGTGATCGTGGCACACAACCATCCATCCGGGGTGGCAGAACCTTCGGCGGCGGACCGGGCGCTCACCGAAAGCCTGCGTGCCGCGCTGGCCTTGCTGGATTGTCGTTTGCTGGACCATTTTGTGGTAACGGGCAGCCAGGCGGTGTCGATGGCCGAGCTTGGCTGCTTGTGATGGAAGATGCGGATCGATGCTGAGCAGCCTGACAGTGCTGCGCCAGCTGACGGACGCATCTGGCTGGTGACTGTCGGCTGTGACCTTGTCTCTCAACTGCATCACACGGAGGTTGCCATGAACATCCTGCGCTTGCTGAATGAGTCCGATTACATTCAGGTCAACAACCAGTTTATCAAGCCGGATCAGCACGGAGGGTCGGAAGAATTTGCTGATGAAGATGATATCGTGCTGGAAGCCCATGTCGATGGTCAGGACCTGGTGTTGACGCTGGGTGACCTGGAAGATGCCACGCCGCTGGCTGATGGCGGCTTCTGGCTGGAGGGCGTGGGCTATCTGCGCTTTCTGTCTCGGCAAAGCCTGCATTAGCGGCACTGCATCTGCGCATGCCCGTCTGGTGCTGCAAGCATTGCTATTGGGCCCGTCCTGTTGCGGCAGTGCCGTACCGGACGGGTATTGTGGTTTTTTGGCCCGTCAGGCCAGTGTGTTTCCCTTTTCGCTTCCTTTGGCTGCAAGCAGTTTGATTTGTCTCAAATCAGGGCCTTGTCGCTGCTGTTAGAGTGTCGGCTCTTATTCTAAAGGCATAATCTGCCGCACGCTTCGAGGGTGATATGGAAAAATACAGAATCGGCATGATAGGCGCAGGTGTAACCGGCACCCCGCTGCTCCAGCAACTGCTGGATGCCCCGTTTGTTGAAATGGTCGGGGTGGCCGATCTGGATTTGCGTCTGCCCGGTATCGAGCTGGCGCGGGCACGCGGTGTGCCGGTAACCAGCAATTTCATCGAGATTGCCGAGCAGGGTGATCAGGTGGACATCATCATCGACGTGACCGGCTCGCGTAAGGTGCGTGAGGATCTGCGCCGCTTCATGCAGTTTTCCGGTAACAGCCATACCGTGATCGTACACGAGCGCGTTGCCTTGCTGATGATGTCGCTGGGTGCTGGCACACAAGTAGAAACCCAGCACGAGGAAATGGGCTATTGAGCCTGCGCTGACAGCAGGCATGCAGGACAAACCCGGCCATGGCCGGGTTTTTGTTTTTCAGGCGGCAGATTGCCGCTCAGCCAAAGCCGCGCTGTTTCAAGGCCAGGTACAGCATGCCGGCGGTAATGGCGTCGTTCAGCGCGTCGTGACGCGGCAGGGCCGGTACTTGCAGGTCGGCAATCAGCTCGGCCAGCCGCAGGTCGATGTAGGCACCGGGGTTTTGCTTGAACTTGTAGTCGTAATAGCGGCCGGAGACTTCGATCTGCCGGTTGGGCAGGCTGATGCCGGTGATGCCGCGCACATATTTGTTGAGCACGGCCACATCGTATTCCAGGTAATAGCCCACCAGTGGCCGCCCGCCGATGAAGTCCAGCAATTGCCGCACCGCGTCGTCAGCATCCAGACCTTCCGACACATCCATGGGCCGCAGCCCGTGAATGCTGATATTGCGGCTTTCCAGTTTGCGCGTGGGTTTTACCAGCACATAAAAGGCCTGGCTGGACAGGATGCGGTTGCCGCGCAGCCGTACTGCACCAATCGACAACAGCTCGGCTTCCTGTACTTTCAGGCTGGTGGTTTCGCAGTCCACGCTGACCACCTCCTGTGTGTCGTCGACAAACAGGGTGGCATAGCGCGGGTCTTTCAGCATGCGGCGCTGCCACTGGCGTTTGAGATTGCCCAGCATCAGAAGCTCCCCAGACGGAAATGGTGGCGCAGCTGGGTGCGGAATTTCTTCACCACGCCCAGGGCGTCTTTCAGCAGGTCGCGTTCCAGCGTGGAGAGCTGATCCGGTTCGATCTGGTTGCCCGGCAGCTTGCCCAGCGAGACCTGCTGCAAGCCCTGACTGAGCTTGAGGGTGAGCAGGAAGGATAGTGATTCAGCGATTTCATTGGCCAGCTCCCTGTCCAGGTGTCCGGCTTCGGCCAGCGCATGCAGCCGGTCGAAGGTGTTGCATTGGCTGATTCCGTGTTCCAGCGAGAGCGAACGCACGCCATGGACCAGCGGGAAAATGCCGCCTTTTTTCAGATCCAGCATGGCCTTGCCGTTGCGCTCCTTGGTCAGCAGGTGTGAAAACAGTCCCAGCGGTGTGTCGAATTGTTCGATGGCGCGGGCAAAGCGCGAGAAAAAGCTGGCATCGTCGCGTAGCTGTTGCAGCAAATAGGCATGGCTGCGTTCCAGCAGGCTGGCATCGCCGACGACGGCTTCGGCATCCACATAGATGGCCAGGTTCATCAATGCGGCACCGTCCGGCTGGTACACCCATTGGTGAATCTGCTGTTGCAGCTGGCTTTCGGTCAGCCGCCAGGCGGCATTGTTGACCATGATCTGGCCCTGGCAGGGCGGATAGCCAAAGCGGGCCAGCGCGGCGGAAAAGGCTTCGCAGATGGCGGGCAGTTCCGGGTGGTTGAAGCCGTTGCGCAGGATCAGCGCATTGTCCTGATCGGTCTTGAGGATCTGCTCGCCACGGCCTTCCGAACCCATTACCAGCAGGCAGCTGTTGTCCTGCACTTCTGCTGGCGCCAATAGCTGCCAGGTGCGGGAGAACAGCCGCGCATTGAGCGTTTGCACCAGCCGGCCCAGTTGCGGGGCTTTCACGCCGTGGCTGAACAGGATTTGTACCAGACGGGTGATCTGACCGGAGATTTCCGCCAGTTCGTCCAGCGTATCCGCGCGTTCCAGTCGCTGTGCAATCAGGTGGGAGTGGTTGGAGAAGTAGGACAGGATGTCCACCTGCGACAAGATACCGATGGCCTCGCCATTGTCGGTGACCACCAGGCGGCGGATATTGCGCCGGGTCATGATCAGCAGCGCATTGAACAGGAAGTCGCCCACGTCGACGGTGAGCAGTTCGAAGCGGCACAGGGTGGCCAGTGACGTGCTGCCGGGGACTTCGTTGAGCACGATGTCACGAAAATCAGTGGTGGTGAAAATGCCCAGCTTGCCGTCATGGCGTACCAGCACCGACTTGACCTTGTTGTCCTTCATCACCCGCGCCGCTTCACGCACGCTGGTGCTGCCGTCCACGAACACCGGGGTACGCCCCCCGACATCGCCTACGGTGGCGGTCAGCAGGGTTTGCAGTTCGCGGTTGCCGGCACGCTGCGCCATGCTGCCGAACTTCTCCGACACGCTGGCATAAAAGTACGCGCCAAAACGCGGGTTCTGTTCGGTCAGCGCCATCACCACATCCCGCGGCAGGGTGTAGAGCAGGGCTTCTTCGTGCACCACAAAGCGGTGCGGGGTCTGGCCGGCCACCATGGCGCGGGCGTCGAAGGTGTCGCGCTCGCGGTAGAGGGTGATGACTTCGTCGCCCGCCATTTCGCGCACACTACCTTTGAGCACCACATACAGGGCTTCTACCCGGTCGCTGGGGCCGAGCAGGCATTCCTCATCGGCAAAAAACTGGATGTCGGCGTGTTTTTCCAGCGTTTGCTGTTCGCTGGGCGTCAGGGTGTCGAAGGGCGGATGGCTGAAGTCGAAGCGGCTCATGATGTCTCTCCGGTGGCGCGGTTGTTATCCATTTTGTAAAAGCGGTCTTTTCTGCAGCATAACGCGGAAGTGCCGGGCAGAGAATGAAAAAGCCGCTTCCCGGAGGAGGCGGCTTATTGCTAACGGGCGGGCAGGGCATCAAGCGGCACTGGCCTGTAGCGGGGCTCCGTCACGGAACAGCAATAGCTGGCCGGGCTGCAGCTGGGTCCAGTTTTCGTTGTCGGTCAGCGGCTGGGTGGCTACCACGGCCACGCGGTCGTAGGGCGTGGTCACGGTGGAAAAATCCACCGTGACATCGTCGTCCACCAGATGGGCCTTGTTGAACGGGGCCTGGCGGATGATGTAGTGCAGATTGGTGGCGCAGTGGGCAAACAGCACTTCGCCATTGCTCAGCATGAAGTTGAACACGCCGTGCTGGCGGATTTCGGCCGCCAGCCGGTCGATTTCGGCAAACAGCTCATCCAGCTGCGGCGCGCTGCACCACTTGCGGCGCAATTGCTCCATAAGGTAGCAAAAGGCGCGTTCCGAGTCGGTGGTGCCTACCGGGTTGAAGTGGCAGCCGGCTTCGGGCTGGAAGGTTTTCAGGTCGCCGTTGTGGGCGAAAATCCAGTACTGGCCCCACATCTCGCGCATGAAGGGGTGGGTGTTGGCCAGATTCACCTCGCCCTGAGTGGCCTTGCGGATATGGGCGATGACGTTTTGCGACTTGATCGGGTAATTGCGTACCAGATGGGCGACGGCGGATTCCACCGAGGGCTTGTCATCCAGAAAGATGCGGCAGCCTTTGCCTTCAAAGAAGGCAATGCCCCAGCCATCGGCATGGTGATCGGTGAGGCCGCCACGGCGGTGGAAGCCTTCAAAGGAAAACAGGATGTCGGTCGGGGTATTGCAATTCATGCCTAATAGCTGGCACATGGGGTCATAGCTCGCAGATGTGGGGTGTATCGGGTGTGACAGCCGGTCGGGGCGTGCCGTCCGGCCTGTTTCGAGCATAGTCGATTCACGTCGGAGCGACAATTGTCCGACACCGGGCCGGGCAGCTTAGCCACGCTGCGGGTAACAGGCTCTGACCAGGATCAGACTTGTTGCATGCTTCAGTCCCCCAGCGTGATCAGCCCGCTGCCGCCCATGCCGGAGGCCAGCTCGCCCACCCGCACCAGCGCCCGTTCGTAGGCTTCGTTCCACGGATAGCAGCACGACAGCCGCAGGCAGTTGCGATAACGGCCACGCGCCGAATACATCACCCCCGGCACCACGGTAATACGCTCGGCCAGTGCGGCATGAAACAGCTCCAGCGTGTCCACGCCAGCGGGCAGTTCCACCCACAGCAGGCAGCCGCCGGAGGGCAGGGTAGCGCGGGTGCCTTGCGGAAAGCGGCTGGCCACCGTGCCGCGCAGCCTTTCCATCTGGCTCATGAAATGGCGACGGATCAGCCGCAGGTGGTGGTCGTAACCACCGCTTTCCAGGTATTCGGCCAGGGTTTCTTCCAGCAGACGCGGCTGACCCAGCGAGCTGGCGCATTTCAGTTGCAACACTTCGCGGGCAAAGCGCCCGGCGGCAATCCAGCCAATACGAAAACCCGGTGCCAGTGTCTTGCTGTAGCTGGAGCACAGCAGCACCCAGCCATCGCGGTCGAAGGCCTTTACCGCGTCCGGCGTCTGGCTGCCGTAATGCAGGTCGGCGTGCGGGGCATCCTCGATCAGGGGCACCCGGTAGTCGTTGACCAGCTGTGCCAGCCGGCGCTTGGCTTCCGGCGGCATGGTGCTGCCCAGCGGGTTGTGCACGGTGGGCATGGTCACAATGGCTTGCAGCCGCTTTTCCGACAGCAGCAATTCCAGCGCATCCAGCGACAGGCCGCTATTGGGGTGGGTGGGAATCTCGATCACCGACAGGCCCAGGCTTTTCAGCAGTGGCAGCAGGTAAAAATAGGTGGGTGATTCCAGCCCCACCGTATCACCCGGCTTGCATACGGCGCGCAAGGCCAGTTGCAGTGCTTCGGAACAGCCATTGGTGATGACGATGTCGTCCGGGGCCAGCACGCAGCCCCAGCTGACCGCGCGCTGGGCAATCTGGCGGCGCAAGCGGGCCGAGCCGGGCGGGAAGGGGTAGTCGGTGGTCAGCTCCGGTTGCTGGCGCAGCAAGCGCCCCATGATGTGCTTGAAGCGGTTGGTGGGGTAGAAGTCGCTGCCACGCGGACTGGCCAGGGACAGGTCGATGAAGTCAGCTGACGTCTGCACCCGCATTACCGCTTCGATATGGTCCACCACTTCGCCGGTGGGCGCGGCTTCGCTCTGGCGGCGCATGCGTGGCAGCGGCAGGCTGGCGGCGGCTTTGACATAAAAGCCGGATTGCGGCCGCGCCTCGATAAAGCCGCGGTCTTCCAGTGTGCGGTAGGCCAGCAGAATGGTGGACGGGCTGACCTTGTGGATGTCGCAGGCCTTGCGGACAGAAGGCAGCCGTTCGCCAGCCTGCATTACGCCGTTCTGGATCAGCGTGATCCATTCATTGACCAGCTGCTGGTAGAGCGGCTCCTGATTCATGGTGCATTCCTTGGGCGGCGGACGGCTGTCCGGCACAGTTTTTGGCAAAGTGAACCATAACAGTTTGGGGATTGCATAACTGTTATGGTCTCAATTGTATTTTTCTGAATCTGTTATTGTCCAGCTGCTTTACGTACCATGACAGCATCAAAAACATGGTGCGGTGGCAGGGTTTGCCTGTCGGGCCACAAGCCGGATTACGGCAAGCCTGTCCACCGCCAGCACTGCTCTGGAGTTGTCATGAATCTTGTTGCCCTGGTCACCTATCTGTTGGTGATGTCCATCACCCCCGGCCCCAACAACCTGGTGCTGGCCTCGTCCGGCGTCAATTACGGTTTCAGCCGCACGCTGCCGGCCTTGCTGGGCATGGCACTGGGACTGGCCGTGCAGATCGGCCTGATGACGGTATTCCTGGGGCAGGTGGCCGGATTGATCAGCAGCGTGCAGCTGTATCTGGCACTGGCTGGCTGCAGTTATCTGTTGTGGCTGTCCTGGGGCATGGCGCGAGCAGGCGCGGTGGACAAAGCTGATGGCGCGGCGGCACCGATGGGCCTTAGCGGTGGTTTGCTGTTCAACTGGCTCAACCCCAAGGTGTGGCTGATGGGCTTCAATATTGCGGTGGTGTTTTTGCCCAAGCACATGGACCCGCTGCTGGCCGGTGCGCTGTTTGCCGCCATCACCTTTGCCGTGGGCCTGCCCTGCATTGCGCTGTGGGCGGGCAGTGGCGTGGCCATCCGCCGCTGGCTGGCCTCGCCGCGGCGCTTGCGCGCCTTCAACTGCGGCATGGCCGCCATGCTGGCCGGTACTGCGTTCTGGCTGATGGCGCAGATGCTGCCAGCCCATATGTTGCCGGTGGTCAGCGCGCTGATCTGATCGGTTCTGATCTGTTCTCCGGCCCTCCCTCAGTCTGGCAAGCGGGAGGGCCTGGCCGATATTCCGAGCCCGCATTTGCGGGCTGTTTTGTTGGCGGCGTACAATAGCGCCTTTCTTCATCCGGCTGGACCTCATTCCATCATGATCCGTACCCGCTTTGCCCCCAGCCCCACCGGCTATCTGCACATTGGTGGCGTGCGTACCGCACTCTTTTCCTGGGCCTATGCCCGCAAGAACAACGGCGTTTTCGTGCTGCGCATCGAGGACACCGACCTTGAACGCTCCACGCCGGAGTCGGTCAAGGCCATCATGGACGGCATGCACTGGGTAGGCCTGGATTATGACGAAGGTCCGTTCTACCAGACCCAGCGTTTCGACCGCTACAAGGAAGTCATCCAGCAGCTGCTGGAATCCGGCCATGCCTATCGCTGCTATTGCAGCAAGGAAGAGCTGGAAGCCATGCGCGCCGAGCAGGAAGCCAAGGGTGAAAAGCCGCGTTACGACCGCCGCTGGCGTCCGGAAGAAGGCAAAACCCTGCCGGCGATTCCGGCTGACGTGGAGCCGGTAATCCGCTTCCGCACCCCGCTGGACGGCACCGTCGCCTGGGACGACGCGGTGAAGGGCCGTATCGAATTCTCCAATACCGAGCTGGACGACCTGATCATCGCCCGCCCGGATGGCAGCCCCACCTACAACTTCTGCGTGGTGGTGGACGACTGGGACATGCAGATCACCCATGTGATCCGCGGTGACGACCACGTCAACAATACCCCGCGCCAGATCAACATCCTGAAGGCGCTGAATGCGCCACTGCCGGTGTATGGCCATCTGCCGATGATCCTGAATGAGGACGGCCAGAAGATGTCCAAGCGCCGCGACGCGGTGAGCGTGGTGGACTACGCCGACAAGGGCATCCTGCCGGAAGCGCTGCTCAACTACCTGGCCCGTCTGGGCTGGGGTCATGGCGATGATGAATTCTTCGACATGAAGCAGTTTGTCGAATGGTTCAGCCTGGAAGCGGTCAGCGCCTCGGCCAGCCGTTTCAACCAGGAAAAATTCCTGTGGCTGAACGCCCAGCACATCAAGGCCGCTGACAACAGCCGTCTGGCAGCGCTGATTGCCCCGCGTCTGGCTGCCGCCGGTGTGGATACCACCAACGGCCCGGCTATCGAGGACGTGATTGCACTGGTGAAAGAGCGCATCCAGGACCTGAACGCGCTGGCGCTGGAAGTGGATTACTTCTACAAGAAGCGCGAAGCCGCTGCTGCCGATGTGGAAAAGCACCTGGCTGGCGATGCCGTGGCACGCATGGCCCGCTTTGCCGACAAGCTGGCTGCACTGGACAGCTGGACCGCCGAAAGCATCCACGAACTGTTCAAGCCTTTCTGCGCCGAAGAAGGCATCAAGATGGGCCAGCTGGGCATGCCGCTGCGCGTGCTGGTGTGTGGCACCACCCAGACTCCGTCGGTGGATGCGGTGCTGGCGCTGATTGGCAAGGAAGAAGTGCTGCGCCGCCTGCGCGGCTGAGCGGTTTTCGGCTGTGCAAGTCAAAAGCCACCCTGCGGGGTGGCTTTTTGCATGATGGAGCAGATTTATTCCTGCTTAGTTGCTATAGACGTTGCGTCTATCTGAAGAAATAGATTGAATTGAAAGGAGTACTTTAGTTATTTTTTATAGCGAAATAAATGCCCAGCAGTATGCAAAGCATTCCAGTTACTAGTGTAGAGCTCATGTTTTCATTCTGAATGGCATCAGCTGCCATGATTGTGATTGGGACGCCTAGTGTTACCATGCTTGATTGCAGTAAGCTTAATTTTGTAACTAAATGAAACCATATGGAAAATGCAATAATGGATCCAAATATGCTCACATATAACAGTGAAATAATGCTGTTCATGCTTGCTTGAAAGGAAATTTCTTTATCGATTACTATACTCAAGATAAGTAAAAATACGGCGCCAATAGTAATTTGCCATGTTCCTATGTAAAGTTTATCGTAGCTGGATAAGTATTTTTTAAATAATAAATTTGCTATGGACCATGATAGTGCGGATGCTAGTAGAATTAATATGCCGAATATTTTCCCTAGTTTAATTTCTGGTAGTATTATGAATACAATGCCTGTTAATCCAAGGAGTAAACCTGCCCATTGCGTTTTATCCAATTTTTCATTCAGAAAATGCCACCCAAGAAAGCTGGCCCATAAAGGTGTTGTATAGACCAGTATGACCGTCTTTGTTAGGTTAGTCTGCATCATTCCGAAAGAAGCCAAGGAAAACATTAAGCCAGTTTGAAATATTCCTACTGCGATGATTACGGGCCAGTGTCTTTTAGATGCTGATTTGTGGTTGGGTGTTAAGTTCAGAGTAATTTGCATTATTGCTGCAGCTAATAGAAATCTAATGGCATTGAACGAGAGTGGTGTGGAGCTTTCAAGCCCAGTTTTGGTAAAAAACCAACCGCCGCTCCAGATGAATATCAGTGTAAAAATTAATATGATGTGCTGTGAGCAGAGTGATTGTGTTTTCATGTATTTTTCTGTGATATTTTGTCTTTGAATCGGGTGGTATGTTTTATCATGGTTGATGGTTAATTTTAGTGATGCTGTCCATCGCTGATAAAATACTTAGTTGCGAACTATTCTGTTAAATTTATGCGGTGATACTCCCAATAAATATGCAACAGTGCTGCTGGTAATAAGCACTGCTAGACATGTATGGGTGCCTACCGGCCTGCACTGGATGCGAGCTTTGGAAGAGGGGCTTGATTTGCGTTTGTCCACTGCACCCGACCAGTGGCATGAAGCTTTGTTGCAGCAGATAGCTGCGTTTGAGGATGTGATGGCAGCCTATGTGGTGACTGGACCGTGCAATGGCATCCTGTAGCTACGCTGTCGCAAGGTGCCGGGCATGCGCGACATCTGCTCGCACATCGTGATGAAAACCCTGAAGGACAGCCGCCATCAGCTACCGCTCAAAGAGAGCTGAATCCATGCACTGGGCGTAACAAAGCCGGTCTAAGCTGAGTGTGGATGCCTGTTTGCCGGTCCCGCACTGCTGCTGTTCAGCGCCACTTACCTGGGGTGTGAGCAAAAACTCTAGAAAAGTGGATTTTGTGGCGAGGGATGGGGGATAATGCCGCCCAGCCAAACTGAGGTGCATCAAAATGAAGTGTGTTGACGATTTCCGCCTGCGTCTGGGCAAGCAAGAACTGGTTCCCATCATGGTGGGCGGCATGGGCGTGGACATTTCCACCGTGGCCCTGTCGCTGGAGGCTGCCCGTCTGGGTGGTATCGGTCATATCTCCGATGCCATGGTGCCTACGGTGACGGACCGTCGCTTCAACACCAAGTTCGTCAAGGACAAGCTCAAGCAGTACAAATTCAACGTCGAGAACGCCGACAAGTCGGTGGTGAAGTTCGACCTGGGCATTCTGGCTGAAGCCACCAAGCTGCATGTGGGCTCGGCCATGGAAGCCAAAAAGGGCGACGGGCTGATTTTCATCAACTGCATGGAAAAGCTCACCATGAACGCGCCCAAGGAAACCCTGCGCGTACGCATGCAAACTGCCATGGATGCCGGCATTGACGGCATTACTCTGGCAGCCGGCCTGCACCTGGGTTCCTTCGCGCTGATTGAAGATCACCCGCGTTTCCGCGACGTGAAGCTGGGCATTATTGTTTCGTCCTTGCGCGCCCTGCAGCTGTTCCTGAAAAAGTCCTCCCGTACCGGCCGTCTGCCGGACTATGTGGTGGTGGAAGGCCCGCTGGCTGGCGGCCACTTGGGCTTTGGCATGGACTGGGCGCAGTACGATCTGGCCACCATCGTGGCTGAAATCCGCACCTGGATGCAGGCAGAGCAGCTGGATATCCCGCTGATTCCGGCCGGTGGCATCTTTACCGGCAGTGATGCAGTCGGTTTTCTGGAAAACGGTGCCGGCGCGGTGCAGGTGGCCACCCGCTTTACCGTCACCAGCGAATGCGGTCTGCCGGAAAAGGTACAGCAGGAATACTTCAAGGCCAACGAAGACGATATCGAGGTGAACCAGTTGTCGCCGACCGGTTACCCGATGCGCATGATCAAGTCCTGCCCGGCCATTGGCGATGGCATTCGCCCCAATTGCGAGGCCTACGGCTATCTGCTGGACGCCAATGGCAGCTGTTCCTATATCCAGGCTTACAACCGCGAAGTGGCAGCCCATCCGGGTGAGCGCCGCATCAAGGTGATGGACAAGACCTGTCTGTGCACCCATATGCGCAATTTCGACTGCTGGACCTGCGGTCAGTACACCTATCGCCTGAAGGACACCACCCGTCGCAATGAAGACGGCAGCTACCAGATCCTCAGTGCCGAGCATGTGTTCAAGGACTACCAGTTCAGCAAAGATGGCAAAGTAGCCTTGCCGGACTGAGTACCATGGTCACCCGTCTGGCTGGACGGACGCGACAAAATGGCGATGTGCTGCGGCACCTCGCCATTTTTCTTGTCTGTAAGGTATGGCCGGTAGTATTGTCTCGGCTGCAAATTCACTCTTGAGGATAGTCATGCCGGATCATCTGGACCCCGCCACCACCGCCCTGATTCTGATCGACTTGCAGCAGGGAATTCTGGGTTTTGCCAAGCAGCCTTATGACACCGAGCAAGTGCTGGAGCATTCTGCTGCCATGGCCAAAGCATTCCGTGCGGCTGGCGCACCGGTGGTGTTGGTGCGGGTGGGGTGGTCGGCTGATGGTGGCGATGCGCTCAAGCTGCCCACTGATCTGGTGCCGCCCTCTACGCCGGTGCCGGACAACTGGTTGCAGCAGCCGGCCGAGCTGGAAGTGGCTGCCAGCGATATCCAGATCATCAAACGGCAGTGGAATGCGTTTTACGGTACCGAGCTGGACCTGCAGCTGCGCCGTCGTGGCATACGCACCATCGTGCTGGCGGGCATTTCCACCCATATCGGCGTGGACTCCACTGCGCGTTCTGCCTGGGAGCGCGGCTATGCGGTCGTCCTGGCCGAAGATGCCATGAGCTGCCAGTTGCTGGAGTGCCACCAGTTTTCGGTCAAGCACATCTTTCCGCGACTGGGGAGGGTGCGCAGTACCGCGCAGGTGTTGCAGGCTTTGGCAGCAGGGAAGGGTGACGGTGAGTCGCTATCCGGTTGATCCGCAGCAGGTAGAGCTGACGGCCATCCGGGCGCAGGGCGCGGGTGGTCAGAACGTTAACAAGGTGTCCTCGGCTATCCATCTGCGCTTTGATGTGATGGCCTCCAGCCTGCCCGATCATATCAAGCAGCGCCTGCTGGCGCTGGCGGATGCCCGCTTGAGCAAGGACGGTGTGATTATCATCAAGGCGCAGCAGCACCGTACCCAGGAGCTGAATCGCGATGATGCGCTGGCCCGGCTGCAAACCATGGTGGATGGCGTGTCCCAGCAGCCCAAGACGCGACATGCCACGCGCCCTACCTATGGTTCGCGTCAGCGCCGGCTGGAGGGAAAATCCCGGCGCAGCGGCATCAAGGCCTTGCGGGGCAGGGTGGATGACTGAGCGCAGCTGAGTGGGTTCAGGCGCGGCGGCTGGCCTGGCAGCTGGGGAATATGTGCTTGCCCAGCTCTTCCGCCGGTACCGGCTTGCATAGCAGGAAGCCTTGCAATTCGATGTCGGGGTGGTGCGCACACAGGTAATCCAGATCCTGGGTGTCGTCTATGCCTTCGGCCACCATGCGCAAGCCCAGCTCGCGGGCGATGTTGGCCATGCCGGCGATGATGCTCTGACTACGGGCGTCGCGGTGGATGTCCTTGATCAGGATGCGGTCAAACTTGAGCTCGGTCAGTGGCAGGTTCTTGATGTGCTCCAGCGTGGTGTGGCCGGTGCCAAAATCATCCAGTGACAATTCGAAACCACGCATGCGCAGCCGCAGCAGCGTGGCCAGGGTGTGACCAAAATTGGTAAAGGCCATGGTTTCGGTGATTTCCAGCACGATGCGGTCGAAAGCCAGCCCGCGCGAGGATACCTGATCTACCAGCCAGTCCAGGAATTCCCGGTCATCCAGCAGGCGGCGCGACAGATTAATGGACAGTCGCAGGTCCTGCGTGTCCGGTCCGCGGGTCAGCAAATCCAGACTGGTTTGCACGATGCGGTGGGTCAGCAGGGAAATGAAGCCTTCATGTTCCAGCATGCCGATGAACTGGTTGGGTCCCAGAATGCCCATGGTGGGGTGACGCCAGCGCGCCAAGGCTTCGATCTGCACCGCCTTGCCCTGGCGCAGGTCATAAATGGGCTGATAGAACGCACAGAACTGGTTGTGCGCCAGGCCGGTAATGATGTCGATCAGCGGCAGGCTGCTCTTGTTGTCGATGATGTCCTGTGGCACATCCAGCAGGCGGGTGATCTCGGTGAGGAACAGGTCATCATCAATCGGTTTGGCCAGATGGCCAATGCCGGTAAAACCCAGCTCCTGTGCGGCGCGCACACTATTGGCCAGCAATTCCGGCGAGTGACCGCTGATGAGCATGAGCGATGGGATGTGCGGCTGGCGAGATAGGTGTTCCACCAGTTCGATGCCATCCATGCCCGGCATGTTGAGGTCGGTGATCACCAGATCCAGCTTCGGAATCTGGCGGCTGAGCTGGAAGGCCCAGCTGCCATCGGCTGCCTCATGTACCACGGCATTCGGAATCTGCTGACACAGTGCTTTCAGCAGATTGCGCTGACTGCTGCTGTCTTCGGCAAGCAGGATCTGTCTTGGTGGTTTGCTGGTCATGGCTGACGCGCTGATGGAGGAGTGAGTATTCCTCAATCTAAGCAGGTGTCATGCAATCTTTCCAGTTAAAAAACGGATAAGTACCGATTTAGTAAGCAGAACCGGTTATGACGTGGCTGGTGTGTGTATGTTTTATGAAAAAAGCGGCGGAGGGCGGTTGAGGTGCAGCCGTCGGCCTTGCCGATGCCAGCACGTGGCAGGCCAGCTTTAAGGCAATAACGGAGCATTTCTGCATGCGTGCCGGGCTGCTTGCCGGCGACAGTGCAGAAGGGGGAGGCTGCGCGACCCACAGGTGGGCTGAGTGGCCGCGAGACAGGCGTGGCTGCTTAGCGGCGCTTGAAGTGCTGCGGAGCCGGGCCGCCGACAGGAGCAGTCGGGTGGCGGAAGTTGATGCGACCCTTGGTCAGGTCGTACGGTGACATTTCCACGGTCACACGGTCACCGACCAGTACGCGGATGCGGTGCATCTTCATTTTTCCCGAGCCATAGGCCAGGATTTCAACATTGTTGTCCAGGCGCACTCGAAAGCGCGATTCCGGCAGCATTTCAATAACGACGCCTTGCAGTTCGATCATGTCTTCTTTGGACATTAACGATTCCTTTCAGTGTAACGGGTGGGCCAATAGCCCATGCGGCAGTCCCTCACGGAGCGCCGCACGATCTGTGATAACAGATTGCTTCTATCGATAACCAAGCAGGTAAGACTGGCAGCACATGGCAAAAATGTGCCGTTACCAAGGCAAGGCAGACGGATTGAAACCCCGGTTGGGGAACGGTCCGGAAGGAGGCAGCGCGCATTATACAGCTAAATGGCTGATTTGTCAGTGCAAATGCACAGTGGCTTCACATTGGCAGCCGGGTTTGGCCTGGTGATGGCAAAAACACTTATGCATCCGCAGCTTAGCGCGGTTGTATGTTGTTGCATGCGGCGTAGTCCTGTGGGCTGTCAGTTGCTTGCTGTGCAGGTGTTTTTCTACTCGATGGTGGGCGGCTGCTACAGGCAATAGGGCAGGGTGATGGGATGAGTGGCGGTGCTGATGCACACTGAATACTTGATGTGTGTCACAAAAGGAAAATTCATTATTCATATTCTTACAATTCAATACAAAAATGCACTGGATAAATCTTTCTCTTGCTGACATCCTGTAGAGTTTCGATCATCATGTTTTGCTGATATTGCATGTGGAGCAAAACGCTATCAGTTGTAAACTCTGCAGTAGGACAGACTTATGGAAAACAATAGAGAAGGCGAAGGACTTAGGCGCAGCCTGCAGGCGCGCCATTTGTCCATGATCGCCATTGGCGGCTCCATCGGTACCGGCCTGTTTCTGGCCTCCGGTGCCACGGTAGCTTCGGCCGGGCCGGGTGGGGCCTTGCTGTCGTATGCGCTGATCGGGTTGATGGTGTATTTCCTGATGACCAGTCTGGGGGAGATGGCAGCTTTCATGCCGGTGTCCGGCTCCTTCCAGGTATACGGTTCGCGTTTTGTCGACCACTCCTTCGGTTTCGCCCAGGGCTGGAATTACTGGTACAACTGGGCGGTCACCATTGCGGTGGAACTGGCAGCGGCTTCCATCGTCATGCATTACTGGCTACCCCATGTACCGGGCGTGGTGTGGAGCGCGGTGTTTCTGGCCGTCATCTTTGCCCTCAACTATTTCTCGGTAAAAGGCTTTGGCGAGGCGGAATTCTGGTGCTCCATGCTCAAGGTGGTCACCATCATTGCCTTCATCATCGTGGGTTTCATGATGATCTGGGGCATCATGACCAATCCGGACAGTAGCCGTTATTCGCCTGGCCTGAATGTGTTCATGCATGGTGATGGCCCCTTTGTCGGTGGCATGGCGGCCTTTGTCAGCGTGTCGATGATTGTGGGTTTCTCCTTCCAGGGCACTGAGCTGATCGGCGTGGCTGCGGGCGAATCCAGCCACCCGGCCAAAACAATCCCGCGCGCCGTGAAGCAGATTTTCTGGCGCATCCTGATGTTCTACATGCTGTCCATCCTGATCATCGGCTTCATCCTGCCGTATAACGATCCGATGCTGCTGAAGAACGATGTGCAGGACGTGGGTGCCAGCCCGTTCACCCTGGTGTTCAGCCGCGCCGGCCTCGCCTTGTCGGCCAGCCTGATGAATGCGGTGATCCTGTCGGCCATCCTGTCGGCGGGGAATTCCGGCATGTATGCTTCCACCCGCATGCTGTACGTGATGGCGCAGAACAAGATGGCCCCGGCCTGGTTCGGCAAGCTGTCTGCCAGTGGCGTGCCGCGCAATGCCCTGTATGCCACCACGCTGGTGGCCGGCCTGTGCTTCCTTACCTCGCTGTTCGAGAGCAATGCGGTATACCTGTGGCTGCTGAATTCCTCCGGCATGACCGGTTTCATCGCCTGGCTGGGGATTGCCATCTGCCATTACCGTTTCCGCCGTGCCTATGTGCAGCAGGGCTATGATCTGGCCGATCTGCCTTACCGCGCCCGCTGGTTTCCGCTGGGGCCGCTGTTTGCCTTTGCGCTGTGCATGCTGATCATGCTGGGGCAGAACTATGCCGCCTTCACCAGCGCCAAGGTCGACTGGAATGGCATTATCGCCACCTATATCGGCATTCCGCTGTTTCTGCTGCTGTGGCTGGGCTACAAATGGAAGCATGGCAGCACGCTGATTCCGCTGGAGCGGATTGAACTGGCCGAAGCGCATGCGCAGTTGGAACCGGTCGAGCCGTCCGGTCGTCTGGCAGAGCAGGCCGCTGACTGAGTGCATCTTCAGCTCTGAGGACAAGGCCCGGCGTTGCCGGGCCTTTTTCATGAATGTGCTGGTCTGGCACACAAATTTTTTGTCGGCTGCGCTGTATGGTAGTGATACGCACGTTACAATCGCCGCGCAATGCACGGCATGACAAGATGCATCACGAGACGCACCATCCCCCACCAAGCAGGCCGGAGCCTGCCCGGAGAACAATAATATGGCCCTGATGTCACTTTTTTTCAGCAAATATCTGTTTGTGCTGGCAGCCTTGCTGCCCATTATCAATCCTCCCGGATTGGTGCCCATTTTCATTTCCATGACCGCGCGCAACACCACGCAGCAGCGGGCTTTTCTGGCGCGGCGTATTGCCATGTACTGCTTTTTGCTGTTGCTGGGCAGCATGTATGTGGGCAGTTTCGTGCTGGAGTTTTTCGGTGTGTCGCTGCCGGTGGTGCAGCTGTCTGGTGGCTTGCTGATTTCGCTGGCGGCCTGGCGCATGCTCAATGACAACCCGGCGGAAAGCAATCAGCCTTCCAGCGAGCCGGTGCGGCAGGAAAACCGTGACGAACTCAAGCAGCGGGCCTTTTATCCGCTGACTTTTCCACTGACAGTGGGGCCAGGTTCGATCTCGGTTTCCATCACCCTGGGTGCGTCGATGACGGTAACCGGCAAGCCGATGGTGAAATACATGCTGGTGCCGATGGCCAGTCTGGCGGCGGTGCTGTCGCTGGCCGTGCTGGTGTACATGTGTTACCGCCATGCCGACAAGCTGCTGGCTTATCTGGGGCAGACTGGCTCGGTGGTGTTCCTGCGCCTGTCGGCCTTCATTCTGATGTGTCTGGGGGTGCAGATCATGTGGGAAGGGGTGGAGCAGCTGTTCTCCGAACTGATCCAGAGCAACGCCAACCTGTTACATCGCTGATGCAGTGCGGGCCGCTTAGCTGCGGTCCGTGACCAATGCCTGCTGCAATTGCGGGTAAAAGTCCAGAAAGTCCTGTTCTAGCGTTGAATAGTGCTGGAGCAGGTCGTCAATGCCAGCGGCAACGGGATTGTCGCGCTGTATGCGGTGGCGGGAAAAGCTGCGCAGCACTGCGGCAATACCGTCCACTTCTGCGTAGGACAGCAACCAGTCCTCGGTCTGCATGCGCGGCAATATGTCCAGCAGGCGCGGTGGCAGCCATTGCCGGTGTGCTTCCAGTTCGGCATAGCTGCGGGCGGTGAAATCCGCCAGCGGCATGCTGGCAAATTCGGTCCAGTGCCGTGCCAGGAAGTGATCGTAGAAAATGTCCACCAGGATGCCGGCGTAGCGCCGCCGCTCTGCGGCAATGCGCTGCTTGCTGTGTGCCACCAGCGGGTGGCTGTCGGTGTGGCTGTCTATCCGCCGGTGCAGGGCCATGCCTTGCTGCAGCGCCTGCGGTAGGTGTCCGGCATGGGATGGCTTGAGAAAGTCGCCCAGCAGATTCCCCACCCGTGCCGCCGCATCGTCCGGTGCCAGATGCAGGTGGGCCAGGTAGTTCATTCCGGGCTTTGCCGGTTAAGCCGCACGACGATGATGCGGACCGGCATGGTACTGGTCAGCGTCAGGCTTACCGCCAGTTGCTGCAGCAAGGCATCCTGTGGCTGCAGCACGCAACTGCGGCCATCTTCTCGGCGCACTTCCAGTGCCTTGCCTGCCGCCAGCATCACCAGCAACACTTCGTCACTGCTTTGTAACTGGCGCACCCCGTGCAGCTCAAAGCTTTCCACCTGCTGTTGGTAGCGGTTGCGGCGGGTCATCACATTGAAGTCGAGCACCGGCCCATCCTGCAGCCGGCTGCTGATAGGCTCTTCCCCGGCAAAGGCCAGCGGGTGGCTGTGAACATCCAGCAGGCTGTGGCTGCCGTCGCCACGTACCAGCAGCAGGCCATTGCCGTCCAGCAGCAGCAACTGGCGGTCCACCCCGGCAAAGTGCGAAAACGGACCGTCACTGGCCACGCTGGCCATGCTGATGCGGTAGTCGAAATCATCCAGTGTGGCATCCGGCGGTGAAATCAGGATCTGGCGGGTGGTGCCGCCGCCGTTTTTCCACGGCGTGGCCGGGTAGTCGCGGGCTAGCAGGGTGTGCATGGCGTGCTCTGACAAGTGAAAACGCGATTATCGCCCCATGCGCACGGGTGTGCATCTGCTGTCTGCGGTGTCCGGTGGCAAGGCCTTGTCGCAACCGGGTTTTGTAGTGCTGCAGCTACAAGGGACCGGGTTTGATCTGACGCAATATGCCATTCCACTGGAGTGCCAAGATGGAGCCAAACCTTACTGGCGCGGCAGGCAGGGCCGAATGGTTCTCCTGTTTCCGGCTTGCTTTCCAATGCAAGCCGGCCGCACCCACCCCACCCTAAGGAGATCATCATGGCTACCAGCGCTTTCTTCATTCCTTCCGTCAACCTGATGGGAGCCGGCTGCTTGCAGCAGGCCGTAGACAGCATGCAGGCCCAGGGTTTCAAACGTGCGCTGATCGTGACCGATGCCGGCCTGGTCAAGACCGGTCTTGCCGACAAGGTGGCCGCGCTGCTGGCTGCGGCTGATATCCAGTCGGCGGTATTCGATGGCGTACACCCCAATCCGACCTGCGCCAACGTCAATGCTGGCTTGGCACTGTTGCAGGAAAAACAATGTGATGTGGTGATTTCGCTGGGTGGCGGCTCGCCGCATGACTGTGCCAAGGGCATTGCCCTGGTCGCGGTGAATGGCGGCAAGATCCAGGATTACGAAGGCGTGGACAAGTCGGCCAAGCCGCAGCTGCCGCTGGTGGCCATCAATACCACCGCCGGTACGGCCAGTGAGATGACGCGTTTTTGCATCATCACTGACGAGGCGCGCCATATCAAGATGGCCATCGTGGACAAGCACACCACGCCCATCCTGTCGGTGAACGACCCGGAAACCATGGCTGGCATGCCGCCTTCGCTCACTGCCGCCACCGGCATGGATGCACTGACTCACGCCATCGAAGCCTATGTGTCGACCATTGCCACCCCGATTACCGACGCCTGCGCGCTCAAGGCCATGAGCCTGATCGCGGCTTTTCTGCCGCGTGCCGTGGAAAACGGCCAGGACATGGAAGCGCGCGAACAGATGGCCTATGCCCAGTTCCTGGCTGGAATGGCGTTCAACAATGCCTCGCTGGGTTATGTGCATGCGATGGCACACCAGCTGGGTGGCTTCTACGACCTGCCGCACGGCGTGTGCAATGCGGTATTGCTGCCGCACGTGCAGGTGTACAACAGCAAGGTGGCTGCTGCGCGTCTGGCTGATGTCGGCGTGGCGCTGGGCGTGAAGGCTGGTGCAGAAGATGCGATTGAAGCCATCCGTCAGCTGGCTGCCAAGGTGGGTATCCCGGCGGGTCTGACGCAATTGGGGGTGAAAGTAGAGGACATCCCGGTACTGGCGACCAATGCCTTGAAAGACGCATGCGGCTTTACCAATCCGGTTCAGGCCACGCACGAAGAAATCTGCGCCATCTACCGTGCAGCCATGTAAACCCCGTGTAGCCTGATGTGTAGCAAACAGAGCCGGCCTTGCCGGCTCTTGCGCATTTCAGCGGCTGGCAAAACCTGCCGCCGTGGCGGCGCTGCGGATGGCATCCAGCACCAGCCTGGCCTTGCGTGGAATCCGACGGCTGGCAAACACGGCATGCATCTGCGCATCCTCCCCACGGTTGGACACGATGCGGTAGTCCGGGCACAGCCGCACCAGCTGGCCGCTTGCCACCAGTGGTTCGGCCAGCCAGTCGCCCATGCGTGCCACGCCCCAGCCGGCCAGTGCGGCCTGCAGCACGGCATTGCCGGAGCTGACGCGGTGGCTGGCATTCAGGTTGAGGCTGACCTGATGGCTGTCCGAAACGAAATTCCAGGCCTTGAGAATGCGCGGTGCGGCATGAATCAGGATGGCGTGCTCGCTCAGCTCTTCTGGCTGCTGCGGCAGGCCGTGGCTGGCGACATAGGCCGGGCTGGCGTACAGCCGGCGCTGATAGGGCCAGAGCGGAAAGCCGATCAGCTCGCTGGAAGCGGGGTAGGCCCCGCGGATGCTGAAGTCCAGCTTTTCGCGTATCGGCTCCAGGATGGTGTCGCTGTACAGGATGTCAAAGCGCAGTTGCGGGTTGCTGTTGGCCAGTTGCTGCAGGATGGGCGGCAGGAAATGGCTGGCCATCACCTCGGGTGCGGAAAAGCGCAGCCAGCCGCGTGGCGCACTGCCCAGGGCGGCCAGGTCGTCTTCCACTTCTTCCTGCAATTGCAACATCTGCCGCGCGGTATCGTAGTAGGCTTCGCCGGCCATGGTCAGGCTGACCTGCTTTTGCGAGCGGGCCAGCAGACTGGTGCCCAGGCTTTCTTCCAGCGCCTGCACCGCACGCGTGGCGGTGCTGGGTGATGTCCCCAACTGACGCGCAGCCGAGACAAAGCTTTTGCGTTCCACCACGGCGCAGAAGACCTGCAGTTCCCATAACAGCTTCATATACTTACCAGATTGCAGAATTTGCAATACGGTATTGCAACAACATGGTCGGTGCAAGCCCTACAATGGCTTCCATTATCAGGAGGCAGTCATGTTGTTGACCTTGGGATTCTTGTGTTTCTTCTCTTTCATGGCCGGTCTGATCGACGCCGCCGTCGGCGGTGGCGGCCTGATCCAGACACCGGCACTGTTCAATTTTCTGCCGCAGTATTCGGCAGCCACGCTGTTTGGCACCAACAAGATGTCTTCGGCAGTGGGAACGCTGTCGGCCACGCGGTCTTATCTGCAGCGGGTGCGTTTGCCGTGGAAGCTGGTGATACCGGCAGCCATCACCGCCTTTATCATGTCCTTTGCCGGTGCGGCCACGGTAAATGCCATTCCCAAGTCGGTGATCCGCCCGTTGGTACTGGTGCTGCTGGTGTTGATGGCTATGTACACCTTGTGGAAAAAAGATTTTGGCAAGCTGCACAAGCCGGTGACGATAGGCCGGCGCGAAATGGGGGTGGGCATGGCCATTGGCGGGGCCATCGGTTTTTATGACGGTCTGTTCGGGCCGGGTACCGGCAGCTTCCTGATCTTCCTGTTCATCCGCTTTTTTGCCTTCGACTTCCTGCATGCCTCGGCCGCGGCCAAAGTGGTCAACCTCACCACCAATGTGGCAGCGCTGGCGTTTTTCATCCCCACCGGCAATGTGCTGTTCCAGTACGCCATTCCGATGGCCGGTTTCAATGTGCTGGGCGCCATGACCGGTTCCTGGGTGGCGATGAAGAAGGGGGCTGGATTTGTGCGGGTGCTGTTCTTGCTGCTGACCACGGTGCTGATTGGCAAACTGGCCTGGGACATGTTGCAGCCCTGGCTGCATGGCTGAATCCGGCTTGCTGGCTGAAATGAAAAAGACCACGCTAAATCGCGTGGTCTTTTGTCTTGTTGCCCGCTGAAGACTCAGTCGTGCTTGTCCCAGCCGCGGTGACGGCCATGGTCGTGATGACGATGGTGATGATGGCGTCCCTCATCACGCGCCGGGCCGTCCTGGCGCTGATCCTTGGTGGTAATGGCCACGCCGGTGGCTCCACCCACTGCGCTGCCGATGATGGCACCATTGCGGCCACCCACGGCATTACCGACTGCTGCACCTGCTGCACCACCTACTGCACCACCAAGAATCGCATCTGTTGTCGAGCCGGCCTGGGCTGCAGTTGCTGCCAGGCTGAGGGCAATTACCGAAATCCATTTATTCATTTGCATGATTCGCTAATCCACTGTGTAAGTGGCGGCAGTCTAGTGAAGGTGGGGTGAAATGGACAAGCTGTGAAATGTTAGTAAGTATTGAAAAGCGTTTGGCAAGAAATGGCCATGGCATGATCTTGCGCTGATGGAATGGCAAGGTATTGATTTGAAGTGTTTTTTTATTCCACACTGACGGCTTGGGTTTATAACAATCTGTTACAGAGTCAGGTCGGGTAAATGTCCTGACCCTGCAACAACGATTGTCATGCCGCAAGGGGAAATACTGCGTAGCCTGGAGCGTGGCTTACTGACCGGAGCAGCCGCAACCGCCGCCGCCACCGCAACCACCACCGCTGGCCGGGGCGGTTTCCTGGGGCTTGCCCAGGCTGATCTGGAATTCGATCACGATCATTTCCGGCTGGCGCTCGGCATAGCGGAAGGTGATTTGCTGGCCATAACGCTGGCGGACCTGTTCCAGCAAGGGCAGCGGGTCGTGATCATTGACAAAGCGCATCACTTCGCCATCGTGCAGCGATTCAAGTGCGCCGAAAATGGCAGCATGGCGGAAGCGCTTGGCAATACCGCGAGCATCGAACAAATAGCTGGTATTCAGCTGGGGGGACAGCGTGGTCATGGTGTTCTTCCTGCTTGAGGGTGGTGAAGCCCGGATTTTGTCGCAGGCCAGGCTTACCTAGCCTTGAGTCAGGATAAGAATTTCAGCTTTGCCCACAGCGCAGCGGGTAAAGTCCTTGTAGTCTGCCCGCAGCAAATAACCGGAGATCCTGATGAAGCCGCAACGTTGTCCCCCTGCCGCGCAGGCGCACAGCCTGCTGCAGCTTCCCAATGTCGGCGCGGCCATGGCAGCAGACTTGCGCCTGCTCGGACATGAGACGCCGCAATCGCTGGCCGGTGCTGATCCCCATGCGCTTTACCTTCAGCTGTGCAGCCTGAGCGGGACCAGACAGGACCCCTGTGTACTGGATGTCTTCATCTCGGTCTGCCATTACCTGCAGCATGATCAGGCGCTGCCCTGGTGGCACTTTACGGCCCGGCGCAAGCAGTGGCAGGCCGGGCAAGCTGTCAGCCTGCTGCCGCCGGCTGTACAATAGCGCGCCATGAGTCAAAATATCCGCCAGCCAGCTACAGGCACACGCCTGCTGGCCTGTCACGAATGCGATCTGTTGCAATCTGCCCCGCCGCAAACGGAGCAGGGCGCATTGTGTTGTCGCTGTGGCTGCCAGCTGCTGCCGGGGCCGGCTTATCGTCCTACCACCTCGCTGGCGCTGGTGCTGGCCGGTTTGCTGGTGTTTGTGCTGGCCAATGTGTTTCCGGTTGTCGGTCTGGAGGCCAACGGGGTCAAGACGGCCACCACCCTGCTGGGGACGGCCTGGCAGCTATCGCAGCAGCAAATCGAGCCGGTAGCCTTGCTGGTATTGCTGACCGGCGTGCTGACGCCGGGGCTGGAGCTGCTCTGCCTGCTCTACCTGCTGCTTCCCTTGGCACTGGGGCATGCGCCGCCTGGCTTTGCCCGGGTGATGCGCCTGGTGCGCGTGTTGCACCCGTGGGGCATGGTGGAGGTATTTCTGTTGGGCGTGCTGGTGTCGCTGGTAAAACTTGCCCATATGGCCGAAGTGCATCCGGGCATCGGCCTGTGGTCGTTTTTTGCCCTGATCATCTTGCTGGCAGGTAATGCCAGCCGTTTTGATCCGGGCTTGCTGTGGGAGCGCTATCTGGCATGCCGCGCTACCAGGTAAACAGTGCGGCCAGCCAAGGGCTGTGGACTTGCCACGGCTGCGGGCTGCTGTGCCGCGTCGGCAAGACCCAGGCTGACCGCGCATCCTGCTGCCCGCGCTGCGGGGCCGGGCTGCACCGGCGCAAGCCGCACAGCCTGCAATATGCCTGGGCCTTTTTGCTGGCCGCCATCGTGTGCTACATCCCGGCCAACCTGATGCCCATCATGCTGACGGAAATGCTGTCCGGCACCCAGCGCGATACCATCATGAGCGGGGTGGCCTATCTGTGGCGCAATGGCTCCTGGCCGCTGGCGCTGGTGGTGTTCATCGCCAGTGTGCTGGTGCCCTTGCTGAAAATACTGTCCATGCTGCTATTGCTGCTGACCGTGCACTGGCGTTCGCGCTGGGCACCCCGGCAGCGCACCCGGCTGTACCGCCTGCTGGAAGTGGTGGGGCCGTGGTCCATGCTGGATATTTATGTGGTCGGTTTGCTGGTGGCGCTGGTGCAGCTGCAATCGCTGGCCACCATCAAGGCCGGTCCGGGGGCTGTTGCCTTTGGTGCCGTGGTGGTGCTGACCATGCTTTCCGCCATGCATTTTGATCCCAGGCTGATCTGGGATGTTTTCGAGGATGATGATGAGCGACAAGCCTCTGCCGCAAACGACTGACGAGCATGACAGCGCGACCGGCGCTGATGATCCCCGTAGCCCTGATGGCGTGCCGCTGGCAGTGGCCCGGCCCGCCCGGCCCGGCCGCTGGTCGCCTTCGCTGGTGTGGCTGATTCCGCTGGTGGCGGCGCTGATTGGCGGCTATCTGGCGGTGCAGGCCATTCTGGCGCGCGGCCCCACCATCACTATTACCTTCCGCAGTGGTGAAGGGCTGGAAGCCGGCAAGACCCGCATCAAGTACAAGGATGTGGATATTGGCGAAGTGACGGCGGTACGCATCAGCCCGGACAGCAAGAATATCGAGGCCACTGCCCAACTGAGCAAGGAGGCCGAGCGCTTTCTGGCGCGCGACAGTCGCTTCTGGATCGTGCGGCCGCGCATTGCCGGCGGCAGCGTATCCGGCCTTGGCACGCTGCTGTCCGGTGCCTATGTCGGCATGGATGCCGGCAAGAGCAGCGAGATGAGCCAGCACTTTACCGGGCTGGATGTGCCGCCCATCATTACCGGTGACCTGCCGGGCCGCCAGTTTGTGCTGAAAGCATCGGAGCTGGGATCGCTGGACATCGGCGCACCGGTGTATTTCCGCCGTGTGCCGGTGGGGCAGGTAGTGGCCTACCAGCTGGATCGTAACGGTCGCAATGTCGACATCACCGTATTCGTCAATGCGCCGTACGACCGCTTTGTCACCGCTGACAGCCGCTTCTGGCATGCCAGTGGTATCGACCTGTCGGTATCGGCCAATGGCCTGAAGGTGAATACCCAGTCGCTCAGCGCCATCATGCTGGGCGGCGTGGCGTTCGAAACCCCGGTTGCCCCCGATGAAGGCAAGCAGGCCGGGGCAGGGGCCACTTTTACCTTGTCCAATACCCGCGAGCAGGCCATGCAGTCGCCAGACCATGAAGTAGTACCGCTGCAGCTCAAGTTCCAGCAGTCAGTGCGCGGTCTTGCCGTGGGGGCTCCGGTGGATTTCCGTGGCATCGTCATTGGTGAAGTCACCGCCATCGGCATGGAATACGATGCGCCGCGCAAGGATTTCAACATGCTGGTTACCATTCGCATCTTCCCCAGCCGGCTGATCAGCATGTCCAGCAATCTGGACGAGACCCGTCTGCATCAGCTGAAACTGGACAAGATGGTGGAGCACGGCATGCGGGCGCAGCTGCGTTCGGGCAGCCTGCTGACCGGCCAGTTGTTCGTGGCGCTGGATTTCTTCCGCGATGCCAAGCCGGCACGTCTTGGCCGCAGTCAGGGCATGGATGTGCTGCCCACCATTCCGGGCGATCTGGAGGAGCTGCAAGGCGTGCTGCAACGCATTGCGCGCAAGCTGGACAAGGTGCCGTTCGACAGCATAGGCCAGGAGCTGGATGCCACCATCAAGGAGCTGCACGCCACGCTTGGCACGGTGCAGCAGCTGGGTAATAGCCTGGATGGCAAGGTGGTGCCGCAGACGCTGCAAACCCTGCAGCAGCTGCAGCAGACGCTGGATAACGCCAATCAGGCATTGCAGAGCAATTCGCCGCTGCAGCAGGATGTGCGCAAGGCAGCACAGGAAGTATCAGAAACCGCGCGCAGCTTCCGCGCCCTGAGTGATTATCTGGATCGCCACCCGGAAGCGCTGATCCGCGGTAAACAGGAAAGCAAACCATGAGCAAGCAATTCGCCCTGATCCGCCGCCTGGCTGCGATGCTATTGATTACGGGATTGACGGCCTGCAGTTCGGTACCGGTGCATTACCATCAGCTGCAAGCAGGCCTGGCCAGTGCGCAAGCCTTGCAGCCCGGTGCGGTATTGCTGGTGGAGCAGGCCAGCCTGCCTGCTGGCAGCGATCGGCCTCAGTTGCTGTTGCTCGATGCTCAGGGCCGCCCGCAGTTGCTGGAACAGCATTATTGGACAGCCAGCTTGTCCCGTCTGCTGACACAGGCGCTCGCCGGCAATCTGGCTGCGCAACTGGGCCTGTCCAGCGTGTATGCCGCGCCGCAACTGGGCCTGGCGCGTGCAGATCTGGTCCTGCAGCTGGATGTGCGTGACTTCCGCCTGCAGCAAGGGCAGGGTGCGACATTGAGCGCCGCATGGCGCGTACTGCGACCGGGGCCGGGGGGCGTATTGCTGCAGGGTTATTTCAGTCAGCAACACCAAGCCAGCGCCATGGACAGCGCTGGCCTGGTAGCTGCACAGCAGGTGCTGCTGGATGACTTGAGCCGGCAGATTGCCACGGCGTTGGCTGCGCACGCCGACTGGCTGCATCCGGTACGCTAACGCGTAACAGAAGACGGGCGGCGCTGGAACCAGGGCTGGGCATTTTCCAGTTGCGCCGCCAGCTGCAGCAGCAAGCTGTCTTGCCCTTTGGCCGCGACAAACTGGGTACCCACCGGGATATTGCTGGCAGTCCAGTACAGCGGCACGCTCATGGCAGGCTGGCCGCTCATGTTGAAGGGAATGGTCCAGCCGATGTATTCCATCAGCTTGCGTGAGTGCTCCGGCACCAGTTGGCTCAGTTTCAGTGTCCAGTCCCAGCCTAGATGGCCTAGCAACAGAGTGGACAGCGCGTCCTCAAGGCGGGAGGTTCCCAGGCTGCCAATGGCTGCCGGCAGCTGGTTCAGTACCGGCGTCACCAGCACATCGTAGCGTTGATGAAAGGCTTGCATGCTGCGCCCTTGGCGCAGGGCAAAGTCGCGCATCCAGGCAAACTCGCCAGCAGACAGCAGCTCTCCATAGCGCGCCAGCGTCCAGCTGGACGGTTCCACCAGCCTGAAGCTGGCCTGACGTCCGCACAGGCGCATGCTGTTGCGCATCAGGCTGGCCATTTCACCGCACACCATCACCAGCATGGCACGACACATTTCCTCGGCACCGTCCAGTGGTGGGTGGGCTTCTTCTACGCTGTGTCCCAGGTTTTCCAGCAGGCGCAGGCTGTGACTGAGGGCGGCATCGCACTCGGGATGCAACTGCCCGCCCATGAAGGGGCGGCGCGTGTAGGCAATGCGCAGCTTGCCGGGAGGCTGTGCCAGGCCGGCCAGAAACGGCTGTGGCGGTGGCGGGCAATGGTAGGCATCGCCGCTGTCATGGCCCTGGCACAGGATATCCAGCATGGCTGCGCTGTCACGTACGCTGCGGGTCAGCACGTGTTCGCTGGTAAAGCCCTGCCAGCTTTCCGAGCGGCTCGGGCCGCATGGCGAGCGCCCGCGGCTGGGCTTGAGGCCGAACAGCCCACAATTGGATGCCGGTATGCGGATGGAGCCGCCGCCATCGCCACCATGTGCAATCGGTACCATGCCCGCGGCGACGGCAGCCGCCGAACCGCCACTGGAGCCACCGCAACTGAGGGCGAGGTTCCAGGGGTTGCGTGTCGCTCCGGTCAGGGCGGATTCGGTATAGGGGTAGAGGCCGAATTCCGGTGTGGCCGTCTTGCCGGCAAACACCAGTCCGGCTGCCCGGTAGCGGCGTACCAGCTCGGCATCCTGCTGCGGGACGTGCTCGGCAAACAGGCGGCTGCCGTTGCTGGTGGGAGTGCCGGCCACGTCGGCCAGCAGGTCTTTGAGCAGGATGGGCAGGCCGGCCAGCGGGCTGCTGCCGGCTTGCACCCGTTGCCGGTCTGCCATGTGGTCCAGGCGCTGGATCACCGCATTCAATGGTGGATTGCGGGCATCCATTCTTTCCCGCGCCGCGCGCAGCAGCTCCGCCTGGCTGATCTGGCCGCTTGCCAGCAGGCTGGCCAGGGACAGGCCGTCGTGTTCTTCGTATTCCGGGAAAAATGTCATGGTTTCTTCCTGGTGCTGACAAAATCCGTTCAGCATAATCGGTTTTGGTTGGCAATGTTGATATTGCAATTTTATAGTGTTGCTTAATTTTTTGTATTATTGGTTTTTAATTTCAATTAATTTGAAAATAAAAAAGTTAAACAATTATTTTTTGTTTAAATTTGAACTTATGTGGTGTGTGGCTTGGGTAGAATCTACAGCAATTTCAAATTGTGCTCATCATCATGACGCGTATCGCTTCATCCCCTCGCTCTGCCTATATCCTGCTGGTGCTGACCATGCTGCTGTGGTCTACCAACTTTGTCATCGCCCGTGCCATTCATGGCCAGATCGGGCCTTTTGGTCTGGCTTTCGGGCGCTGGGCCATTGCTTTGCTCTGCCTGCTGCCCTTCGGTCTGCCACGGCTTGGCCGTGCCTGGCCGCTGCTGCGCCAGCAATGGCAGAAATTGCTGCTGCTGGGGGTGTTTGGCATCGGGCTGACCAATACGCTGGTGTATGTGGCAGTGCGCACCACCACGGCCACCAATGCTGTCATCCTCAATAGCGCCACCCCGATGATGGTGCTGGTGCTGGGCTCGCTGTATTTCCGGCAAAAGCTGGCGCGTCGGCAGTGGGCCGGCATGCTGGTGGCCATGGCCGGAGCCCTGTTGATTGTGCTGAAGGGCAATGTGATGGGCATGAGTACGATGCAGTTCAGTCGGGGCGATTTGCTGGTGCTGGCGGCGGGTTTGTGCTGGGCCGTGTATACCCTGGGGCTGCGTACCTTGCTGCCAGGGCTGGATGCACTGGTGATGATGATGGTGTTGTTGCTGGTGGGAGAGTGCATGCTGTTGCCTGCATTCGTGCAGGAAACCTGGCAGGCTGGCGGTTTTCACTTGCTGTCCCTGTCTGCCGGGGCGGCCTTGCTGTATCTGGGGATATTCCCTTCGGTGCTGGCTTTTCTGATGTATAACCGCGCCATTGCCCAGGTGGGGGCGGCCAAGGCGGCGGGTTTTCTCTATCTGATGCCGGCTTTTGGTGCGGTGCAGTCCATCCTGCTGCTGGGGGAGGAGTTGCACTGGTACCATGTAGCCGGTCTGGCGGCCATTTTTACCGGCATTGTGCTGGGTTCGCTCAGCCGTCGCTCTGTCAGCCGCCAGCAGGTGGCTGTGGAGCTATCCGCCGCCGACTGATGCGGTGTTGACTACGGATTTCTACGGATGGTTAAAAAAACAGCTTCCTACTAAAGTTACGTCTGTTGGCAGTGCCCGTACTTATTGGATCTCCTGCAGTACCTGCCAACCTCAATTTTGCTTTGTAGTTGAAGTACTTCTGGCTTTTGTTCCTCTTCAGTATTGGCTTTAGCTCGGCCCGGTGATTCCTCCCCGTTTCACCGGGCATTTTCTTGCCCGTCTTTTGCTCCCTGCTGTGTTTTCCCCTGCGGTGACCTCGTGTCAGGACTTGGCGCATGGTGGTAATCATGGTCAGTCTGCGGTCTATCCCCTACAATAGCGCCAGATCAACAGCGGCTGTGCCGGTGGTGACGTGCTGCCCGGGATAATTTTGCACTGGCAGTGCGCAACCGGTGCTACCCGCTTTTTTTATTACAGGATGCTTTACATGGAACCCGTACGCCTTTCCAAGCGGATGGCCGAACTGGGTATTTGCTCCCGTCGCGAGGCGGACAGCTATATCGAACAAGGCTGGGTCAAGGTAGACGGCGAAGTGGCCGTGCTTGGCCAGAAGGTGCTGCCGCACAACACCATTGAAGTGCTGAAGAAGGCACAGGATGCCCAATCGTCACGTGTGACCATTTTGCTCAACAAACCGGTGGGTTATGTGTCCGGTCAGGCTGAGAAGGGCTATCTGCCTGCTGTCACGCTGGTCAAGCCTGAAAATCACTGGTCGGAAGACCCCAGCAAGAAGCGCTTCATTCCGGCGCATCTGCGTGGCCTCGCACCGGCCGGGCGCTTGGACATCGATTCGGTGGGCTTGCTGATACTGACTCAGGATGGTCGGGTGGCCAAGCATGTCATTGGAGAAAATTCTACAGTCGAGAAAGAATACCTGGTTCGGGTGACTGGTGAATTGAGTGACCGTGGCCTGGCCTTGCTCAACCATGGCCTGTCGCTGGATGGCGAAGCGCTCAAACCGGCAGAAGTTGCCTGGCAGAATGAAGACCAGCTGCGTTTTGTCTTGCGTGAAGGCAAGAAGCGCCAGATCCGCCGTATGTGCGAGCTGGTGGGCCTGCGCGTGGTGGGGCTCAAGCGCATTCGCATTGGCAACATCAAGCTGGGTAATCTGCCCACCGGGCAGTGGCGTTATCTGCGTGATGACGAGATGTTCTGACCCTGTCAGGCCGGGTTTGACCGACGCAGTGCAACGGCGACCGGAGGTCGCCGTTTTGCATTGCAATATCCGGCTTGGATTTGTCGGGCGGGCATGACATCATCAAGGGCATGAACCTGATGCTGACGATAGTGCTGCTGGTATTTTCCAGTCTGCTGCTCCTGTGTTGTTTTCCCTCTGCTGCCGGCCAGTGGCTGTTACGTTGCAGTCTGTGGCTGGCGGGGTTTCGCAGCCGCCGGCTGTCTCTCCCGGATGGCGAGCTGGCTTATCTGGAAGGTGGTAGTGGCCACAGCGTATTGCTGATTCACGGCTTTGGCGGTGACGGCCCCACCAGTTGGGGCCGGGTGATGGCTGCGCTGGTCAAGCGCCACCACGTACTGGTTCCGGATTTGCTCTGGTTTGGTCGCAGCCATGCAACGGGTGAGCCGGCGCTACTGGCGCAGGCAGATGCACTGGAAGTGCTGATCCGCTCCTGCGTACCGGGTACGGTACAACTGGTGGGTTTGTCCTATGGTGGCTTTGTGGCGCTGGAGCTGGCACGGCGGATGCCGGAAAAGATAGGGCGGCTGGTCATCATGGCTTCGCCGGGCATGGCCTACACGCCGGATGACCAGCAAGATCTGCTGGCACGGGCGCAGGTGCAGACTGCCGAACAGCTGTTTGTACCAAGCGATGCCCAAGCCCTTGCCCGCATGATGGCGCTGGTGGGCAGTCCGCTGGCGCGCGCACCGCAGTACTTGCTCAGGGATGTCTGGCAATTCTATTACCGTGACCGTGCACCGCAGCTGCGTGCGTTGATGCAGGAACTGGCCACCGGCCAGCAGGCGCATGTCGAGCGCCTCAAGCAGCCGCTGACCATGCCGGCTGCGGTGGTGTGGGGGACGCAGGATGAAATTTTTCCCTTGCACATCGGTCAGCGCTTAGCCTTGCAGTTGGATGCACCGCTGATCACCATCGATGGTGGAACCCATGTCCTGCCCGTCGTGTCTGCCATAGAGACTGTGGCTGCCTTGCAGGATATTTTGCAGGTGACAACGCCGCAGACTTGATCCATGACCACTGCCGGGTACAGCATACCGGGCATACTACTGTTTTTGTTTGAGGGAGAGGTCCCAATGCTGGACTGGCTGTGGCAGAAACTGGGCCTGGATGAGGCTTCAAGGCAAAAGAAGGCTGATTTGCTGCATGCTATCGAGACAGTGATTGATGGCTGCGATGGTCGACTGCGATTGTTGCCAGGCTATCAGCAGCGTCTGCTCCCCGGAACCCGGCGTACGCTGGAATATCTGGCCGGGCTGCCCTGGCAGCGTATTGCGCCGCTGGAACTCTCCCTGCGCAGCTTTGCCACTGATCGCAGGCTGGGCCTGTTGTTTTCCAGCCCGCTCAGCCTGTTGCTGTGTCTGAAAGGCAGTGCTCCGCTGCAGTCGTTTTTTCTATCTGCCAGTCAGGGTGACGAAGCCTGGGCCATTATGAGCATGAGCCGCAGCGAAACCGTGCGCTTTGGCATGGTGGAGCACAATGGCGAAGTCCGTACTGATGTCGCCCAGCAAGTTGTCAGTTTCGACCAGCATCGCCTGATCGACCCCTCTGCCACTCCGGAGGATCTGCAACAGAGTACCCGTCACCATGGTCTTACCGTTCTGGTTGCCGTGATCGATCGTCGCATCAAGTTGCTGCAACAAATGCGGCTGGATTTACAGACCGAGCTGGAACAGCTTCAGCTAAAGCTGGCTACTTTCGGACAGGAGGGGCGGGTGGTGATTGATGCCACCGGAGGGTCTGGCACCCTGGCCCGTCTGCAGCCGGCTGATGCCCAGACCTTGCGTCAGCGCGAGGCCGAAGTGCAGCTGCAGTTACAGCCCCTGGCGCGACTGACCGAGCTGGATGGCATTCTTGACGTAGTACGCGAGGTACTGGAGCAGCCGGAAGGTTTTTTCCGTGTCGAAGCACAAACCATCTGCCTGAACCGCATGGGCGTACTGCATGATAGGGTGGATGCTGATGATGTGACTGCCCTCAGCTACGAGCAAGTGATACTGGGGCAGTTGCAGCCCATCTCCCGGGTGCTGATGCCGGTACATGTCCAGCGCCAGCATCTGCAAGAGCTGGAACAGCAGTTTGCCGAAGAGCTGGCCTCGCTGGAGCAGCAACAGTTGCAGAGTGGTTTATTCTGATTCTGTTTTTTTGTTGGCCAGTGCGTCGGCGCTGTCCCGGATCAGCGGCCACACTTCTTCTGCCTGGCTGATGGCATAAGCCTGGTGCTTGTATTTGACCACTCCCTGGTCAGACAGCAGCAATGCATGGTCGGCCTGCACTCCCGCCTGGCGCAGGCAGGCCTGCACACAGGAAAGACGGCATCCGTCCAATGCCAGAATGGGGCGACCGGATTGGGCCAGTTTAACCAGACCGGGCACACCGCCGCCAACACCGGCGATACAGGACATTTCCGCCAGACCTTCACGATCCAGGCGCAGCGCAAGATCATTAGCCATCTGGGCGGCGCTGGAGCAGCCCGAACAAGCGTAGACCAGAGGGAATTTATTGGATGTCATGCCTCATTGTGCGATGCATGGCAGGCTTGGCGGTATCAGCCGCAGGCATCAGAACGGCTACTCCTTCTGGGGGAGGCGCAGGATCAGTGGCACGTACATTTCCGCTGCGCTCACCCCGCCATGTTGGCCGGGCAGATGAAGTGGTTTCTCCTGCGGTAGGGTATCGCGGATGCTCCAGTCATCTTGTGCCAGCAGGGTGACATCACCGCAACGGCTTGCCAGTTGCGGATGTATGTTGCCCGGACCAAAGGCACCAGCCTCCAGCAACTGTCTGCTGTCCACTACCCAGCAAGCATGGCCTAGCTGCTGTCGGGCCAGACTGATGAAGGCGTCGCGCAGCCCCGGTTTTACGTGGCAGAACACCGCCCGGCGCTCGCCGGACAGGGGCTGGGTCAGCATGGCGTACAGTGCCGGGAAATCCTCGTCCAGACTGATCTGCCGTGCGCGCGGGGTATCGATAAAACCATGGTCGGCGGTAAGTAGGATGGCACTGTCGGTTTGGTCGGCAATGTCAGCCAACTGGGTAAAGGCCGCATCTAGCTGGGTAAACAAGGCTTGTACTGAGCGCGAGTGACAGCCCTGTCGGTGCATCAGGCTGTCCAATTGTGGCAGGTAAAGATAGTGGAAACCCGGTGCCTGATCTTGCTGCAGGCTGGTGGCCAACTGGGCAAAGGCATCCTCAACATCCCGATAGGCAGTACGCTTGATGTTTCCTGCATGGTGCAGACTGTAGGGAGAATCCGCAATGTAGTGTGGTTGCAGTATCTCTGCCTTCCGCCCCAGTTGTGGCAGCAAGGGTGGGCACACCAGCAACTGGCGTGCCAGTTGTTCCGGTGTTCGCGTACTTACGGCTGGATGCCGTACCGACATGGGCAAGGGAGCCACAATACTCTCTTGTCCGGCCTCCCTGGCCTGGCAATACAGATGCCAGCCAATCAGCCCGTGGCTGGCGGGGGAGTGGCCGGTCAGCAAGGTGGTGATGGCTGCTGCCGTAGTTGCTGGAAACACGCTGCTAAGGGTGGTTAGCTGATGACGGTACAGCATGCTGTCCGGGCCTAGTGTGTGCAGCTGCTGTTCGCCCAGACCATCAATGAGTATCAGTACCACATGCTGGTGCCGGGTGATACCGGACAGCCATGGCTGGTGTAGCCCGGCATGCCCGGTATGTGGGCCGCCCAGTTCGCGGCTCAGGCTGGCCATGAGATTGAGCAGGCTGCCACCCTGGTAATCGGGCCAATGGCTGCCGGGAAAGAGCATGGAGAGCGAAGAGGGCATGAAAACTCGCAATACGGCTGAAATCCACCCAGCTTACAGGCATACTGTGCCGACTTGAATCTCTGGTTTATCCGTATGTCCCAAGCCGAGCAAAACATCTGTCAGCGCTGTGGTGCCTGCTGTGCCGCCTTCCGGGTGAGTTTTCATTACTCCGAACTGGATACCGAGCCGGGGGGCTGCGTTCCGGCACGGCTGGCTGATGAGGAAACTGCCACCATCATGCGCATGCGTGGTACCGATTATGCCCGCCCGCGCTGCATTGCCCTGGTGGGCAAGGTGGGGGAATCGGTCAGTTGTGGCATTTACAGCGAGCGGCCTTCTCCCTGTCGTGAGTTTGGTGCTCGCGCCAGTATTGGCATTTATGAAGAAGCGTGTAATCGAGCACGGGCTCAAAACGGCTTGCCGCGTTTGCAACTGGACTAAAAGCCATATATTTTCACTGGGAATCGATGTACTGCCCGCTATGCTGAAAAAACGCTGTGTGCTGCAGGATAAATACCCTGCCGTCTTGCGTAATGTCTCCACCTCGGCCAGCCAGCAGAGCGGTTGACCGAAACTGCCCCGGCCAGTACGCCGGGGCTTTTTTGTGGCAATAAAAAACCGGGCATGTGCCCGGTTTTCTGTCTGGCTTCGGCTGGATCGATCAGCGGCGCTCAACTGCAAGTGCCACGCCCATGCCACCACCAATGCACAGGGTTGCCAGGCCTTTCTTGGCATCGCGACGCTGCATTTCATGCAGCAGGGTAACCAGAACGCGGCAGCCGGATGCACCAATCGGATGGCCCAGCGCAATAGCACCACCATTGACGTTAACCTTGTCCGCACTCCAGCCCAGTTCACGCGCCACACCCAGAGCCTGGGCAGCGAAGGCTTCGTTGGCCTCTACCAGATCCAGCTGTTCCACAGACCAGCCAGCTTTTTCCACGGCCTTGCGGGTGGCGGCAACCGGGCCGATACCCATGATTTCCGGTGCGCAACCAGTCAGGGCATAACCACGGATCACGGCCAGCGGTTTCAGGCCCAGCTGTTCAGCCTTGGCAGCAGTCATCAGCATCACGGCAGCTGCACCGTCATTGATGCCGGAGGCGTTACCGGCGGTCACGGTGCCATCTTTCTTGAAGGCCGGACGCAGTTTGGCCAGGGTTTCGGCGGTGGTGCCTGCCTTGATGTATTCGTCGGCATCAACAGCCAGCGGGTCGCCCTTGCGCTGCGGAACCAGTACCGGAATGATTTCGTCCTTGAACTTGCCGGCCTTCTGGGCTGCTTCAGCGCGGTTCTGCGAGGCCAGGGCCAACGCGTCCTGTTCTTCGCGGCTGATGCCGTATTTCTCAGCCACATTCTCAGCGGTGATACCCATGTGGTACTGGTTGTATACGTCGGTCAGACCATCGGCGACCATGGTATCCACCAACTGGGCATTGCCCATGCGGAAACCATCACGCGAACCTGGCAGAATGTGCGGGGACAGTGACATGTTTTCCTGACCGCCGGCAATTACGATTTCGGCATCGCCATTGGCAATGGCCTGGGCTGCCAGATGCACGGCACGCAGGCCGGAGCCGCATACCACGTTCAGGGTGGAGGCAGGAGTGGTGATCGGCAGGCCGGCCTTGATCACGGCCTGGCGGGCCGGGTTCTGGCCAGAGCCAGCAGTCAGCACCTGGCCCAGAATCACTTCACTGACGTCTTCCGGTTTTACGCCGGTCTGGGCCAGCAGGCCCTTGATGACGGTGGCACCCAGTTCGGGTGCCGGTACCTTGGACAGTGCACCACCAAAACTGCCTACGGCAGTGCGCAGGGCGGCAACAATCACGATTTCTTGCATAGCTAACTCTCCGTTATGGTTCTGCGGTGGGGGCTCCTGTCAGGAGCATGTGCCCGGCATGCATGTGCCGGGCATCGGGTGATTATTGCAGGCTGGCTACCGTGCTGGGCATGGCCTTGGCCAGTACATAAGTGCCAGGGGCGGCTACCAGAGCCGGGAACTCCTTGCTGCCTGCAGCTTTGGGAGCGGCAACTTTCTTGCCCGACTGCGGGGCCAACCAGTTGTCCCAGTCCTTCCACCAACTGCCCGGACGGCTTTCAGCATTTTCCAGCCATACTTCCGGGTCATCGACCAGATTTTCATTCACCCAGTAGTTACGCTTGTCCTTGGTAACCGGGTTGATGGAGCCGGCAATATGGCCGGACGCACCCAGTACGAAGCGGCGCGACGGTGCACCGGTCATGTACTTGATACCGGAGAAGGCGGACTTCCACGGTACGATGTGGTCTTCGCGTGCGGCAAACACGTACAGCGGAATATCCAGTTTGCTGATGTCGATGGGAATATCACACAGGGTGATGGCATTTTTCTTTACCAGCGCATTGTTCAGGTAGAACTGGCGCAGGAAGAAGGTATGCATTGGCAGGGGCAGGTCGACGGCGTCGTTGTTCCAGTACAAGAGGTCAAACGGGGCCGGGGTCTTGCCCAGCAGGTAGTTGTTGACCACGTAGTTCCATACCAGGTCGTTGGCGCGCAGGCTGGCAAAGGTGCGGCCGATTTCCTTGCCGCTGACTATGCCACCGCTGGCCAGCTTGGCTTCGCGGCTGGCGACCAGCTTTTCGTCGATGAATACCTTGATCTCACCCGGATCTTCATGGTCAACCAGCGAAGTCATGAAAGTGGCGCTGTCGATCAGTTTGATACCCTTGGCCTGCATCACGCACAGCGAGGTATTGAGGATGACGCCACCAACGCAGAAGCCCAGCGCGTTCATGCTTGGTTGCTTGGTGATTTTCTTGACGGTTTCTGCCGCGGCAATCACGCCTTTTTCGATATAGCTTTCCCAGGTGAAATGCTTCATTTCCGGTACGGCCGAGCGCCAGCTGATCAGGAAGACCTTGTAACCCTGGGCCACGAAGTGGCGCACCATGGAATTGTCCGGCTGCAGGTCCATCAGGTAGTACTTGTTGATGCAGGGCGGCACGATGAGCAGCGGTTTTTCGTACACCTCGGTGGTGGTGGGGGTGTACTGGATCAGTTCGATCAGCTCGTTGCGGAAAATCACTTCGCCCGGCGTGGTGGCGATATTCTTGCCGATGTCGAACTTGCTTTCATCCGACATCGAGATATGGCCCTTCTGGATGTCTTCGGCCATGTTCTTCATGCCTTCCACCAGGCTTTCGCCCTTGGTTTCCAGTGCCCGCTTGATGACTTCCGGGTTGGTCAGCATGAAGTTGGTGGGGGCCATCGCATCCAGGTACTGGCGGGTGGCAAAGGCCAGCTTTTCCTTGGACTCGTCTTCAAGCTGGGACTGATCGACCAGCTCGGTCATCCACTTGGATGTTTGCAGATAGCTTTGCTTGAGGAAGCTGTAGAAGGGGTGTTCGTTCCACTCCGGTGCGGCAAAGCGACGATCGCTGCCGGCAGCCGGTGCGGCGGCTGCCTCAGCTGGTTTCTGGCCGAGGAACTGCAGCCACATATTCATTTGCTGCTGGTAGAGATTGGTCTGCATGGCCAGCATCTGGTTGGTGTTGCTCACCATCTGGTTCCAGGCACCGGAAATGGGATTGGCAGCTGCGTCCAGTGGCATGCCGGCGGTCATCGAATTGACAAACTGCTGCATCCACTGTTGGTTAGCCTCTGAGAGGCTGGAGAAGAAACTCTCCAGGGAAGCGGTCGTGTCCTGAGTCAAGGTACATCTCCTTAACATGCCGTGAGAGGTGGGTGGATACGTGCTGTCCGGGGCGGTCGGGCGGTGCCGCCGCCGGGGTACTCGCTGACTGTAACAGGACTGTATGACAATTTCACCGGCTGGCGGTATGCCGGCCTGAAAAAATCCACGGTGGGTGCAGGGCTGTTGCGGCAATGCACAAATCATGTCCATGTCCTTAACCCAATGACACAGGGTTTGCCCTGTTTCCGCGTCATGTCATCGTCCTGAAGTTGGCAGGAGCGGGCTGCATGGTAGCAGAGATTCTGCCTTAAATGACGTTTGTATAATTAATGACGGCCTCCCGCCAGACGGTTACATCTGGGATAATCAGCAGCTTGAACCGGAAGGAGTGCACCATGGCGGTTGTCATGTTTGAAGGCGTGGAACAGAAAATTGGCAATATTTTCTGCATCGGTCGCAATTATGCGGCCCATGTGGCGGAGCTGGGAAATCAGCTGGAAGAGGAGCCGCTGGTGTTCCTCAAGCCTACCTCGGCCCTCACCATGAGCAGGCAGGATATTGCGCTGCCGGCCTATTCCTCAGACGTGCACCACGAGTGTGAGCTGGTCCTGCTGATCGGCAAGGGCGGCAATGACATTCCCGAGGCGGATGCCTTGTCCCACATCGCCGGTATCGGCATCGGTCTGGACCTGACCGCGCGCGATGTGCAAAGTGAGGCCAAGCAGGGCGGCAAGCCGTGGACCAAGGCCAAGGGCTTTCGCCATGCGGCCTGCGTGTCTGATTTTGTAGCGGCTTCCTGCTTCGACTTGGGGCAGCCATTCACCTTCAGCCTGCAGGTGAATGGGGAAACCCGTCAGCAGGGCGATACCAGCCTGATGCTGTATCCACTGGTCACCATTATCAGTTATCTGTCGCAGACTTACGGCCTGACGGCGGGCGATCTGATCTACACCGGTACGCCGCAAGGCGTGGCTGCGCTGCACGCGGGTGATGTGCTGCATCTGCAACTGGACGGTGTGGTGAGTGCCGACTGGACGGTGGCCGCATGAGCCGCCCGCGTGAGCAGGACGAAGACGACGGCAAGGTAAGGCTGGACAAGTGGCTATGGGCTGCGCGCTTTTACAAGACGCGCCAGCTGGCGCACGAGGCGCTGGAGCTGGGGCGGGTGCTGGTGAGTGGCGAGCGGGTGAAGGCTTCGCGCATCGTGCGCGAGGGTGATGAACTGTTGCTGCGCATCAACCAGCTGGAATACCGCATTACCGTGCTGCAACTGGCCACCCAGCGTCGTCCGGCCAAGGAGGCCGTGCTGATGTATCAGGAGGACGAAGCGAGCAAGGCTGAGCGCGAGGAGCGCATGCTGCTGCTGAAGGCAGAACATGCCAGCTTTCCGCATGGCGAAGGTCGCCCCACCAAGAAAGCCCGGCGGGATATTTCCCGCTTCAAGGGCAGCCTGTAATGACCATGTCACCGTTCCAGATTCCGGGCGGTGGCAGCTTTATCTGATTGTGTATTGATGTCTGCCTCATCTGCTGTTGCTGCTCCCTCCCTGCGTCCTTTCGCGCTGTTCTATTTTGCCTATTTTGCCTTTCAGGGTTTGTTCGGCCCGTTCTGGGGCTTGTATCTGGAGTCGCTGTCTTTCTCTGCCTTGCAGATTTCCGTGCTGATGGCACTGTCCACGCTGGCGCGTATCGTGGCACCCGGCTTCTGGGGCTGGCTGGCAGACCGGCAAGGGCGGCGACGGGCCATCATCATCAGCACCTCCTTGTGTTCGGCGCTGGCCTTTGCGCTGGTGGGGCTGGGTAATGGCTTCTGGTGGATTTTCATCAGTCTGGCGGTATCGCATTTCTTTTGGGCCGGGGCCTTGCCGCTGGTGGAAGCCAGCACGGCCTACCTGACGCGTGCCCAGCCGGGCCGCTACAGCCGGGTACGGGTGTGGGGATCCATCGGCTTTGTCTGCCTGTCCATGGTGGGCGGCTATGTGCTGGACCTGATCCATCTGGCCAATCTGCCCTGGGCCTTGTTGCTATTGCTGGTGTTCATTGTGCTGGCCGGCTGGTTCGTGCCGGATGTCAGCAATCCGCGTCATCATCAAACGGCCGGGCCGATCTGGCAGACCTTGCGCCAGCCACGCGTACTGGCCTTGTTTGCCTGTTGCTTCCTGATGGCTTATGCCCACGGGCCTTATTACACCTTTTATTCCATCGGCCTGCGCCATGCCGGTTATGACAAGGGTGCCATCGGCTTGTTGTGGTCGGTGGGGGTGATCAGCGAAATCCTGGTGTTCCTGCTGATGCCGCGCATCATGGGACGGTTTTCGCTGGAGCGGCTGATGCTGGCTTCACTGCTGATCGCCGTATTGCGCTTTGTGCTGATTGCCTGTGCAGTGGAGCAGCCGGTGCTGGCGGTGCTGGCGCAAAGCATGCATGCGCTGACCTTCGGCCTGCACCATGCCACCTCGGTGGGCTTGATTCACCGCCTGTTTGCCCAGCAGCACCAGGGACGAGCACAGGGTTTGTATATCATCGCCTCGTTTGGTGTGGGCGGCAGTTCTGGCGGTCTGGTTGGCGGTTTGTTGTGGCCGCACGGCGGCATGTTGCTGACGTTTGGCATGTCGGTAGTGGCGGCAGCGTTGGGCGTGCTGGTGTGCCTGCGCTGGTTGCGGCCGGAACCCTACGCCAAGCCTACAGCAGCATGATCAGCTTGAGCTCCGGTGCTGCTGCCAGATTCAGCGTCAGCTGCTGATACACCAGGCGGCCGCGCTGCGGATGGTTGAAGGCGCGCTCGCCGCCTTCGCGGCCTTGCACGTCATGCTGCTGCCACAGCGTATCGAATTCCGCACTGCCCTGACGCAGGGTATCCAGCCATTGCCGGATGCTGTTTTCCTCCAGTCGCTCGCCGGCATCAGCGCGAAACTCTGCCACCATGCGCCGCGCCCGTACCGGCCAGTCCTCCACCAGTTGGCGGGAGGCAGTTTGCAAAAACATGAAATCCAGCAAATTGTGCCGTGCCAGCGGCTGATCCAGCCAGCCGCTGAACAATTCGGCCGCCAGCGTATTCCAGGCCAGTGCATCCCAGTTGGCATCCAGTACATAGGCCGGCGCGGCAATCACATCTACCGCCGCGCTCAGGGCCTGACGCGATTGTGGGTTTCGCTCCGCCGGCCGCTCTAGCGGGTTTTTCAGTCCGGCCAGCTTGAACAGGTAATCGCGCTCGGCATGGGTCAGCAGCAGGGCATCGGCCAGCCGCGACAGCGTGGGGGCGGATACCGACTGGCTGCGCCCCTGCTCAATCCAGGTCAGCCAGGTGGGGCTGATGCCGCACAGTGCCGCCACTTCCTCACGCCGCAAGCCCTTGGCACGGCGTCGGCTGCCAGCTGGCAAGCCAGCCTGCTGCGGGCTGACCCGTTCACGATGGGCGCGGATGAATTCGCCTAGCGGGCTGGTGGTTTTACTCTGGCTCATGTTGATTCCTGATTGAATTTCCACTTTAACGTAGTAGTGCTAGTACTAGTATAAATGCTTATCTTGTACTAGGAAAAAAGCTGCGCGATGATGTGTGCCAACAGCAGCCGAACACTGTGGCGCACAACGGCCAAGGCAAGCAGGACAGCCTTGTGGCGGTAATGATCAGCGTGACAGAATGGCTGCCTTGTATCCGGCAAACCGGCGGTGTTGCAACCGCCATTTCACGAGCAGGAAGCCATGACAGCACAAACTCTTTACGACAAGCTCTGGTCCAGCCATGTAGTGCGGGAAGAGGCCGACGGCACGGTTCTTCTTTATATCGACCGTCACCTGGTGCATGAAGTCACCAGCCCGCAAGCCTTTGAAGGCCTGAAACTGGCCGGTCGCGGCCTGTGGCGTGTGGACTCGGTGGTATCCACCGCCGACCACAACACTCCGACCGATCACTGGGACGAAGGTATCAAGGACCCGATCTCGCGCCAGCAGGTGGAAACCCTGGACGCCAATATCAAGTCCTTTGGCGCCCTGGCTTACTTCCCGTTCAAGGACAAGGGGCAGGGCATTGTGCATGTGATGGGGCCGGAACAAGGCGCCACTCTGCCGGGCATGACCGTGGTTTGTGGTGACAGCCACACCTCCACCCACGGTGCCTTCGGCGCGCTGGCACACGGTATCGGCACGTCTGAAGTGGAACACGTGATGGCCACCCAGTGCCTGGTGGCCAAGAAGTCCAAGAACATGCTGGTGAAGGTAAATGGCCCGCTGGCAGCCGGCATCACCGGCAAGGACGTGGCGCTCGCCATCATCGGCAAGATCGGCACTGCCGGCGGTACCGGCTATGCCATCGAATTCGGTGGCGAAGCCATCCGCAGCCTGTCGATGGAAGGCCGCATGACCTTGTGCAATATGGCCATCGAAGCCGGTGCCCGTTCCGGCATGGTGGCGGTGGATGAAAAGACCATCGACTACGTCAAGGGCCGCCCGTTTGCCCCCACCGGCGCACAGTGGGATGCTGCCGTGGCTTACTGGAACACCCTGCATTCCGATGAAGGCGCGCATTTCGACGCCGTGGTGGAGCTGGAAGCCAGCGACATCAAGCCGCAAGTGACCTGGGGCACCTCGCCGGAAATGGTGACCGATATCGACGGCATCGTGCCGGACCCGGCTGCCGAAGCCGACCCGGTGAAGAAGGGCAGTATTGAACGCGCGCTGGCCTATATGGGTCTGACAGCCAATACCCCGGTGAAAGAGATTCCGGTCGACATCGTGTTTATCGGCTCCTGTACCAATTCCCGTATCGAAGACCTGCGTGAAGCCGCTGCCGTGGCCCGTGGCCGCACCAAGGCGGCTAGCGTAAAACAGGTACTGGTGGTGCCAGGTTCCGGTCTGGTGAAGGCACAGGCTGAAGCCGAAGGACTGGACAAGATTTTCATCGCGGCAGGTTTTGAATGGCGCGAGCCGGGTTGCTCCATGTGTCTGGCGATGAATGCCGACCGTCTGCAACCGGGCGAGCGTTGCGCCTCCACCTCCAACCGCAACTTCGAAGGCCGTCAGGGGCAGGGGGGGCGTACCCATCTGGTCAGCCCGGCCATGGCGGCGGCGGCAGGGGTGACCGGCCATTTTGTTGACATCCGTCAGCTTTAACTCTGCGAAAGGAATTCATCCATGAAAAAAATTGCACTCAGCCTGTTTGTGGCCATTCTGCTGTCTGCCTGCAATACCTTACACGGCGCGGGTGAAGACCTCAAACAAGGTGGCCAGGCTGTCGGCCACGGCATCCAGAAGGCCGGACAGGCCATCGAAAACGCTGCCCAGTAAGGGCAGCCCGATTCGGAAAGAATCTCATGAAAGCATTCAACAAACTTGACGGGCTGGTGTGCCCGCTTGATCGTGCCAATGTCGATACCGACGCGATCATCCCCAAGCAGTTTCTCAAGTCGATCAAGCGCTCCGGCTTTGGCCCCAACCTGTTCGACGAATGGCGCTATCTGGACCACGGTGAACCGGGCATGGACAACAGCGTACGTCCGCTCAATCCGGACTTCGTGCTCAACTTCCCGCGCTACGCCGGTGCGCAAGTGCTGCTGGCGCGTGAAAACTTCGGCTGTGGTTCCAGCCGCGAACACGCACCGTGGGCGCTGGACGACCAGGGCTTCCGCGTGGTGATCGCCCCCAGCTTTGCCGACATCTTCTTCAACAACTGCTACAAGAACGGCCTGTTGCCCATCGTGCAGCCGGCTGACGTGGTGGATCAGCTGTTCCGCGAGTGCGAAGCCAGCGAAGGCTACCGCCTGACGGTGGATCTGGCAGCGCAGACCATCAGCACCCCGTCTGGTCAGTCGTTTGCTTTTGATGTCACCGAGCATCGCAAGCACTGCCTGCTGGGCGGTCTGGATGAAATCGGCCTCACCTTGCAGCACGCGGACGAAATCAAGACCTACGAGGCGGCCCGCCGCCAGAGCCAGCCCTGGTTGTTCCACCAGGCCTGAATCGGAGAATGACATGAGCCAGAGCGCACACGCAGAACACGTCCAGCAACAATTTGGTGCCCAGGCCGCGGCCTACCTGCACAGCCAGGTACACGCCCAGGGCGCGGAGTTTGCCCAGCTACAGCAAGCCGTGCGCGAGCACGGCGCAGCACGGGTGCTGGACCTGGGCTGCGGTGCCGGCCATGTCAGCTTCCAGGTGGCCGAACATGCTGCCAGCGTAGTGGCCTACGACTTGTCCGCCAGCATGCTGCAAGTGGTGGCGGACGAAGCTGCAGCGCGTGGCCTCGGCACGCTCACCACCCGGCAAGGCGCGGCCGAACAACTCCCATTTGCCGATGGTGAATTCGACTTCGTGTTCAGCCGCTACTCAGCCCACCACTGGGGTGATCTGGGCCTCGCGCTGCGCGAAGCGCGCCGGGTGCTCAAGCCCGGTGGCAGGCTTGCCTTCATCGACGTGATGTCGCCCGGCCAGCCGCTGCTGGATACCTATCTGCAAGCGGTGGAAGTGCTGCGCGATACCAGCCATGTGCACAACTACGCCATGGCCGAATGGCTGGGCGCACTGTCCGCTGCCGGCTGGCAAGTGCAGCAGGTGACGCGGCAAAAGCTGCGGCTGGAATTTGGCGTGTGGGTGGAGCGTATGCGTACGCCGCAAACCATGCGCGAGGCCATTCGCCTGTTGCAGCAGTCGGTGGGGCAGGAAGTGCGCGACTACTACGCCATCGAGGCCGATGGCAGCTTTACCGTCGACGTGATCGTACTGTGGGCAGCGTGAAGATTTCAAAATACTAAGTAATCAGAGACAGCAAAGGATAACTCATGAAAATCGCCGTATTGCCGGGTGACGGCATTGGTCCGGAAATCATTGCCCAGGCAGGTCGCGTGCTGGATGTACTGCGTCAGGACGGCCTGCCGATCGAGTTGGAAGAAGCCCCGCTGGGCGGTGCCGGCTACGACGCCTATGGCGTGCCGTATCCGGAATTCACCCAGAAGCTGTGCCGTGCAGCCGACGCCGTGCTGCTGGGTGCCGTTGGCGGCCCGCAATACGACACGCTGGATCGCCCGCTGCGTCCCGAGCGCGGTCTGCTGGCCATCCGCAAGGACCTGAACCTGTTTGCCAACCTGCGTCCGGCCATCCTGTACCCGGAACTGGCCAATGCCTCCACCCTGAAGCCGGAAGTGGTGTCGGGTCTGGACATCATGATCGTGCGCGAACTCACCGGTGACATCTACTTTGGTCAGCCGCGTGGCATGGGTGTGAACGAGCAGGGCGAGCGCGAAGCCTTCAACACCATGCGCTACAGCGAAAGCGAAGTGCGTCGCATTGCTCACGTTGCCTTTGGCATTGCCATGAAGCGCAACAAGAAGCTGTGTTCGGTCGACAAGGCCAATGTGCTGGAAACCACTGAGTTCTGGAAAGAAATCATGATCGACGTGGCGCGCAAATACCCGCAGGTAGAGCTGAGCCACATGTATGTGGACAACGCCGCCATGCAGCTGGTGCGCAACCCCAAGCAGTTCGACGTGATGGTGACTGGCAATATCTTTGGCGACATCCTGTCCGACGAAGCCTCCATGCTCACCGGCTCCATCGGCATGCTGCCGTCGGCCTCGCTGGACCAGAACAATAAGGGCCTGTACGAGCCCTCGCACGGTTCTGCACCGGACATCGCCGGCAAAAACCTGGCCAATCCGCTGGCCACCATCCTGTCTGCCGCCATGATGCTGCGCTACACCTTTGCCCAGGAAGAAGCTGCCCAGCGCGTGGAAAACGCGGTCAAGACGGTGCTGGCCCAAGGCTACCGCACCGGCGACATCTTCGAAGCGGGCTGCCAGAAAGTCAGCTGCTCCGGTATGGGTGACGCGGTGGTGGCAGCGCTGTAAAAAAAACTTCACCCGGATAGGGTTGACCCCATTGCCTCCTGCGCTATCGCGCTGCACAATGGAGTAATAAAAATACTTGGCCCGCTAACGCTTGCGTTGACGGGCCAATCGCAACTTTAGAGACAGATCCCAGGAGAAACCCGTGAAAGTAGGCTTTGTAGGCTGGCGTGGCATGGTTGGTTCCGTGCTGATGCAACGTATGCGTGAAGAGAACGATTTCGCTGTCATCAACGAACCGGTGTTCTTCACCACCTCCAATGTCGGCGGCAAAGGCCCGGACATCGGCCGTGACGTACCGGCGCTGAAAGACGCCAAGAACATCGACGAACTGAAGGCAATGGACGCCATTGTCACCTGTCAGGGCGGCGATTACACCAGCGATATCTATCCGAAACTGCGTGCCGCCGGCTGGACTGGCTACTGGATCGACGCCGCTTCCACCCTGCGCATGGCTGACGATGCCGTCATCGTGCTGGACCCGGTCAACCGCAACGTGATCGACAGCGCACTGGCCAAGGGCGTGAAGGACTACATCGGCGGCAACTGTACCAACTCCATCATGCTGATGGGCATGGGCGGTCTGTTCCGTGAGGGTCTGGTGGAGTGGGTTTCCTCCATGACCTACCAGGCAGCTTCCGGTGGCGGTGCCAACCACATGCGCGAACTGATCAAGGGCATGGGCGTGGTACACGCTGCCGTGGCCGACGAACTGGCTACCCCGTCGTCCGCCATTCTGGAGATCGACCGCAAGGTGGCTGCCGCCATCCGTGAAGACGTGCCGACCGAATTCTTCGGTGCGCCGCTGGCTGGCGGTCTGATCCCCTGGATCGACAAGCAACTGGACAACGGCCAATCCAAGGAAGAGTGGAAGGGTCAGGCTGAGGTCAACAAGATTCTGGGCACCGAAGCTACCATTCCGGTAGATGGCCTGTGCGTGCGTATCGGCGCCATGCGCTGCCATAGCCTGGCACTGACGGTGAAGCTGAAGAAAGACCTGCCGCTGGAAGAGATCGAAGCCATCATCAAGTCTGGTAATGACTGGGTGAAATGGGTGCCGAACGACCGCGAAATCAGCGTCAAGGAACTGACCCCGGCTGCCATCACCGGCGGCCTGGAAGTAGGGGTTGGTCGTGTGCGCAAGCTGAACATGGGTGGCGAATACCTGTCCGCCTTCGTGATTGGTGACCAGCTGCTGTGGGGCGCGGCTGAACCGCTGCGCCGTATGCTGCGTATCCTCATCGAACGCTGATTCGGGTTAAAATGGTCGATACGCTTTTTTAACCGGCATACAGCCGGGATCGACTACACTGCAAAGGGCGCATTTTGCGCCCTTTGCTTTTGGCTGAGTTAAAATCAGCTTTTTTCTGGAATGTAAGGATTGATTCGGATGATGCAGCTTGCTGTGGTAGGTGCCGCTGGCCTGGTAGGCCAATCTGTTCTCGAACTGCTGGCCGAGCGCCAGTTCCCGGCTGAGCGGGTGTTTGCCGTGGATGGCCCGGAGCATGAGGCGTCAACCGTCAGCTATGGCAATCTGGAACTGGACATCCGCCAACTGGACGAATTCGGTTTCGAGAATGTGGCGCTGGCCATATTTGTCGCCGGCAGCGATGTGGCGCGCGAATATGTCCCGCAAGCCCGCGCCGCAGGCGTAACCGTGATTGACTTCAGCGATGCCTACCGCCTGGATGCCGAAGTGCCGCTGGTGGTGCCGTCAGTGAATGGTGATCAACTGGAGGGCTTGGAGGCCGGGGCCCTGGTATCCGCACCCAATTGCACGGTTACTCCGTTGGCCATGGCTCTGCACCCCTTGCTACCGCTGCAGCCGCGCCGCCTTACTGTTGCCACCTATCAGTCGGTATCCGGTGCCGGGCAAAAGGCACTGGAAGAACTGGCCGAGCAAACAACTGCATTATTCTCGCAGCGAGAATCTGAAAATACAGTTTTTGCCAAGCGCATTGCCTTTAATGTGCTTCCGCAGATTGGCGACGTTGATGCGAATGGTACTTCCGCTGAAGAGCTTTCCCTGGTTAATGAATTACGCCGCCTGCTGCAGCAGCCTGCGCTGCAGGTAGAAGCCAGTTGTGTTCGCGTGCCGGTATTCTTTGGCCACTCTTGGGCAGTAAGCCTTGAAGTGGATGGGGATATTGATCTGCTGCAAGTGCGTAATCGTCTGTTGGCGGCAGGATTGCAATTGATTTCTGCCGATCAGCACGGTGGCTACATTACGCCTATGGAGGCAACTGGTAATGGCGGCGTCTGGATTAGCCGCCTGCGCAAAACCGGAAATTCGCTCAGTTTCTGGTTGAGCGCAGACAATGTCCGGGTTGGTGCCGCACTCAATTGCGTTCTGTTGGCGGAGTCGCTGAATAAAGCCGGTGTGTTTGAATAATTGTAAAGCCCCGGCCAGTCCGGGGTTTTCTTGTTATGTTATCTAGCTAAAAGCTTTGCTAGGGCCTAATATGGCACTAGTTGCCAGTTGTGTGTCCGTGCGGGTAGAGCGGGCGAAATAAAATCAAGATAAATGAGTGCCGGAAGGTAGACTGTGAATAATCAGGCAAAATTCAAGCTGAGCGTACTGGCTGTCGCCATGGTGTGTTCGGCAAATGTATGGGCCGGTCTTGGCAGGATCAATGTACGATCCTTCCTGGGGGAGACCTTTCACGCAGATATCGAGTTGACCGGAGTTCGCTCGAGCGAGCTGGAAACCGCCCGTATCGGGCTGGCCAGCCCGGATACCTTTCGGGACTTGAATGTCGATTACAGCGGCAGCATGTCCGCATTGCGCTTTCACGTGGTTCCCTCCGCGCATGGTGCCGTCATCCGGGTCAGCTCTGCCGTCCCCATCAACGATCCTTACCTACGCTTCGTGGTGGAAGCAAAGACCAGTTCCGGTCGTTCGGTACGCGAGTACACGGTGTTGCTTGATCCGGCGACATACAATGCGCCGCAAGCCAAATCAATCGTGCAGGACATGCCCCAATATGCCGAGGAGAATCTGTCCAGCCGCTATGCGGGTAAACCGGTCAGACCGGCGCATGCAATGATTCCGGGCGTGGTGCAAACCCGATCCGGCTCCACGCTGCGTGGCATGGCGGCACGAGTGAAGCCGGCAGGTGCATCGCTGGAGCAAACCATGGCAGCGCTGGTGCAGAATAACCCGCATGCCTTCAATGATGGCAATCCCAACAAGCTAAAAGCCGGTGTTACCCTGAAGGTGCCGACTGCGGGCAAGGTCAAGGCGCTGTCGGCTGATCAGGTCAGCACCATTCTGCATCCTGATGGTGCTGCTCCTGCAGCAGCCCAGCCGCCGGCAGCCGTACCGGCTACAGCCAAGCAGCCTGTAGCCAAAGGCAAGGGCACTGACGTGCTTAAACTGGTGCCGCCGGATGCCGCAGGCGGCCAGCCGGATGCCAAGCTTTCGGTATTGGAGCAGCAGGTAAGTGCCCGCGAGCAGTCGTTGAAAGATGCCGAAGCGCGTATTGCTGCACTGGAACAACAACTCAAGGCCATGCAAGGCGGCAAGCCGCAGGCATCGCAGCCGGATGCGGTGGTACAGGCCGCCTCGGTACCGGCTGTGGAGCCTGTTGTTCAGGCTAGTGCGCCGGTTGCCGCTGTGCCGGCCCCCAAGCCGGTTGTTGCGCCCAAGCCGGTTACTCCCCCGCCTCCGCCGCCGGAACGTTCCTGGCTGGATGGCCTGATTGACAACCTGCCATTGATCGGTGGTGGCGTGGCGGGTGTCGGCCTTCTCGGTGCGCTTGGCGTGATGATTTCCCGTCGCCGCAAGGCTGCTGCAGGGTCTTCGCTGCAGCTGTCCGCCCAGGCCAATAATGCAGTATTGGGTCGCAATGCTGTGGGCAGCGGGCCCAGCTCGGTCAGTGGCGGCCACTCCTTCATGACCAATTTTACCCAGTCCTCCGGTGCGATTGATGCGGCAGAGGTTGATCCGGTAGCGGAAGCCGAAGTGTATATGGCCTATGGCCGCGATGCGCAGGCCGAGGAAATCCTCAAGGATGCGCTGGCCAAGGATCCGTCGCGCCAGGAAGTGCGCCAGAAACTGTTGGAACTGTATGCGGCACGCCCGGATGCAGGCAGCTTCGAGAAGCTGGCACGTGAATTCCACGTCAGCACCGATGGCAAGGGTCAGGCCTGGGCCAAGGTGGCTGCGATGGGGCTGGCTATTGATCCGGCCAATGCGCTGTACCAGCTTGCTGCAGATGACGTACCTGCAGAAAGTACGGCTGCTGCTGGCGATGGCGTGATCGATCTGGATCAGGAACTGTTTGGCGAGGCAGTGCCCGAGCCCGTTGTCGCCAAGCCTGTCGAGGCTGCCGCACCGGTTGCTGTCGATGATCCGCTGCGTGCCGCCCTGTTTGCCGAAGAAGAAGCAGTGACACCGGCACCGGCGGCAGAATCCAACCTGATGGATTTTGATCTGGATGCCGAACTGGCAGCTCTGGCACCAGCACCTGCCACCGAGCCGGAAAAGCCGGCTGCAGAGCCTGCTGCCGATACCAATCTGCTGGATTTTGATTTCAATCTGGATGGGCTGGCGAGCGATATCGAGCCGGCCAAAGCGGAAGAACCGGCTGTGGCAACGCTGGAATTACCATCGACACCAGCCGCAAGTGATGGTTTTGAATCGCTGTACGAAGATATGGTGGCTGCTACGCCAGCACCTGCTCCTTCTCCTACCGTACCTGCTGATGCTCCGGTTGCAGCCGAAGGCATGACGCTGCTGGACGACCCGTTGTCCACCAAGCTGGATCTGGCCAAGGTTTATCTCGACATGGGTGATCGCGACGGTGCAAGGGAAGTATTGCAGGACCTGGTCGGTGAGGCACAAGGCAGTCTGAAAGAAGAAGCCCAGGCTTTGCTGACCAAAATCAGCAGCTGAGGTAGCTCGGCTTGCTGATCGGGTTCAGCTTGTGATGCAGGCAGTGCGCAAGCACTGCCTTGCCGATTTTGCCGGTTTTATTTTGCATGGCACACGTTTAAGCCGGGTAGTTCATTAGCAATAAAACCTGCCAAAGCAGGAATCAGGGAAGTCCGTATCATGGCTTCAAGACATCGCATGACCTTGCTGGCCATCCTGTTGGCTGGCATGGGCTCTGCAGGATCGGCGCTGGCTGGCTTGGGGCCCATCCACGTACTGTCCTCGGAAGGTCAGCCTTTCGAGGCGGAAATTCCCGTGGTAGACGAGGATCCGCAAGGGAATGTGCTGGTCAGCCTGGCTGATCGCAACAAATATCCTCTGGTTTCCACCTACAGTCAGTCTGCTTCCGTATTGAAGTTTTCTGCTATCCGCAAGCCGGATGGCAGTATCCAGAAGATTCTGGTCAAGGGGCCTAGCCGTTTCGACGAGTCCCTGTTGCGTTTTGCCGTGGAAATGAGCTGGCCGGCAGGCCGGTTGGTGCGCGAGTTCGAGGTTGACTATCTGAGGGATGGTCCGCCGCGCAAGGACAAGCAGCCTGGTCACGACGATACGGTGAAGAAAACCGCAGTATCTCCCGACCAGATGCCACGTCTGAGCAGCCTGGGGCTGGGTGAGCTGAAGGTAAAGTCCAAGCTGGGCGAACCGCTGGTGGCTGAACTGGAGTTGTTTGGCACCGCAGTAAAACAGACCGACAATGTCCACGTGGCATTGGCTGCTGACAGCTTGCAGGGTGCTCCCAGTGCCGAACAGCTGCAGCTGGTGGCCTCCATGTCCCATCAGTTGACCCGGTCTGCCGCTGGAAAATCCATGCTGCTGTTGCGCAGTACGCGGCCGTTGACCGAGCCTTTTCTTGCCTTCCGGCTGGACGTGGGCGCTGCCAATGTCCACGCGCAAAAACGCTATACGCTGCTGTTGGATCCGAACGGTTATACCGTCGAAGAGCACGCCGCTGATAGTGGCGATGCCGACAAGCCGGTGCGTAGCGTCGGCAAAGCACAGCCATTGAAGATATACCGGGTATTGCATGGCGATACCCTGTCGCTGATTGCAGCCCGCATGAAGGGTGCTGGCAATCAGGCGGAAGCCGTCAGACGGTTGTATCGCGGCAATCCGGATGCCTTTATTGCCGGTGATGTCAATCGCCTGCGCGCCGGGACGGCACTGAAGTATCCGGCAGAGTGGCACATGGCCAATGCGGTCGCACCAGCCATGCATGCCAAGGCTGCCGAGCCTCAAGTGGCACCCCCGGCTGTTGCCAGCAGGGCGGATGCGCCGGTCAAGCCACTTGGCAGCCCCGAAACCATTACGCTCAAGCCCATGGTGAAGCCGCCTGCCGTGCAGACTAAAGCGGTGGCATCAGCGGCCAAACCGGTGGCTTCTGCTCCGCAGGTTGCGGCAGTCAAGGCAGTAACGCCAGGCAAGGCAGTTGAGAATGCCCAGGAGGCCAGGCTGAAAAACCTCCTGCAACGGCAGGACCAAGCATTGCAGCAGGCCCAGCAAAAAACCCAGGAGCTGGAACAGAAAATCCGTAATCTGCAGCTGGCCAAGGCAGCCGAAGCAAGTGCTGCTGCCATCGCCAGCCAGAACAAGGCTGTTGCCAGCCAGCCGGCAGACAAGGCCATCGTTGCGCATGCTGCTCCTGCCAGCGTTGCCGTGGCTGCGCCAGCACCAGTTGCCGCGCAAGTCCCTGCTTCTGCGCCCACAGTGGCAAGCAGCAAGGCAGCACCGGCGTCTATGCCCAAGCCAGTGGTAGTCAAGCCTCCGGAGGAGGCTGCGGCACCAAGCTTCCTGGTTGATGATGTGCTGACGGGGTTGCGCAACAACAGCACCATGATTGCTGGCGGTGCGGCCGTGGCTGCGCTGGCAGCCTTGTTGCTGGCTCAGCGTCGGCGTCAGCGCAAGATTGCCACGCCGGAAAGCAAGCCCGAAGGAAAGCCGGTGCCCGATAACGCTTCCTTGCTGACTATGGGGCCGCTTACCACCCTGATGAGTGGCATCAAGCGTGGCGAGGGGATTGATCTGGCTTCGGTGGATCTGATCGCGGAAGCCGAGGTGTATCTGGCCTATGGTCGTACCGATCAGGCACTGGAAATCCTCCGTGAAGGCCTGGTGCGCGAACCGATGCGGCAGGATCTGCGTTATAAGTTGCTGGAAGTGCTGGCAATCCAGTCGGACAAGGATGGCTTTGTGGCCGAGGCTACCACGGCGCGCGGCATTTTCGGCAAGGACAGCACACTGTGGATGCGGGTGTGCGAACTCGGTCGTACTCTGGTGCCAGACCATCCGCTGTTTGATGCGCGCCCGGCTCCGGCAGTGTCGCCGCTGGATCTTGAACCGGTGAGGGTGCAGGCTGCCGCTGATGTGCCTGTGACAGCGGCTGCGCATAATGCCGGCAGTGTGCCGGTAGACCTGGCCGCCGAACTGGGTGCACTGGAGCCGCCGCCGGAAGAACCGCTGGCGATGGATTTCATTGAGAAAGAACCGGCGGGTCCGGCTCCCTTGCCGCCAGCTACCGGACAGAATACCGCCTTGAGTGGGCTGGATGCCTTTGCCTCACTGGGGGAGCAGGAACTGGAAAGCGTAGCGAATCAGGCAGCTGAGCCGATGCTGGACATGGATTTTCTATCCGATCTTCCCGAGTCGGTGAAGCTTGAGCCTCCGGTCAGCAAACCAGCCCCGGCAACGCCGGCTCCGGCCCCCACGCCGCAGTCCGAAGCCAATGACAAGATGGAGCTGGCCAAGCTGTATCTGGAAATGGGCGACAAGGAAACCGCCGAAGCGCTGATGAAGGAAGCAGGGCAGACTGTCTAGCTATTGGCGCAGGGAATCGACACGGGGATGCAGCAGCATCCCCGTTTTTCATGCCGCTACGGCCTGCTGCCAGCAGGGCTGCTGGACGTGGCTTCTTGAATGTCGGCATGGCGTAAACCACGCAGGATAGGGTAGAGTTGATGCTTTATCGCCCCGCTGACAGTCGCCTGTGCGCTGACTGCGGGAAGTTTTGCATGTAAGGTGTGGGCATGAGAATAGCGCTCGGCATCGAGTATGACGGCCGGGCATTTTCCGGCTGGCAGACTCAGCCGCATGGCAATACCGTCCAGGACAGATTGAATCAGGCCATCAGCCAGATTGCCGGACAAAAGATTACAACCTTGGCCGCCGGTCGAACCGATGCCGGTGTGCACGCCGCCATGCAGGTGGTGCATTTTGATACGACAACCGAACGGCAGCTGAATGCCTGGGTACGTGGCGTCAACGCGCTGCTGCCACCGGAAGTCGCTGTTGTATGGGCAAGGGAAGTGAGTGATGACTTTCATGCGCGGTTCTCGGCATTTTCGCGTTCCTACAGCTATTTCCTGCTGACCCACCCGGTGCGCCCCTGTCTGCTGGCAGGCAAGGTGGGTTGGTATCACCAGCAACTGGATGTGGATGCCATGCGCCGTGCTGCACGGTGTTTGTTGGGGCAGCATGATTTTTCCAGTTTCCGTGCTGCCGAATGCCAGGCCAAGAGCCCGCTCAAGCACTTGCAGCAGCTGGATATCAGCGAGCAGGGTGGCCTGATTCGTTTCGATCTGATGGCCGATGCCTTCCTGCACCACATGGTGCGCAATATCGTCGGCGCGCTGCTGTACGTGGGCAAGGGCAGTCTGGATGAGGCTGACCTGCAAGCCCTGCTGGCGGCACGCGACCGCACCCGGGCACCGCCCACCTTCATGCCGGATGGCCTGTATCTGACCGGGGTGGGTTACCCCGCGCAGTTTGCCCTGCCGACGCAGGCTGAACCGGCGCGCCTGGCTTTGTGGAGATGAAGTGACAGTCAGAATCAAGATTTGCGGTATTACCCGCCCGCAGGATGGCGCCGAAGCCGCCCGCCTGGGTGCCGATGCCATCGGCCTGGTGTTTTACCCGAAAAGCCCGCGCAATGTCAGCATCGCCCAGGCGCAGGCAGTGATTGCCGCCTTGCCGCCCTTTGTCAGCGTGGTGGCACTGTTCGTCAACCCGGAGCGCAGCTGGGTGGAAGAAGTGCTGGGTGCCTGCAGCATCGACATCCTGCAGTTTCATGGCGAAGAAAGCGCGGAATTCTGCCGTTCTTTCCGGCGGCCTTATCTCAAGGCCGTACGGGTGAAGCCCGGCCTGGACCTGAGCGCCGCGGCAGCCCAATACCCGGATGCGCGCGGACTACTCACCGACGCCTTTGTCGAAGGCGCACACGGTGGCACCGGTACCACCTTTGACTGGACCTTGCTGCCAGCAAACCTGCCCCTGCCGTTGATTTTGTCCGGCGGGCTGGACGACAGCAATATAGAACAAGCCGTGGCCGCAGTGCGGCCGGCGGCGGTGGATGTTTCCAGCGGAGTGGAAGCAGCCAAGGGAATCAAAGATGCTGCCAGAATGGCAGCGTTCATATCAGGAGCAAGGCATGGAGCGGTATGATCTTCCGGATGCAAAAGGCCATTTCGGCCCGTATGGTGGTGTCTATGTTGCCGAAACCTTGATGGCGGCACTGGACGAGCTCAAGAACGAATACGAGCGCGTCAAGGCTGATCCCACCTTCTGGGAAGAGTTTCGCCACGAGCTGAAACACTATGTGGGCCGTCCCAGCCCCATCTACCACGCCAAGCGCTGGTCGGAACAACTGGGCGGTGCGCAGATCTTCCTTAAGCGTGAAGACCTCAACCATACCGGTGCGCACAAGATCAGCAATGCCATCGGTCAGGCTCTGCTGGCACGCCGCATGGGCAAAAAGCGCGTGATTGCCGAAACCGGTGCCGGCCAGCATGGCGTGGCCACCGCCACAGTGGCAGCCCGCTACGGCATGGAATGTTTTGTCTACATGGGTGCCGAGGATATCAAGCGCCAGTCGCCCAATGTCTTCCGCATGAAGCTGCTGGGTGCCACCGTGGTGCCGGTGGAGTCTGGTTCCAAAACCCTGAAGGACGCGCTGAACGAAGCCATGCGCGACTGGGTGACCAATGTCGACAGCACCTTCTATATTCTGGGTACGGCAGCCGGCCCGCATCCTTACCCGATGATGGTGCGTGACTTCCTGTCGGTAATCGGCGAGGAATCCAAAGAGCAGATGCCGGAGTTGACCGGTCGTCAGCCCGACGTGGTGGTAGCTTGTGTGGGTGGCGGCTCCAACGCCATCGGCATGTTCTACCCCTACATCAATGTGGATGGTGTGCGCATGGTGGGCGTGGAAGCCGGTGGTCACGGCATTGACAGCGGCATGCATGCCGCCCCCTTGTCCGGCGGTGCCGGCGTGGGCGTGCTGCACGGTGCCAAGAGCTATCTGATGCAGGATGCCAACGGCCAGGTGGTGGAAACCCATTCGGTGTCGGCCGGTCTGGATTACCCCGGCGTTGGTCCGGAGCACAGCTACCTCAAGGACATCGGCCGCGCCGAGTATGTTGCCATCGAGGACAAGGAAGCGCTGCAAGCCTTCCACGACTGCTGTCACCTGGAAGGCATCATCCCGGCACTGGAATCCAGCCATGCGCTGGCCTGGGCTGCCAAGGTTGCGCCCACCATGGGCAAGGACAAGGTGATTCTGGTCAACCTGTCCGGCCGTGGCGACAAGGACATCAATACCGTGGCCGGCCTGGCCGGTATCACGCTGTAATAAGGCGAAGGAAGGCTTATGTCACGTATTGCTGCATGTTTTGCCGCCCTGCAGGGCAAGAAGGCGCTGATTCCCTTCATTACCGCCGGTGACCCGCATCCGTCCCGCACCGTCGAGCTGATGCACGGCCTGGTGGATGGCGGTGCCGACATCATCGAGCTGGGCGTGCCGTTTTCCGATCCGATGGCCGACGGTCCGGTGATCCAGCGCGCATCGGAACGCGCACTGGTGCACAAGGTGGGTCTGCGCGATGTGCTGGCCATGGTGGCCGAGTTCCGCAAGAGCAATACCACCACCCCCGTAGTGCTGATGGGTTATCTGAACCCGGTGTTCGTCATGGGCTATACCGCCTTTGCCGAACAGGCTCACGCTGCCGGTGTGGATGGCGTGCTGACGGTGGACTGCCCGCCGGAAGAAGCGGCCGATCTGTCCGCCGCGCTGATCGCTGCCGATCTGGACCCGGTATTCCTGATTGCCCCTACCACGCCTGAGGCGCGGGTGCGCGAAATCGCCCGTCACGCACGTGGTTATGTCTATTATGTGTCGCTCAAAGGCGTCACTGGTGCAGGAAATCTGGACATTGACGATGTAGCGCGTAAAATTGCCGCCCTTAGAGCACATATTCAGGTTCCTATCGGCGTTGGCTTCGGCATTCGCGATGCCGCTACTGCCAAGGCCATCTCCGTGACAGCCGATGCGGTGGTGGTAGGGAGCCGTCTGGTGCAGGAAATTGAGGCGGCTACAGAACAAACTGCCAAAGAGCGGTTGACCGGTCTGGTAGCGGAGTTGAAAGCTGCCATTCTTTAAGGAACACGCAAACGGGGTGGCAACAGCCCGTTTTACTGACAACCAGGCCTGTTCGGCCTGGTTGTGTTGAGCAAGGAGTCAGCATGAGCTGGTTGAACAAGCTCCTGCCGCCGAAGATCAAGCGCGATTCCCGCGCTGACAAGCCTTCAGCGGTACCGGAGGGGCTGTGGAGCAAGTGCCCGGCATGTGAAGCCGTACTGTATTACACCGACCTGGAGAGCAATCTGCAGGTTTGTCCGAAATGTAATCATCACCATCCGCTGAATGCCCGTCAGCGGCTGGATATGTTTCTGGATGACGAAGGCCGTCGCGAGATCGGTAGCGAGATCAAGCCGGTAGATATTCTCAAGTTCAAGGATGGCAAGCGCTATCCCGATCGCCTGGCAGCGGCGCAAAGCAGCACCGGCGAAGACGATGCGCTGGTGGTGATGCAAGGCAGCATCCACTCCATGCCTGCCGTAGTGGCAGCCTTTGAATTCCGTTTCATCGGCGGTTCCATGGGCTCGGTGGTGGGTGAGCGTTTCGTGCGTGGCGTACAAGCCGCCATCGAAGCCAAGGCACCGTTCATCTGCGTGGCGGCGTCCGGTGGTGCGCGCATGCAGGAAGGCCTGAACTCGCTGATGCAGATGGCCAAGACCAGTGCTGCGCTGCAATTGCTGACCGATCACCAGCTGCCTTTCATTTCGGTACTGACCGATCCGACCATGGGCGGTGTTTCTGCTTCCTTCGCCTTCCTGGGGGATGTAGTGATTGGCGAGCCGGGCGCACTGATCGGCTTTGCCGGCCCGCGCGTGATCGAACAGACCGTACGGGAAACCCTGCCGGAAGGCTTCCAGCGTTCCGAATTCCTGCTGGAAAAGGGTGCCATCGACATGATCGTTGATCGCCGCGAACTCAAGCGCAAGGTTGCCGAGCTGGTAGCCATGCTGCAAAGACAGCCAGCCGTCGCCTGAACGACTGCGCTCCAGGATCAAGCCGCTTCCACCGGAAGCGGCTTTTTTCATGGCAGACGACTGTGCTAGGCTGGCGGTCTGCCGAATTTCTTGTCTACCGAAAGCGCCCCGTGCTTACCGCCTCCCAGTTGACCAGCCTGCAAGCCATTCTGCCTGTCGACCGCATCCATCTTGATGCCAACATGTGCAAACGCTATGGCCAGGACTGGACGCGCTACACCACGCCACAGGCAGCGGCCATCGTGTTTCCCGTCAGTATTGAAGAAGTGCAGGCGCTGGTGCGCTGGGCCAATGTGGCCGGTGTGGGCATTGTGCCTTCTGGTGGCCGTACCGGCCTGTCTGGCGGTGCTGTTGCCGCGCAGGGCGAGGTAGTGGTGTCGCTGGAGCGCATGAACCGGATTGACGGTTTTGATCCGCTGGCGCGCACCGTACGCTGCCAGGCCGGGGTGATCACCGCCGCGCTGCAGCAGTTTGCCACCGACAACGGTCTTTACTACCCGGTGGACTTTGCCTCCAGTGGCTCCAGCCAGATCGGCGGCAATATCGCCACCAATGCAGGCGGTATCCGGGTGGTGCGCTACGGCATGACGCGGGAGTGGGTGGCCGGCCTCACGGTGGTGACTGGTAGCGGCGAAGTGCTGGAGTGCAATCTGGGCCTGGCCAAGAACAATACCGGCTACGACTTCCGTCACCTGTTCATCGGCTCGGAAGGCACGCTGGGGCTGGTGGTAGAAGCCACCATGCGCCTGACCGATCCGCCGCCGGCCACCACGGTGCTATTGCTGGCCTTGCCCAGGCTGGAAGACATCATGGCGGTGTTTCACGCCTTTCGCAGCGCGCTCACGCTGCAGGCCTTCGAATTCTTTTCCGATCTGGCACTGACCCATGTGCTGGCGGCTGAGCATGCAACAGCGCCGCTGGCAGAGCGGCAGCCTTTCTATGTGCTGCTGGAGCTGGAAGCCCCGACACCGGATGCCGAAGAGCAGGCCCTGCAGCAGTTTTCCCGCTGTATGGAGCAGGGCTGGGTGGTCGACGGGGTGATGGCACAGTCACAGCAGCAGGCCAAGGCGCTGTGGTGCTTGCGTGAGGGCATCAGCGCTGCCATTACGCCGTTTACCCCGTACAAGAATGATATTTCCGTGCTGGTTAGCCAGCTACCGGCGTTTGTTGCCCGGCTACAAGCCTTGTTGACGCGGGACTATCCGGATTTCGAGGTGTTGTGGTACGGCCATATCGGCGATGGCAATCTGCATATCAATGTACTGAAGCCGCTCGATTGGGCGCTGGCTGACTTCCGGCATGCTTGCGAGCAGGTAAACACCCAGGTATTTGCGCTGGTGGCGGAGTTTGTCGGCAGCATGTCGGCCGAGCATGGCGTGGGCTTACTGAAGCGTGACTATCTGGCGGTGACGCGCTCGGCAGCAGATATTGCACTGATGCGTGGAGTGAAAGCAGTGTTTGATCCAAATGGCATTATGAATCCGGGAAAACTGCTGGCTTGATCACTGTACGGCAGCGTGGTGAACCGTGGCTGGTAAGTGGGTATCCATATGGTATTTTTATTCAGAATATGGACAATTGCCTGTCAATGAAAAATATAAATAATCAAATAAAAACAACAACTTGTAGTTATTTGTTGATTTGCCGTATTAGCGTGCTGAGGATAAGAGCGAATAGCTGACCATTTTGCCCGGTTCTGCCTTTTTTCTAGGCAGTGACAGCAAGTGGCTCACGGCAAAAGACTTTTTTTATTTGTTCAATACTTATCCACAGAGTTATCCGCTGATTGCTGTGGATAATTGCAGCCAGCTGCAAGGACCATGTCATGGCAGCCATGGCCACAGTCCTTGTTGTTAGCCGGTTTCAGCTTTCCTGTGCGCTGTTGTTTTCCAGTATTTCCAGCTCTTCTTGCAGTAACATCCAGTCCTCTTCCACTTGTGCCAGCTCGCTGCTGACCACGCCCAGGCGTTTGACTGCCTCGGCCAGCTTGCCCTTGTTGGCATCGGAGTAGGCTTCTTCACCGGACATGAAGGCATCCAGCTGGTTTTTCTCGCTACTCAGCTGTTCCAGCTGCTTTTCCAGCTTGGTGAGCTTGCTTAGCAGCGGTTTTTTCAGCTGGGCCCGTTTCTGGCGGGCTTCGGCTTCCTGGCGCTTTTGTTCCTTGCGGTTGACCGACTGGGCGTCACTGCTGGAGGGCTTGTTGCCCTCGGCAAGCTGGGACAGCCGCCACTGACGGTAGTCTTCCAGATCGCCATCAAATGGCTTGACCGTGCCGTCGCTCACCAGCCAGAACAGATCGGTAGTGGACTCCAGCAAGCTGCGGTCGTGCGATACCACAATCAGCGCGCCGGAGAAGTCCTGCAAGGCCAGCGTCAGTGCGTGGCGCATTTCCAGATCCAGGTGGTTGGTGGGTTCGTCCAGCAACAGCAGATTGGGCTTTTGCCAGACGATCATCGCCAGCGCCAGACGGGCTTTTTCGCCACCGGACATCGGGCCGACCAGATCGGTGGCACTGTCGCCACGGAAGTTGAAACCGCCCAGAAAGCTGCGTAGTTCCAGCTCGCGCACCGTCGGGGCCAGCCGCTGCATGTGCTGCAATGGCGATTCGTCTTCGCGCAGGGTTTCCAGCTGATGCTGGGCGAAATAGCCAATCTTCAGCGTGTGCGCCTTGATCACCTCACCGGCCTGCTGCGGCAGGTCGCCCGCCAGCAGTTTCACCAGCGTGGATTTACCGGCACCGTTCACCCCCAAGAGGCCGATGCGGCTGCCGGCTTCCACTGACAGCGACAGCCCGCGCAGTATGGTGCTGCTGCCATAGCCGATATCCACCTTGTCCAGCCGCAGCAGCGGGTTGGGCAGGTTGTCCGGGCTGTCGAAATGGAAATCAAACGGCGAGGCAATATGGGCCGGGGCAATGCGCTCCAGCTTTTCCAGCGCCTTTACCCGGCTCTGTGCCTGTCTTGCCTTGCTGGCCTTGGCCTTGAAGCGGGTGATGAAAGACTCCAGATGGGCGATCTGGCGTTGTTGCTTGTCGAACTCGCCCTGCTGGCGCGCCAGCTTCTCCGCCCGCATGGTTTCAAACTGGCTGTAATTGCCGGTGTAGAGCGTGAGGGTCTGGTTGGCCACTTCGGCAATATGGCTGCAGATGCTGTCCAGGAAGTCGCGGTCGTGCGAGATGATCAGCAAGGTGCCCGGATAGCTTTGCAGCCAGTCTTCCAGCCACAGCACGGTTTCCAGGTCCAGGTGGTTGGTGGGCTCGTCCAGCAGTAGCAGGTCGGAGCGGCACATCAGCGCCTGTGCCAGGTTCAGCCGCATGCGCCAGCCGCCGGAGAAACTCTTCACCGGGTTGCGGTGCGCTTCCACGGCAAAGCCCAGGCCGGTCAGCAGTTTGGCAGCGCGGGCCGGGGCGGAATAGGCTTCAATGCGTGCCAGTTCGCCATGCAGATGACCAATGGCACTGCCGTCATCACGCGCCTCGGCGGCGGCCAGTTCGGCTTCCAGCTGGCGCAATTCCTGATCGCCATCCAGCACATAGTCGATGGCGGCGGTGTCCAGTGCCGGGGTTTCCTGCGCCACATGTGCCATCACCCATTGCTTGGGAATGTCGGCATCGCCGGCATCGGCGTGCAATTCACCCTTGAGCAGGGCAAACAGGCTGGACTTGCCCACGCCGTTGGCACCGACCAGGCCGGTTTTATACCCCGGGTTGAGGGTGAGGCTGGCGTCGATCAGCAAGTCTTTCAGCCCGCGACGCAGGCTGAGGTTTTTCAATTGGATCATGTCGGGTTTCTGCTCGGCACAGCAGGCTGCACCGATGGGAGATTAGGCTGCGGGGAGGGTGGACAGATCCCAGCGCGGTTTGATGGAGTAGCTGCCCGGTGCGGTGGCGTGTTTCAGGCGCATGGCACCGGCAAAGGCAATCATGGCACCATTGTCGGTGCACAGCGCCAGCGGCGGGTAGTACACCTCCAGCTTGCGACGGCTGGCGGCCTGATCCAGCGCGGCACGCAGCTGTTTGTTGGCACCGACACCGCCGGCTACCACCAGCTTTTTCATGCCGGTCTGTTTCAGCGCCTTGAGCGATTTGCTGACCAGCACCTCGACAATGGCTTCCTGGAAGGCGCGGCAAATGTCCTTGCGGGTTTGCTCGTCAATCTGGCCGTGTTCGGCTTCCACTTGCTTGCTCAGGGTGAGCACGGCGGTTTTCAGGCCGGAGAAGCTCATGTCCAGATTGTCACTGTGCAGCATGGGGCGCGGCAGGTTGAAGCGTGTCGGGTCGCCTTCTTCTGCCAGGCGTGACAGCAGCGGGCCGCCGGGGTAGGGCAGGCCCAGCAGCTTTGCCGTCTTGTCAAAGGCTTCGCCGGCGGCGTCGTCCAGCGTTTCGCCCAGCACTTCATACTGGCCGATGCCATGCACTGCCATCAGCTGGGTGTGGCCGCCGGAAACCAGCAAGGCAATGAAGGGAAAGTCCGGGCGCGGGTCGGCCAGCAGCGGCGACAGCAAATGGCCCTCCAGATGATGTACGCCGATCACCGGAATGTTCAGGCCGAAGGCCAGCGCATTGGCCACACTTGCCCCCACCATCAGCGCACCGCCAAGGCCGGGGCCCTGGGTGTAGGCAATGGCATCCACATCGGCCAGGGTTTTGCCGGCGTCGGCCAGGCAGGCTTCGGTGAGTGGGATGACGCGGCGGATATGGTCGCGGCTGGCCAGTTCGGGCACCACGCCACCGTATTCGGCGTGCATGGCCATTTGCGTATGCAGTTGGTGGGCAATCAGGCCCGCCGTGAGGTCGTACAGTGCAACGCCGGTTTCGTCGCACGATGATTCGATTCCAAGTACCAGCATGATGGCTTTATAACAGGGCAATCTTTCCATTTTACCGGCTAATCTTTGTCTGCCCAAATCGGGAATGATAGTCTGTGGCGATCTGGCGCATCAGCGCGCAACAATACATGAAGGGACAGGCAGTGAAAGCAAGGCTGAAATGGGTGGATGGCGTGTGTTTCATGGGTGAGAGCGGCAGCGGTCACGCGGTGGTGATGGATGGAGCGCCGGAAGGCGGTGGTCGCAATCTGGGCCCTCGGCCGATGGAGTTGCTGCTGCTGGGCACTGCCGGCTGTACCAGTTATGACGTGATTTCCATCCTGAAAAAGTCGCGCCAGCAAGTGACGGACTGCTGGGTGGAAATGGAAGCCGAACGCGCAGATACCGAACCCAAGGTGTTCACCAAGATTCATTTCCATTTTGTGGTGACTGGCCGCGAACTGAAGCCGGAAGTGGTGGAGCGCGCCATCAAGCTGTCGGCGGAAAAATATTGCTCGGCTTCCATCATGTTGGGCAAGACTGCCGATATTACTCACGATTTCGAGGTGCGCGCAGACTGAGCCAGCGCCAGGGCGTGCAGTGTGCCCTTTGTTATTAGATAAGGCCGCCGATGCCATCAGGTGTCGGCGGCCTTGTTTTTGCCGGTGGCGGCAGCCGGTAATGAGCGGCGGCAAAACTTGCCGCTCTGTGCAGCCCAGTCTGGTGATGGATGGGGTGTTGCATGTGTTTCAGTCAATAAAATCAGGCATCTACGGGTTTTTCCATTTCTGGCATGATTCCTGCTATAGATCGGGACGCATCCAGGGAGAAACGGTCATGTTGGACAAGATTGGCAAGGAATTCGATTTTCAGCAGCGAGCGCTGAATCTGCGCGCTTACCGCCAGGAAGTCATTGCCAGCAATATCGCCAACGCCGATACCCCCAATTACAAGGCTGTGGATTTCGATTTCAAGCAGGCATTGCAGTCGGCACAGGGTGGTCAGAGCAAGCTGGCGATGAATGTGACCGATGCCCGTCATTTGCCGGGCGATGCTGCTGGTGCTGCCGGCAAGCCCTCGGTGCAGTATCGCAATGCCGTGCAGCAGAGCCTGGACGGTAACACGGTGGACATGGATGTGGAGCGTGCGGCCTTTGCCGATAACGCGCTGCAGTACCAGTCCACGCTCACTTTCCTGAGCAAGCGTATTTCCAGCCTGAACAGCGCCATTACCGGAGGTCAGTAAGCATGTCGCTAGCCAATATCTTTGCCATTTCCGGTTCTGCGCTGACGGCACAATCCATGAGGCTTAACGTAGTGGCCAGCAATATTGCCAATGCGGAAAGCGCCACCAGCTCCACGGGTCAGCCCTACAAGGGGCGCCATGTGGTATTTACCGCATTGCCGGTGAATGCATCGCAGCCGCAGGTGGCTGGCGTGCGGGTGACTTCCATCGTGGAAGACCAGACGCCGCCGCGTCTGAAGTATGACCCCAGTAATCCTCTGGCGGACGAGAAGGGCTATGTGAACATGCCCAATGTCAATCCGGTCGAGGAAATGTCAGACATGATTTCCGCATCGCGCTCATATCAGACCAATGTGGAAATGATGAATACCGCCAAGAGCCTGCTGCAGAAGACCCTGCAGCTGGGCCAGTGATGAAAGGCCAGTGCCATGACCAGCTCGGTTAATTCCTCGTCCAATCCGTATGCAGTACTGAATGGCAGCTCCAGCGGTACTACCGGTACCGGCTCGACCAATGCCAACACCGATACCAGTGCGCAGGGCATTCAGGATCGTTTCCTGAAACTGCTGGTAACCCAGTTGCAGGCACAGGATCCGATGAATCCGATGGACAATAGCCAGATCACCAGCCAGATGGCGCAGATCAGCCAGGTGTCCGGCATGCAGACTCTGAACACCGCCATGCAAAGCTTGGTGCAGTCGCAGGCAGCCAATCAGTCGCTGATGGCGGCTTCCATGATTGGCAAGCAGGCACTGGTGCCGGGTAGTGCGCTCAATATGACCAGCGGCAGCTCAGTACAAGGTGCGGTAAGCCTCAGTGGCGCAGCCACCGACTACACCGTCAGCATCAAGGATACCAACGGCAATGTGGTAGATACCCTTACGGTGAAGAGCCCGAGCACCGGTCTGAATTCCTTCAACTGGGATGGCAAGGATGCCAATGGCAACCAGCTGCCCAGCGGCAAGTACACCTTCAGCGCACAGGCTACCAGCGCCAGCAGCACGGCAGTCACGGCAACGCCCTATGCCAATCAGGCGGTGACCGCAGTCAGCTGGGCTAGCGGTTCGCCGCAGCTGATCATGAAGGACGGTACCAGCGTCGGCTTGGCCAACGTGGCGCAGTTGTCTTAAATCCAGGTCATTAGTGCAATCAGGTTTCGGGGAGTAGCAACATGGGTTTTCAACAAGGTCTGAGTGGTCTGAATTCGGCATCCTCGCAGCTGGATACCATTGGCAACAACGTATCCAATGCCAGCACGGTGGGTTTCAAGAGTTCGCGTACCGAGTTCAGTGATCTGTTCTCCACCAGCTTTTACGGCGTAGCCAATACCAGTGCCGGTATCGGCTCGCAGGTGAATGCGGTGACCCAGTCTTTCAGTGCCGGCAACATCACGCCCACTGGCCGCAGCCTGGATCTGGCCATTAACAACAATGGCTTTTTCATCATGCGGCAGAACCCCACCTCCACCACCGGCTCGCTGGCCTATACCCGTAACGGCCAGTTCCAGGTGGACAAGGATGGTTACATCGTCAATGGCAACGACCGCCTGCAAGGCTGGATGGCCAATAACGGCGTGGTAACCCAGGGCCCGGTGACCGACCTCAAGCTGCAGACCAACCTGATTTCGCCGGCAGCCACCACCAAGGTGACCATGGGGGTCAACGTCGATTCGCGTCTGACCACGCCTACCGTCACCCCGCTGAATCCGACCAATACCAATACCTTCAACTGGTCCAATGCGGCACAGGTGTACGACAGCCTGGGTAATCAGCACAATCTGACCCTGTATTACGTCAAGGGAACGGCAACCGCCACCGGCACACCGTGGACGGTGACTGCCTATGTGGATGGTAATCCGGCCAGTGGCACCAACACCTATACCATGAATTACGACACCTCCGGCAACCTGACCAATACCACGCCGTTTAGTGTCACCTTCAGCCCCACGCCGGTAAACGGTTCTTCCTCGCCGGTTACCCTGAGCATTGATTACACTGGCTCCACTCAGGTGGCCCAGGCTTCCGGCACCCCGACCGAAACGGTTGATGGCTATGCGCCGGGCACGCTGAGTAGCATGAATATCGACACCCACGGCAATATCATGGCCAGCTTTTCCAATGGTCAGAACAAGATCATCGGGCAGGTGGCCCTGGCCACCTTCACCAATGCGCAAGGCCTGCAGAACGAAGGCGGCAACCGCTGGCAGCAGACGCTGGCATCCGGTGTGCCGGCCTACAATGCGCCGGGCTCGGGCAATTCCGGTACCGTACAATCGCAGGCACTGGAGGATTCCAACGTCGACCTGACGGCGGAGCTGGTCAACATGATCACGGCGCAGCGCTTCTATCAGGCCAACGCCCAGACCATCAAGACCGAAGACACCTTGATGCAGACCATCATCAATCTGTAATCAATACTGAACAGAGCAGCCTGAGGAAGCGGGGAATCAATGGATAAGATGTTGTACCTGGCCATGACCGGTGCCAAGCATATCGATTTGCAGCAGGCAACCACGGCCAATAATCTGTCCAATGCCAATACCAACGCATTCAAGGCCGATCTGGCGTCTTTCCGCGCCTTGCCGGTAGTCGGACCGGGCGCTCCCACCCGTACCTATGTGGTCGACAATACCATTGGCCATGACATGAGCCAGGGTAGTCTTATGCACACCGGTAGCCCCAGCGACTTCGCTCTGGGTTCTCCCGGCTTCTTTGCCGTACAGGCATCGGATGGCAGCGAAGCCTATACTCGCGATGGCGGTTATATTCTGGATGCCAACGGAATGATGCGCACCCGCAGTGGTCTGCCCATCAGCGGTGATGGCGGCCCCATCACGGTTCCTGCCGGCTATCAGGTGCAACTGGGCCAGGATGGTTCGGTGGTGGGCGTGCCGCAGAATGGCAAGGATCGCACACCGCAGCTGCTGGGGCAGATCAAGCTGGTCAATCCGGGTAACAAGGAAGTGTACAAAGGTCCGGATGGGCTGTTTCGCATGAATAGCGGTGACAATGCCACGGCAGATACCAACGTCAAGCTGGTGCCGGAGACGCTGGAAGCCAGCAATGTGAATGCCGTGGAAAGTCTGGTGCAGATGATTTCCCATGGTCGTCAGTACGATATGAACATCAAGCTGATGACCAATGCTGACCAGAACGACCAGAAAGCCACCCAACTGCTGGCCATGGGCTAAGTGCCGCACCCCGCCATACTGAAAACAAACAAGAATTCTGAGGAAACACCGCTATGATGCGTGCGCTTTATGTTGCCAAAACCGGGATGGATTCCAGCCAGTTCAACCTGGATGTGATCTCCAATAACCTGGCCAACGTCAATACCGTCGGTTTCAAGCGTGGGCGCGCCATTTTCGAGGATCTGTACTATCAGACCCTGCGTCAGCCGGGTGCACAGCTGGCTGATGGCAGCACCACGCCGACCGGCTTGCAGGTTGGTACCGGTGCCACTGCCGTAGCCACAGCCAAAAACTTCACCCAGGGCAATATGACGCAAAGCAGCCAGCCGCTGGACTGGGCCATCACCGGTGATGGTTTCTTCCGCATTCAGCGTCCGGATGGTACTACGGCATACACCCGCGATGGCGAATTCAAGCGCAACTCCAGCGGCGACATCGTTACCTCCGATGGCTATCAGCTGAACCCCAATATCAATATTCCCAGCACGGCTTCGCAAATTACCGTTTCCACCGCTGGTGTGGTGCAGTACTTCCTGCCCAATAATCCGGCACCGCAAACTGCCGGCACCATCCAGCTCACCACCTTCATCAACCCGCAAGGTCTGGAGAGCGTGGGCAATAATCTGTACCTGCAAAGTGCCTCCTCGGGCGATCCGCAGGATGGCGATCCGGGTACCGACAGCCGCGGGCAGGTCATGCAGGGCTTTCTGGAAGGCTCCAACGTGAATGTGACTGAAGAACTGGTCAACATGATTACCGCCCAGCGGTCTTTTGAAATGAATTCCAAGGCCATCACCACGGCGGACCAGATGCTGCAGAAACTGACGCAGATGTAAGGCTGATGAGCGCCGGCACGCGCGCCGGCAATGGTCTGCCGGCGTTTTTTCGCAGTTTTGCCATGTGCAATTAAGGGCTAGAATCGCGTCTCGGACCGGTACGCGATGCAGGAGGAGGGGCAAAATGAACATGCTGAAATGGATGATGCTGGGCTTGGTGGCCGTGCTGGCCGGCTGTGCCGCCCAGGAGCCCCCGTTGGTAACCTTGCCGATGACTGCCAGGCCGCAGCCGCAGGCCGCTACCCTGCCGGGCAATGGTTCCATCTTCCAGTCGGGCAGCTATCGCGCCATGTTCGAGGACAAAATGCCGGCGCTGGTGGGTGACACGCTGACCATCAATATCCAGGAAAAGTCCTCCACCTCGCAGTCGGAACAAACCACGGCCACCCGTTCTTCGGCGCTGGCTGACACTATTTCCAGCGGCATGCAGCTGCCCTTCGTTCCCGGCAGCCTCACCAAGGGCTTGGGGGCATCGCTCAATGGTAGCGGTTCGGCCAGCAACACCGGCAAGGGCACCAACCAGGTAGCCACCACCTTTGTCAGCTCCATCACCGTGACGGTGATCGAAGTCTTGTCCAACGGCAATCTCATCATCAGTGGCGAAAAGGTCGTCCGCATCAATGGCGATACCGAATCCATCCGCCTGTCCGGTGTGGTCAATCCGCGGGACATCGCCGCCGATCGTTCGGTGTCCTCGCTCAAGGTGGCCGATGCTCGTATCGAGCAGGAAACCAAGGGTAATAACCGCCTGTATAATGAGCCGGGTTGGCTGGCCAAGTTTTTCCTCAGCATCATTCCCATTTGATGGCCAGGACTGGATGACATCATGAAAAAATTCCTGCTTGCATTGACTTGCCTGATGCTGGGGGCGCAAGTGCTGGCGGCTGAGCGTCTGAAAGACATCACCAATATCGCTGGTGTGCGCTCCAACCAATTGCTGGGCTATGGCTTGGTGGTAGGGCTGGATGGCAGCGGTGACAAGGTGACTTCTTCGCCGTTTACCGGCCAATCCCTGTCCAACATGCTGACCCAACTGGGCGTGCAGATTCCGCCGGGTACCAAGGTTGACCCCAAGAACGTGGCGGCAGTCAGCCTTACCGCAACCCTGCCGCCGTTTGCCCGCAAGGGGCAGGCGCTGGATGTGACGGTGTCGTCCATTGGCGATGCCAAAAGCTTGCGTGGCGGCACCTTGCTGCTGTCGCCGCTAAAAGGTGCGGATGGCCAGATCTACGGCATGGCCCAGGGTAATGTACTGGTTGGCGGAGCGGGAGCCTCTGCCGGAGGCAGTAAGGCACAGATCAACCAGCTCAGTGTGGGGCGTATCGCCGGTGGTGCCACGGTGGAGCGCGAAGTGCCTACCGCGCTGGGAAGTGGCGAATTCATCAACCTGGAATTGCAGGAAGCCAATTTCACCATGGCCAATCGCGTGGTGCAGGCCATCAACAAGGCTTTTGGCAGTGGCACTGCTCGTGCGGTGGATGGTGGCATGGTGGAAGTCCGTGCGCCTTTTGATTCCAATCAGCGGGTACAATTTTTGTCGCGGATGGAAAATCTTGCCGTTGACCCGGCAGAAGTTTCCCCTCTGGTCATCATCAATGCCCGAACCGGCTCCATCGTGATGAACCAGGCCGTGCAGCTGGAACCTTGCGCCATTGCCCATGGCAACCTTACCGTCACCATCAGCAACAACCCGCAGGTCAGCCAGCCACCAGCCTTGTCCGGTGGTCAGACCGTGGCCACCAATCAGGCTAATGTCAGTGTCACCAGCGATGGCGGCAAGGTGCTGAAAGTGGCCAAGAGCGCCAATCTCAACCAGGTTGTCTCTGCGCTCAATGCTCTGGGGGCAACCCCGCAAGACCTGATCTCCATCCTGCAGGCAATGAAGGCAGCCGGTTCGCTGAGGGCGGATCTGCAGATTATCTGAGCCCGGTGTTAATTGCTGAAAAGGCCCCGCTTGCGGGGCCTTTTTGTATTGGCCCGCTTTTTGCTATGTAGGCGGGCAAGGAGCGATAAATGACGACGCAGTTTTCCAATACCTATTCGGCAGCCGATGCCATGAACCAGCAACTGGCGGTAGATCCTACCCAGATGTCCAGTCTGCGTTCGCGTATGGCCAAGGATCCCAAAGGGGCTGCCAAGGAAGCTGCGTCACAGTTTGAAGCCCTGCTGATGGGTACCATGCTCAAAACCATGCGCCAGACCAAGTTTGACGACGAGCAGGATTCAGACATGGATACCTACCGCGGCATGCTGGACCAGCAGATGGTGCAGTCACTCAGTCGTGCTGGCGGTATGGGAATTGCCAATCTGGTGTACAAGCAAATTGCCAAGCAAGCCGGTTTCGATCCGGGACAGGATGCAACAGCGTTACGCCCAGCTTCATCCGGTCCGGTATTGCCGGCCCGTTTCAGTCAGTCCAGCGGTCTGAAGGCCTATCAAGCCGCACAGAACGAAGCGATAACCGCTGGTAGCGCTACTGGCATCCCGGCAAGTAGCAGTACGGGTAGCAGCGATGGCAAGGGTTTTGTGCAGGGCATGTTGCCACATGCGCGTACGGCTGCTGCCCAGTTGGGGGTGGCACCGGAATTCGTGGTGGCACATGCAGCGCTGGAAAGCGGCTGGGGCAAGCGTGCCATTCGTAATGCCGATGGCAGTGATTCGCACAATCTGTTCGGTATCAAGGCAACGGGTGACTGGCAGGGCAAATCCACCAGTATCACTACCACCGAATATGTAAACGGCACTGCGCAGAAGAAAGTGGAGAAATTCCGCTCCTATGATTCGTATGCCGATGCCTTCAGTGACTATGCGCGCATGCTGAAAGACTCGCCGCGGTATCAGGCAGCACTCAACCAGGGACGCAATGTCGCCGGCTTTGCCCAAGGGCTGCAAAACGGTGGCTATGCCACTGATCCGCGCTATGCCCGCAAACTGGTGGATGTGGCAGCCTCGCTGGCACAACAAGCAGTTCGGTCTTGATTAAAGTTTCAGCAGTTGCGGTCGATAAGACAGCAGAGAGGTGATGATGGGCTCGAATATTTTTTCCATTGGCGTTAGTGGCCTGAATGCAGCGCAAACCGCGCTGTCTGTTGTCGGCCAGAACATTGCCAATGGCAACACCCCCGGCTACAACCGCCAGATACTGAGTCAGGCGGCACGTATGCCGCAGCAAGAAGGCTTTGGCTATCTGGGGCAGGGCGTGGACATCACCGGCGTCAGCCGCATCTACGACAGCTACCTCGACTCCCAGGTGCTGGCTGCGCAATCTGGCAGCAATTATTATTCCAGCCAACTGTCACAGCTTAACCAGATCAACAACCTGCTGTCCGACCCGACTGTCGGCCTGAGCAACTCGTTCCAGAGTTTTTATAGCGGTTTGCAGACGCTGTCGCAGGACCCGTCGTCCATTCCCAGCCGTCAGACCGTGGTCAATATGTCGCAGGCGCTGGTATCCAATTTCACTGCCATCGGCAACAACCTGACGCAGATGCAGGCCGGGGTCAACTCGCAAATTACCAGTACAGTGAACAGCATTAATGCGCTGGCGCAGAATATTGCCGATCTGAATGGCCAGATTGCCGCCGCCGCCGCCGGCAACAGCCAGCAGCAGCCCAATGATCTGATGGACCAGCGCGATCAGGCCATGGAGCAGTTGAACAAGCTGGTGACTGCCAAGGCAGTTCCACAGTCGGACGGAACATACAGCGTATTCATCGGTAATGGCCAGGCACTGGTGATGGGCAACCAGTTTACCAAGCTGGGTACCCAGAATGATCCGGCCAATCCGCAGAATGTGCAGGTGACCTATCCCAATGCAAATGGCAGCAATACGGTTGTGCCCAGCACCGCCTTGTCCGGTGGTCAGTTGGCTGGCTATATGTCTTTTCGCGATGGTGCCTTGCTGACAACTCAGCAGAAGCTGGGGACGCTGGCCATCGACTTCACCACGGCAATGAACTACCAGAACCAACTGGGTCGGGACCTGTCGGGTAATCAGGGTGGACTGATCTTTTCCGATATGAGCAGCTACGCTTCCCATCCGCAGGATGCCGTCGCCAATATGCAGCTGCTGCTGGCTGATCCGTCCAAGCTGGCGGCGTCTTCCTCCCTGCAGCTGGGGGCTGGCGGCATTACACCTGCGGGTAGCGGCGTTACCTTGTCTGGTGTGTGGGCCAGCATGCCTGGTACCTATGGCTGGGCCAATACTTCGACGCCGCCTTCGGTATCGACTCATCCGGTAACCGGCCTGACCGGCATGACCATCAATGCCACCAGCGCCACCAGCATTACGGCAACATTGACCGGTGGTCCGGACAACGGCCAGACCTTCAATGTGGTGCCGGACCCTACGGTCTCCAATGGCTACAAGCTGGTGGACAGCGCCACGCCTGCCAATGATCTGGGGATCAAGTTCCAGTTGTCCGGCCAGATGAAGGCCGGCATGGCCATCAATGTCTCCCCAGTACCTACCGGCACTGCCGTGATTGGCAACGGTAACAATCTGGGCGAGATGATAGGCATGCAGACACGTAAAATCGTGGATGAAAACAAAAACGGCACCAATAGCGGCCTACAGTCTTTCCAGACCTACTATTCCACCACGGTCAGCTATGTGGGTAATGCTACCAATACGGTGAAGCTGGCTGCTGCGTCGCAAACCACCCTGCTGCAGCAGGCTACCACCTCGCGCTCCAATGTCAGCGGGGTGAATATGGATCAGGAAGCCGCTGATCTTATCAAGTACCAACAGGCATACCAGGCGTCTGGCAAGGTTCTCCAGATTGCACAGACACTATTCCAGCAAATCCTGCAAATGGGTGGCTGAGGCGAGGGTTGAATCATGAGAATCAGTACCGCTACTTCCTACTTGACCGGCACCTACGACATGCAGTCGCTACAGTCGCAGTTGCAATCGCTGCAGTCACAGCTTGATACCCAGAAGCGGGTGGTAACCCCTGCGGATGACCCGGTGGCGGCTGCACGCATCTTGCAGCTGAACCAGTCTGATGGCATGAATTCGCAGTACATCACCAATACCAAGGCGGTTGAATCCACCTTGTCGTTGACCGAATCGCAACTGACCAATGCTTCCAATCTGCTGACCAGCCTGAAGGCGGCTGCCATTCAGGCTGGTAATACCGTGTTGTCGTCAGACCAGCTGCTGATGATCCAGAAGCAGGTGCAGGAAGGCATTTCCGAAATGACCGGTTATGCCAACGCCACCGATGGCAAGGGCAATTATCTGTTCAGCGGCAACAAGGTGGATACGCCACCATTTGTGCTGGATGCAACGTATGCCGCAACCTATCAGGGCGATACCGGCCAGCGCAATGTGCCGATCAGCGCCTCGCGCAATATGCAGATTTCCGATGCCGGCAGCAATGTCTTTGGCAATGCCAGCAGCCCAACCGCGATATTTGATGCACTCAAGTCCTTTAACGATCTGCTGGCACAGAACCCCAAGCCCGCCACCTATAGCACGGACATGGGCAATATCGTTTCTGCGCTGGATACCGCCCAGAAAAACCTGTCAACCAATATTGCGTCCATCGGCGCGCGCCGACAGGAAAACCAAAGTGTGCAGGATATGGGCACGCAGCTGGGTTTGCAGTACAAGAGTGGTATCAGCGACCTGCAGGATTTGGACATGCCCAGTGCGATCACCAGCTTTACCCAGACGCAGACCTCACTGAAATACAGCCAGCTGGTGTACAACAAGGTTACCAACCTGTCGCTGTTCAATTACATGTCCTGATTTGCGCAGGTGTCGGGCGCAATACAAAACGGCCACTGGATTGTGGCCGTTTTTCATGCTCAGACAACAGGCCTTACAGCGTCGCCGGCTCCACCACGATGCCAGCACGCAGGCCGGGCTTGACGCCGGGATTGGGGAACAGGATGCGCTCTTTGCCACCCTCGGCCACATAGCGCTGGGTACCGTCTTCGGCGATTACAAAACCGTTGGGCAGGGTGGTGAAATTCTCCACATTGGCATCCAGGTGCAGGCGGAAGGCCTCGCTGTGCTTGATCAGGTCGTACTTGGCACGGAACAGCGGATAGTCACCCGGTTGATAGGCGGCCAGCTGCGGTGTGGTATCACTCAGCAACTGACGCAGTGCCTGATCAATGCCAGTAAAGCGTGACAGATCGTTCTGGCCAAACGGGCGGGCCTTGCCCAGCTCCAGCGTGAAGGCATGCGCCTGATGGTAGTAGCTGGTGTAGTAGCTGAAGGTATTGGCCGGTTTGCTGTGCAGCAGCACCGCTTCGATACCGCAATGCCTGAGCCATGCCAGCTGGGTAGTATCGTGCGCCCTGTGCTGCAGGAAGGGGTAGATGGCGAATTTTTCATACACCGAGCCACGAATGGCGGTGTGCAGATCGTAGTGCAGACGGGTGGAGGCTGCCGGTGCTCGGGAGAAAAACAGCTCGGCCAGTTGTTCCAGCTGGGCTGCACGTTTTGCCTCGCGCGCATCGGCGTGCTGTCGGTGTGCGCCAGCAAACAGGCGGTTGAGATCGTAATCCAGATAGCGCTCGCCCTGGCGTATGGCTGCGGGGTTGCCAAACAGCACCAGCAGGCGGTGCTGCAGAGGCAGGTGGCCGCTGGCGATATCGGCCAGTATGCTGTCCACAACCTCGATTGGTGCCGTCTCGTTACCGTGTATGCCGCAGGACAGCAGGATGTGGCTGCCTTCCTGATTGGCAAGGGCGGGCAGTAGTTCTACCGCGTTATCGGCGTGCCAGCGTGCCAGCACGCCGCTGGCCAGATGCCAGTCATGCGGATGCGATACCGGTGCCGTGGCTTGCAGCACCTGTTGCAGAAAGCGGGAGGGTGAGATGGTCATCGGCAGTCCATGCGCAATGTGAATGGCTGATTGTAACCATTTCCGTCCGGTGTGCAGCCGGCATGCCGCGCTGATGAACGGGCATGCCGTTTCTGGGCAAACTTCAGTCTATCCAGCCTGGCTTGCGCATTTCCAGGAAGGCTTTTACGCCTTCTTGCCCCTCTTCGCTGCGACGCAGGGCCACCATGCGGTCGATGGTGAGGTCGATGACTTCCGGCGTGATATCGCGATGCTCGATGTCACGGATCAACTGCTTAGCCGCTACCATGGCTTGCGGGCCGTTCAGCAGCAGCTGGCGGCACATATGTTCGACTGCGTCGTCCAGCTCGTCGTTTTCTACGGTTTGGTGAATCAGGCCCAGTCTGCGGGCCTTGCCTGCATTGATACGCTCGGCGGTGACAAAGTAGCGACGCGCTGCACGCGGACCGATGGCGCGCACGATATAGGGGGCAGCCAGGGCCGGGATGATGCCCAGTTTGACATCGGAAAAGCAAAACAGGGCTTCGGAAACGCTGATGGATACATCGCAGCAGGCCACCAGTGCCGCCCCGATGCCAAAGGCAGAGCCTTGTACCCGGGCGATGGTGGGTTTGGGCAACTGGTCCAGCGTTTCCAGCAGGGTGGACAGCTTTTGGGCGTCGCGACGTTGCCGGGTTTCATCAAATTCCGTCAGCTTGCGCAGCCAGGCGCTGTCATGCCCGGCGGAAAAGCTGATGCCGGCCCCAGTCAGAACCACCACACGTACGCTGGCATCCTCGGCCAGTGTCTGCAAGGTGGCAGTCAGCAGATCCACCATTTTGTCATCCAGCGCATTGTGCAACTCGCCCCGGTTCAGATTGATGGTGGCGATGCCTTGCGGGCTGACTTTCAGCAATACGGCGTCTTCCATACGTTTCTCCTTGTTGTTGTTGTGGATGCAGGTTTATGGCTGGCAGAAGCGGAATATGCTGCGGGTAAAGGCTTCTGCCGCTTCAATATGCAATACGTGGGCGGCGTGGGGAATCAGCTCCAGCGTGGACCCGCTGATTCTTTCCTGTAATAGCTGTGCCTGGTAGAGCGGGGTCAGGCGGTCTTCGTTGCCCAGCAGGATATGGCAAGGCAGTTTGATCTGTTGCAGCCAGTTGCGGGCGTCATGTTCCCTTACGCCGTTGATCAGGCGAATGACGGCATCCCAGTCCACCATGCCGGCCATGTCTTTCATGTCATCCAGCATGGCAGCATTGGCTGCCAGAAAGCGGCTGGAAAACAACCAGGGCACGCTGGCGCTATAGCGCAAGTCCAGCCCTCCGGCCTGATTGCACTCGATCCAGCTTTGGCTGATGCGGTTGTTTACCTCGTCCGACCATGCCAGCGTGGATGCCAGCAGCAGCTTGTGCAGCCGCTGACCATGCCGGTGGGCAAAGTGCTGCGCCACCATGCCGCCGTAGGACAGACCTACCAGAAACACCTTTTCCAGCTGCAAGGCATCCAGCAGGGCAGCGGCCAGATCGGCCTGTTCGGTCAGCGCATATTTTTCGGCAACCGGCTTGTCGCTCTGTCCCTGGCCGAGAAAGTCCAGCCGTAGCACCCGGTATTGTCTTTCCAGCATCGGCGTGAGCAGCGACCAGGCCGGAGTCGACATGGTGATGCCGTTGAACAGCATCAGGGTGTGCTGGCCATGTCCGCTGATTTCATAGAACAGCGCATGACCGTTTAGTGTGATGTGAGGCATGAAAAGGCTCCCGGATGGCGGCACCGTATTGTTCTTATTCTAGGCTGCATTGCTGTCGCAGGGCCAGCCAGGCTGTGGTTTTGCTGAAAGATAGCGGGGGCGGGTAAACAGACTGTCATCAATCCGGTTTAAAGTGCTGGCATGTGCAATGGCGGGATGATGTGATCACCGGATATGAACCGTATGTCTGAGAGGGAAATGGTCAGCCTGGAGCAGTTGGGCTCGCGCTGTCAGGAACTGGAGCTGATTATTAACGAACGGCGCCTGCAGCCGGTGTTCCAGCCTATTGTCGACCTCGAGAGTGGTTGTGTTTTCGGCTATGAAGGCCTGATTCGCGGCCCGTCCAACAGCCCGCTGCATGCGCCGGTCAATCTGTTTGATCAGGCCGAACGCTGCAATCTGACTGTGCAGCTGGATCGCACCTGCCGCCAGGTCACCATGGAACGCTTTGTTGAACTGGGTTTGTCCGGTTTGTTGTTCCTGAATATCTGTCCGGCTACCTTGCTGGCACCGGAGCATCGCCAGGGCGAGACGCTGGCGTTTCTCTCCAAAATCGGCCTGCCGGCGGAACGCATCATCATCGAGGTGACCGAAACCACGCCAAGTGCCTGCTATTCCACCTTGCGCCGCGCAACCGAGCACTACCGCGACAATGGCTTTCGCATTGCGCTGGATGATCTGGGTGAGGGTTTTTCCAATCTCCGGCTGTGGTCGGAACTACGGCCGGATTTCGTCAAGCTGGACAAGCACTTTGTGCAGCAGTTGCACCTGGATCCACTGAAAGAGCAGTTTGTCCGTTCGATGGTGGATATCGCCCGGCAGTCCGGTGCCTTGCTGGTGGCCGAGGGTATCGAAACCGTAGCTGAATTGCGTACCTTGCAGCGCTTGGGTGTGCGCTACGGCCAAGGCTATCTGCTGGCGCGGCCCAGCCCGGTGCCGGCGCTGGATTTGCAGATTCATGTCAATGGCGTGGCTTGGTCAGGAGGGCGGTCGCGCTTGCCCTGGCAAATGTCGGCAACGGCACGCGACCTGCTGCAGGAAGTACCTTATCTGGAAGCGAACATCCCCAATGAGGCGGCTTACCGCCTGTTTGCCAGTGATCCGGCGCGCTTTGCCATTCCGGTGGTGGAGCAGGGTGTGCCGATCGGCTTGCTACGGCGTCATCACCTGCTGGAGAGTTTTGCCAAACCCTTCAATCGCGAACTGTACGGCAAAAAGCCCTGCACCGTGATGATGGACAAGCAGCCGCTGATTGTCAGTGCCGACATCAATGTGCACGAACTGTCGGCGCTGGTGGTGGCATCCGAACAGCGCTATCTGGTGGATGGCTTCATCATTACTGAAAACGGGCGCTATGCGGGGATGGGAACCGGCTTTGCATTGATGCGCAAAATGACCGAGCTGCAGATTTCGGCTGCGCGTTATGCCAATCCCCTGACCGGCTTGCCGGGCAATGTTCCCTTGTCCGAAGCCATTGATCGTTTGCTGGAGGCTCGGCTGCCTTTTGTTGTGGCCTACGCTGATCTGGATAATTTCAAACCTTTCAACGATTTGTATGGCTATGCCGCTGGCGACGAGATGATCCAGCTGGTAGGGCGTCTGCTGCTGGAGTGTGCCGATCCGGATCGTGATTTTGTCGGTCATGTGGGTGGCGATGACTTTGCCCTGTTGCTGCAGTCCGCTGACTGGCAGCAAAAGCTGGAAGCCATGTTGCTGGAGTTTGATCGTAGCGTGCGTGGTTTTTTTGATCCGGCACACCTGGCCGCTGGCGGCTTTGAAATGACCGGACGCAGCGGCGAGCAAGTCCGTTTCCCGCTGACCAGCCTTTCCGTGGGCGTGGTCAGGGTGGGGCCGGGACAGTACCCCAGTCACTATGAAGTGGGTTCGGCTACGGCAGAGGCCAAGAAGCAGGCCAAGAAGCAGGCTGGTACGGCCTTGTTTGTCGAGCGTCGCCAGCAATCGCCAGCGGCGGAGCAGGCTGGATCTGTGGATGTTGGATGAATTAAACAAGCGGTTTGGTTTTGCCGGTTTTGTATCAAATATTTTCTGCCTTCTGTTTTAATTTTCCAAAAAACACGCTCTGTGAGGCTGGGAAGCCACATTGTCATGTCACTTTTGATCAAGTTTTGATTTGAGGCTTGTCAAATTTATTAAACGTAAGCTAGGCTTCACTCCAGAAAAGAGCAGCAGTAAAGACTGCTCTGGGCAGCAATGGGAAGTTAGATCGCCGACATGAAATCATCCGTCTGTGATCTGGCCCCGGGACTGAACGTAGTTTGGGAGAGTAGGGGAGGAGCCAGCATGAAATACACCGCAGCACACATTGCCATCCACGACGGCAAGACAGGCTACACCTGTTTCAGCAAGCCTCCTCGCAGTGTTATCGTTTCCGGTTTGATCGTTTTTTTCCCGCTTTTTTCTATGCCGGACACTGCCCATTCGCGGTAGGGACTGGTATTGTTTTGAAAGCGGATCAGGTGCGAGTGGAAGGGGCAGCCAGTCTGCCCATCCTGGAAGCTGACCCGATAATCAGGTCGCAGACACGCGAAATCAGCCGCCAAGGCTGGAATAGTAGGAGGGAGCAAAATCATGACGGATGCTGTAGCGGCCAATAAGCCGGTTCAATCAGTTGCTGGTGCACAGGCTGCCAAGCAGGTTCAGAGCGTGCAAGCCAATGACAAGCCCTATCTGAGAATCAGTGGGGTAGTAAAGAAATTTGGTGACAACGTTGCCGTTGATCATGTTGATCTGGACATTAGACAGCACGAAATCTTTGCCTTGCTGGGTAGTTCCGGCTGCGGCAAATCCACTTTGCTGCGCATGCTGGCAGGCATGGATTCCCCGACTTCGGGCAAAATCATTCTGGATGGCGAGGATGTCATCGGCCTGGAGCCTTACGAGCGCCCGGTCAACATGATGTTCCAGAGCTATGCACTGTTCCCCCACATGACCGTGGCCGAGAACGTTGCCTTTGGCCTGAAGCAGGACAAGCTGCCCAAGGCTGAAATCAGCGCCCGCGTTGACGAGATGCTGGACCTGGTGCAGATGCGCAAATACGCCAACCGCAAGCCGCACCAGCTTTCCGGTGGTCAGCAGCAACGTGTGGCCCTGGCGCGTAGCCTGGCCAAGCGCCCGAAGCTGCTGCTGCTGGACGAACCGCTGGGTGCACTGGACAAAAAGCTGCGTCAGCAAACCCAGCTGGAACTGGTGAATACCATCGAAAAGGTTGGTGTAACCTGCATCATGGTGACCCATGACCAGGAAGAAGCCATGACCATGGCCGATCGCATCGGCATCATGTCCGAAGGCAAGCTGCTGCAAGTTGGCACCCCGACCGAGATCTACGACTACCCCAACTGTCGTTTCACCGCCGAATTCATCGGTGAAACCAATATGTTTGAGGGTGCCGTGACGGTGGATGAATCCGACCGGGTGGAAATCACCTCGCAGGAGTTGGGTGGTGTGGTCCGTATCGACCACGGCATTACCGGTCCCAAGGGTATGCATGTCTGGGCCAGTGTCCGTCCGGAAGATGTGCGTCTGGATCGCAAGACCGTGGCTGCCGGCCCCAACATGACCTCCGGTGTGGTGGAAAACATTGCCTACATGGGCAGCTATTCCATCTTTCACGTCAAGCTGGCCAGCGGCAAGATCGTCAAGTCGGTGGTGCCGTCCTCACGTTGGTACGACGCAGATGAAACCGCGCCCACCTGGGGTGATCCGGTATTCATGAGCTGGCGTTCGGATGCTCCGGTGGTGTTGACCCAGTAAGGGCTTCCCGGTTGGTAAAAGCGGATACGTCGTCAGAGTGTCCGCTTTTTTTGCGCCCGTCCCGGACTGTTTGCTGCGGAATGTGACCGGCTGGCCAGACTTCCTGTTGTTTCATGTCCTTGAAAACGAGGTTCTCATGCTGCGCTTCGCCCATCAGCCTGCTGTCTCATCCTACTACCAGGCAACGGCCAGTCGCTGGGCGCATTGTCCTCCCCTGCAAGGGGCGCAATCGGCCGATGTCTGCGTGGTAGGTGGTGGCCTGGCCGGTTTGTCTGCTGCGCTGAATCTGGCCGAGCGTGGCTTTTCGGTTGTTCTGCTTGAGGGAACGAGTGTCGGTTTTGGTGCCTCTGGCCGTAACGGTGGTCAGGTGATAGCCGGCTATGCCTGCGGTATCGACACCATGCGCACGCAACTTGGCAGCGAACTGTCGCGGGTGATGTGGGACATGTCGGTGGAGGCGGTGGACATCATCGATGAGCGGGTGCGCCGCCATGGTATTGATTGCGACTGGACGCGCGGCTTCTGCAACGCTGCGGTCAAGCCGCGCCACATGCAGGAGCTGGAAGTCTGGCAGCAGGAGGCCGAGCTGGTGTACGGCTATGCGGGCATGGAGCTGTGGGATGGCGCAAGCTTGCGCCAGCAACTGGGCAGCACACGCTATCTGGGTGGCTTGTTCGATCCGCGCTCCGGCCATTTGCATCCACTCAATTACACGCTGGGCCTGGCGCGTGCGGCATTGGCCGCCGGGGTGAGGATTTATGAACAGACGCCGGTATTGCGGCTGGAGCAGGGGGCGCAGCCTGTGGTGCATGCCGAGCAGGGGCTGGTGCGCTGCCAGTATGCAGTGCTGGCCTGCAATGCCTATATCGGCCAACTGGTGCCGCAGCTGGAGCGCAAGATCATGCCGGCCGGTACCTATGTGATTGCCACCGAACCGCTGGGTGCAGAGCGCGCCGCCAGTCTGATTGCCAACAATATGGCGGTGTGCGACACCAATTTCGTGCTGGATTATTACCGGCTGTCGGCTGACCACCGCCTGCTGTTTGGTGGCAAGGTCAGTTACTCCGGGCGCGAGCCGCACGATCTGGCCGGGTCAATGCGCAGCGATATGCTGCGGGTGTTTCCGCAGCTGGCGGATGTGAATGTGGACTATGCCTGGGGTGGTTTTTGCGACATTACCGTCAACCGTGCCCCTGACCTGGGGCGGCTGCAAAGCAATGTGTATTACATGCAGGGTTTCTCCGGACATGGTGTCAACATCACCGGCATTGCCGGCAAGGTGGTGGCCGAGGCCATTGCCGGAACGGCCGGGCGGCTGGACCTGTTTGGTCGTCTGCAGCATCGCGATTTTCCGGGAGGAAAATTGCTGCGCACGCCCGCGCTGGTGCTGGGCATGGCCTATTATCGAATGATGGATGCCCTGTAACACGCTGCCTGGCCGCAGCTAGCGCAAAGAAAACCGGCTGCCGGCTGATTTTTTTCATTGCGGTTGGGCAGTGGAAGATATGCCGTCAAAATCATGATCAGACAGCATATTTGCCGTTTTTTTTTCATGGAGCAGGACATCCGGGTAGGAGGGATGGTTCCGAAAAGCGCTCTGGTAGCCACGTCATCAAATTTTTACTTGTCAAGCTGCGTGATGTTGTTAAAATCCGCGCTCGTTTTGTAATGCAAAACACCGACAATCAATTGTTTCGCTCCGACATCCCAGGCCCACATAAAAGCTTTGTAGCCCGAAAGCCGCGCACTAAGGAGCGGGGTTATCCATCGAATCATTGAGGGAAAATCTCATGGCTTGGACTGTGGCTGATAGCCGGAGCCTGTATGGCATCCGGCATTGGGGGGCGGGCTATTTCGACGTGGGCGACAACGGATGCATCCAGGTGCAGCCCAATGTACGTCAGGCTACACGCATCGATCTGCTGGAATTGAGCCGACAACTGGGGGCCAAGGGGCTGGATCTGCCGCTCTTGGTGCGCTTTCCGGACATCCTGCAAGACCGCGTGACGCGCCTGTGCCGCGCGTTTGACAATGCCATTGCCACGCAAAACTACGGCAATCGCTATACCGCCATTTACCCGATCAAGGTGAACCAGCAAGAAGCGGTGGTGAAAAGCATCATCGCCACCCGCGACGTGTCCATTGGCCTGGAAGCCGGCTCCAAGCCGGAACTGATGGCCGTGCTGGCGCTGGCGCCCAAGGGCGGCACCATCATCTGCAATGGCTACAAGGACCGCGAATTCGTGCGCCTGGCGCTGATCGGCCAGAAGCTGGGCCATCAGGTGTTCATCGTCATCGAAAAAGAATCCGAAGTTGACCTGGCCATTGAAGAAAGCCAGAAGCTGGGCGTGCGCCCGATGCTGGGCATGCGCGTGCGCCTGTCCTCGCTGGCCAGCAGCAAGTGGGCGGATACCGGTGGCGACAAGGGTAAGTTCGGCCTGTCCGCGGCCCAGCTGATTTCCGCTACCGACAAGCTGGCCGCTGCCGGCATGTCCGACTGCGTGCGCTTGATGCACTTCCACATGGGTTCGCAGATTGCCAATATCGGCGACTACCGTGCCGGCTTCCGCGAAGCCGTGCGTTACTTTGCCGAACTGCGTGCGCTGGGCCTGCCGATTGACCACGTCGATGTGGGCGGTGGCTTGGGCGTGGATTACGACGGCACCCACTCGCGCAATGCCAGCTCCATCAACTACGACATGGACGAATACGCCCAGGTCATCGTGTCGATGCTGGCCGAGTTCTGCGACGAAAACGGCATTCCGCATCCGCGTATCCTGTCCGAATCCGGCCGTGCCATGACTGCGCACCACGCGGTGCTGATCATGAATGTGACCGATGTCGAACGCCTGCCGGAAAGCGTGCCGGAAGTGGAAGACCTGTCGGTACTGGCCAAGCCGGTGCGCAAGCTGTTCGAGCTGATGGAGCTGACCGACGAAGAAATGGTGACGGAAATCTATTACCGTGCCAGCCACTATGCGTCCGATGTGTCCGACCTCTACTCCGCCGGCCGCATTTCGCTGAAGGAAAAGGCCATGGCCGAGGACGTGCACGCCACCCTGTGTCGTCGCCTGCACCGCCAGTTGCAAGCCAGCCAGCGTTCGCAGCGCCAGGTGTATGACGAGCTGACCGACAAGCTGGCGGACAAGTATTTCTGCAACTTCTCGGTGTTCCAGAGCCTGCCGGATACCTGGGCCATCGACCAGATCCTGCCCATCATGCCGGTACACCGGCTGGACGAGCAGCCCACCCGTCGCGCCGTGCTGCAGGATTTGACCTGCGATTCGGACGGCAAGGTGAAGCAATATGTCGACCAGCAAAGCATTGAATCGAGCATGTCGGTCCATGATGTCGAACCCGGCAAGGAATACCTGATTGCCGTGTTCATGGTGGGTGCCTACCAGGAAATCCTGGGTGACATGCACAATCTGTTCGGCGATACCGACTCGGTCAACGTTTATGTGCGCGACAACGGCCAGCTGGAATTTGCCGGTGTCGAGGAGCATGACACCATCGAAGACATGCTGCGCTATGTGCACCTGTCGCCGGAGGAAATCCTCAACCGCTACGAAGAAAAAGCCCGTGCGGCCGACCTGTCCAGCGACGAGCGCAATGTGTTCTTTGCCGAGTTCTGCCGTGGTCTGAAGCAGTCGTCCTATCTGTCGGTTTAAGCCGCGCAGGTCTGATGCCAAAGAAAAAGCCCTGAGACATCAGGGCTTTTTTGCGTGTGTTGCTCAGAAAATCAGCCTTCTGCTTCGACAAAGTCCAGTTCCGGCGGCTCACGGCGGAAGAAGCCGGTGAGCTTGGCCAGATAGGCAATCCCCACTGCCAGCCAGATCAGTCCCAGCATGATGGCGCGGCTATCCAGGCTGATCAGCAGCCACAGGTCGGCCAGCATGCCAATCAGCGGAAACAGCAGGAACAGGAAGAAGTCACGCGGTGCGCGGCGGCGCTGACGCACGTAGTAGTGCGCAATCACCGACAGATTGACGAAGCTGAACGCCAGGAAAGCACCAAAGTTGATGAAGGACGTGGAGGTGGTCACATCCAGCTTCAGCGCCAGCAGGGCCACTACGCCGCAGATCACCAGATTGTTCACCGGAGTGCGAAAGCGCGCATGCAGCTTGCCGAACACGGACTGCGGCAGCACCGCGTCGCGGCCCATGGCGTACAGCAGGCGCGAGGCGCTGGCTTGTGCCGACAGGCCGGAGGCAAACTGGCCGATGATCAGGCCGATCAGGAAAATGCTGGCAAACAGATCGCCGCCGATATTCTTGGCAATCTCGAACGCCGCATCATCCACGCTCTTGAACTGGCTGGACGGGTGGGCCAGCTGCACGAAGTAGGATGCCACCACGAAAATCAGCCCGCCGATGATGGTAATCCACATGATGGCGCGCGGAATGGTGTGGCGTGCATCGCGGGTTTCCTCGGTAAGCGTGCTGACCGCATCAAAACCCAGAAAGGAATAACAGGCCACGGCGGCGCCAGCCATGATCATTGGCAGCTTCATGTCGCCACGGAAGAAGGGCGCCAGATTCCACAAGGGTTTGCTGGCATCGCCGGCCACATAGTGGATGCACAGGGCCACGAAGGCCAGCAGCACCAGAAACTGCAGCAGCATCATCAGGTAATTGACGGTATTGGCCATCTTCAGCCCGACGATGTTGATCAATGTGGTGAACACGATGAAGGCAATCACCCACACCGCCATCGGAATGCCTGGGAAAGCCGAAGCCAGATAGGCCGCGCCGATCAGCCAGATGGCCATTGGCAGGAACAGATAGTCCAGCAACACCGCCCAGCCCACCAGAAAGCCAAGCTTGGCGTGGATGGATTTGCGGGTGTAGGTGTAGGCTGAACCGGCCACCGGAAAGGCTGCCGCCATGCGGCCATAGCTGTAGGCGGTAAACAGCATGGCCACCAGCGCCACCAGATATGAGGCGGGGACCATGCCATCGGTCATTTGCGCCAGGATGCCGAAGGTACCCAGCACGATGATGGGCGTCATGTAGGCCAGGCCAAACAGCACCACGGAGCCCAGCGTCAGCGAGCGCTCCAGTTGTTTCGTTTCCATTGTTTCTCCTTTGTTGCTCATGTTTGTGTTTGTTGTCATGAGCCTGTCTCTTTTGTTTTGACTGCCAGTGATTGCTACGGCGTGGCTAGTGCCGGATGCGGAAGCTGCGCTGGCCGTTTTCGCCGTTGCTCACCTCCCCGACTAGGGCAATGCGCCGGTCGTGCAGATAGCGGTAATCGCGACGGCTGGCGGCCAACTGGTTCAAATCCAGCGCCACACGTAGCTGCTGCGGGTCGCGTCCGCAGCTGGCCACCACTTGGCCAAAGGGGTTGATCACCGCGCTTTCACCGGCAAATTGCAGGCCATCACCACTGCCGCAGCGGTTGGTCATCACGGCAAACAGCTGGTTTTCCATGGCGCGCGCGGTGATTGCGGTGCGATGTACCGGGCCGTACGGGTCCATATTGCCGTTGGTGACAATCAGCAGGTCCACCTCTTGCTGCGCCAGGGCGCGGGCGGTTTCCGGAAACTCGATGTCGTAACAGATGAGGATGCCCACGCGCAGGCCTTCCCACTCGCAGCTCAGCAGTGCATCACCGGGGGTGAAGATGCCGTGGTCGGATGCCCACAGATGCGTTTTGCGGTAAGCCATGGCCACGCCGTGTGGGGTGAGCAGGGCGGTGGTATTGTAAAAGCGGCCCTCATGTGCCTCGGCAAAGCCGATGGCCACACTGATGTTTTTGTCGCGCGCCGCCTGCTGGATGGTGCTGATGGCCGGGCCGTCAATGGGCTGGGCCAGGGCGGCGATATTGTCTGCAGTGGGAAAACCGCTGAGATAGGTTTCCGGGAATACCAGCAGGCGGGTATCCGGCCCGCAACGGGCGATGGCCTGCAGGGCGCTGGCGGTGTTGGCCGGGATGTCGCCATCCACGCCAGGCAGTTGGGCCAGTTCTACAATCATGCTGTCTCCTTGGTTGAATGTTGTCAGACTACATCGCTGGCTCTGCCCCGTTGTCAGCAGGGAGGCTGTTGGAGAGTCTGGAAGCGTGCTAGCGTGAGAAGCTGTCAGCGCAGGGCTCAGTATCGGCTGCTGTCAGGCGTATGAAAATTACATCAAGTGGGTAACCAGATTGGGGTAGTCGTGGCCTTGGAAATACAGGATATCGCCTGGCATCGCACGGTGGGGCGTTTGATTGATCAGCTGGACAAACCGGTGTTCTGGCCGTCCCTGCTGGGGGTGCTGGCCGATTATGTGGCCTTTGACAGCTGGGTGGTGCTGCTGTTTTACCCGGATCGCCCGCCCACGGTGCTGGCCGAGCAGGCCATGGCCGATGGCGGGGTGGATACGCTGTTTCAGGACTACCTGCAAGGCCTGTACCGGCTGGACCCGTTTTATGTCGCCAGCCTGGAGTACCGCCATGCCGGGCTGCTGCGGCTGGACGAGGTGGCACCGGACCGTTTTCCGTTTACCGATTACTACCAGCGCTACTTCCGCCTGAATATTGTCGAGGACGAGGTGCAGTTCAATCTGCCCGGTGAGGATGGCAGTACCTTGTGCCTGTCGCTGGGGGCGGGGCAGCGTTTCAGCCCGGAGCAGATGGCCACGCTCAGCCTGTTGCAGCCCTGGGTACTGGCCCTGATGCGCCAGCGCCTGCATTTCGAGCAACTGGCGGCCAGCAAGCCTACTGTGGCCGCCCCGCAGGCAGCCCCGGTCGGGCTGGAGGGGCAGGGCCTCACCCTGCGCGAGAACGAGGTGGCGCAGTTGATGCTGGGCGGTCATTCCAGCAAGGCGATTGCCCAGCGTCTGCAGATATCGGTGGAAACCGTGCGTGTACACAAGAAACACCTGTACAGCAAGCTGGGCATCAATTCGCAATCCGAGCTGTTTTCGGTATTCCTACGCGCCAGCCGGGCGTGAAAAAGCCTGCGCGTGGCAGGCTTTGTGTGTGACAACGGGCTTGCTTACTGGATGATGCCGCCACCCAGACAGATATCACCGTCGTACAGCACGGCAGACTGGCCCGGCGTCACCGCCCACTGCTTTTCGCGGAAGGTGAGGGTGGCCTGGCCATCCACTACCGGCGACAGCGAGCAGGCGGCATCGGCCATGCGATAGCGGTTCTTGGCCGCGTATTCGCCGGCTGCTGGTGCGCCGTTCAGCGTCCAGGACAAATCGCTCATCGCCAGCGTGGGCTTGAGCAGCAGCGGGTGATCATGCCCCTGCACCACGATCAGTTTGTTGCCCGGAATATCCTTGCCGGCAACAAACCACGGCTCGCCACTGCCATCCTTGCTGCCACCAATGGTCAGGCCCTTGCGCTGGCCCAGCGTGTAGTACATCAGGCCCATGTGCTCGCCCACCACCTTGCCCTCAGCTGTCACCATCTGGCCCGGCTGGGTGGGCAGATAACGTTGCAGGAACTCACGGAACGGACGCTCGCCGATAAAGCAGATGCCGGTGGAGTCCTTCTTGGCAGCAGTCGGCAGGCCGGCTTCCTCAGCCAGCTTGCGTACTTCGGTTTTGCGGATGTCACCCAGCGGGAAGATGGACTTGGCCAGCTGGTGTTGCTGCAGGCGGTACAGGAAGTAGCTTTGGTCCTTGGTGTGGTCCACCGCCTTCATCAGGTAGTGCAGGCCGTCCTTTTCCATCTTGCGCGCGTAGTGGCCGGTGGCGATGCAGTCGGCACCCAGCTCCAGCGCGTAGTCCAGAAAGGCCTTGAACTTGATTTCGGCATTGCACAGCACATCCGGATTGGGGGTGCGGCCAGCCGAGTATTCCTTGAGGAAGTACGAGAACACGCGGTCCTTGTATTCCTTGGCGAAATTGACGATTTCCATGTCGATGCCGACGATGTCGGCCACGCTCATGGCATCCAGTGCATCCTGCTTGATGGAGCAATATTCGTCGTCGTTGTCGTCTTCCCAGTTCTGCATGAACACGCCGATGACTTCATGGCCCTGTTGCTTGAGCAGCCAGGCGGTTACCGACGAATCCACACCGCCGGACATGCCGACGACAATACGTTTCTTACCCGTCACGGGGAAAATCCTTCTTTCCAGAGAGCCAGGGGCACCACCACGGGTGGTTCCCCGAATGAATTGAACCAGCTGTCCACCACCCATTCCTGGCCGGTGTCCTGCTCGGTGATATGACTGGCAAAGTGTTGGGTTACCAGCCAGCGGGTGCGGCGCACAATGGGGTCGACCCGGTGAAAATGCAGCCAGCCCTGGGTTGCCAGGAACTGCAGGAAGGCTGAGTCGTTATGGCTGTGATCGATGCAGTCCATGCGGCCATCGGCATCGTTGTCGAAGCGGTCGCCACCCTTGTCGTGCCACAGTGGGCTGTCTTGTGCCGACAGCCAGTACAGGGCCTGTACCGCGCGTTGAATCTGCTCGCGTTCGCTGCTGGCATCCGGCGCATGATCAAACAGCCGGGCCAGCCAGTCGCGGGCTTCCTCGGAAACTTCCACTTCCAGCTGTTTGGCGCAGCCGTAATCATAACAGAGCTGCAAGGGGTCCGCATGCAGCGTCCCGGTGGCAAGCAGCATGCCAAGCCACAGGCAACGGCGCAGTAACAGGTGAAGGTGACGCAAGGTTTCCTCCCTTGCCGCCAGCTTCAGGGTTGATGGTGAATCAGGTCCAGGGCAAAACGTTGTCCCAGCCGGTAGTCATCCAGGCATTGCATGACAACCGGGCTGCGGTGTTGCGACAGGCGGGCGGCGATTTCATCGTAAGTAAGCCAGTGCGCGCTGACAATCCCTGCATCAAGTTTTTCTGTCGGGTGATGTTGCACCGCACGCGCGGCAAAGGCAAAACGCAGCCAGGTAATGTCACTATCCGGCTTGTCCACCATGTAGATGCCCACCAGGTGTTGTAATTCCACCTCCCAGCCGGTTTCCTCGCGCGTCTCGCGCAGGGCGGCGGCAAACAGGGTTTCACCGTGTTCCAGATGACCGGCTGGTTGATTGAAACGCAGGCCCTGCTCGGTTTCTTCTTCCACCATCAGGTAGCGGCCATCACACTCTACGATGGTGGCTACTGTGGTATTTGGCTTCCATTGCATCTGCCTGTCCTTAATCTAATTGACAATCGTTATTATTTGAAAATACTATATAGAGAATTATTCTCATTCAAGGTTTTGGCCATGTATGTCTGCTTGTGCAATGCGGTAACCGACAGCCAGATCCGTCAGGCGGTGGAAGACGGTGCCACGCGCATGTGTGACCTGCGGGCGGAACTGGGTGTGGCTGCCGAATGCGGCAAATGCGCCTGCTGTGCCAACCAGCTGCGCAAGGAAACGCTGCAGCAGATGGAAGCGTGTCATCCGGGGCGTGCCGCCGCCTGAGTTGTCAGACAGCAATATCATGATGGCCGGGGGAGTGCACCGGCAAGAAAAAAGGGGGCCAAGGCCCCCTTTGTCGTATCTGCCAACGGCCTACTTGCCGGCACTGGCCTGCACCTTGGCGGCGGGGGCCGAGGCATCGGGTGCCGGGTCTTCCTGCTCTTCCCACGGCAGGCCAACCTTCTTGCTGTTGATGGCCAGGTTGCCGTTCTTGTAATTGAGCTGGGTGGAAATCTGCCCCTTGTCCTCGTTGATGTATTTCTCGTCTTTCCACTGCGTCAGTTGGCTGTCCAGCAGATTGCGCGCCAGGTCTTCCACTTCACCCATATTGGGCTGCACTTCTGCGCTCTGGTCCACCATGAACAGGGTGCGTGCCTGTGCCACCACCAGGTTTTCCAGGGTCTTGCGCGGCAAGCTCAGCTTGGCTTCCACTTCAAAGCGCTTGAGGAAGGCGGTGGAGTTGTTCAAGTCGGCTTCCTGCAGGCCATTGAGCCCCAGGCTGCCTTGCAGCGTGGTTTCGCCACTGGGCATCTTCAGGTAGAAGTCGTTGATCACCAGCTTGGGATTGTTGGTCAGCAGCGGAATGCCGGTGTGCTTGATGGTGTCGATGTACTGCTTGCGCAATACTGCCGGATCCACGCCTTCGAACGGAATCTGGCTGATGGCCTGATCCAGCTTCAGCAAGGTGGGGCCGTGCAGGTGATTGGCCGACACATCCAGCCGCATCGGGCCATAGTGCTGATCGTTGTAGTTGAATTCGGCAAAATCCAGCTTGCCGCGGGTATTGATGAATTCATCCTGTTCGCTGCTGACAATCTGGTAGCGGAAGTTCTTCAGCGACACCGCCGACGGCTTGAATTCACCAGACGGGTTGATGAACTCACCCACGCGCATGCGCGTCATCAGGTAAACCAGTTCGTTCAGCTTGATGCTGTAAGGAACGCTATCCTTCCAGTTGAGCTGCACATTGCCCACGGTCAGCTCGCTGGTGCCCAGCTTGATGCCGGTGACGCCGGGGCGGATGTCGGACACATAGCGCACGCCGTCAAAGGCCAGGCTGCCCTTGCTGGAGGCTTCCAGCAGGAAGCCGGGCGAGTTGGCCTCGGTCTTGTATTCCTTGTAGCCGGAGGCGTAGTCCAGCTTCAGGTCGAAGCCTTTCCATTTCATCTTCACGCCGGACAGTGCTTCTTCGTAGTCGAAGGAGGGCACGTTGACATTCAGCTCGCCACCGCCGCCAAAGCCCAAGCGGTTGGTGACGGTGATCGGGTCCTTGTCGCCAAAGAAGGTCTTGAGCGTCTTGCGGGTGGCATCACTCATGGCAAATTCCGTGGTGACCAGCGCGCGCGCAGGACGGAAGTCCAGGCTGGACAGGCCGGGGAAGGGGCCATGCTTGATGTGGTGGGTGAACTTGATGGTGGAGTTCAGCAGCGGCTTGAAGTTGTCCGGCAGCATGTTTTCATACGGCCCGGACAGGCGGCGGTTGAACTCCAGTTCGGTGGTCTCGGTGGAGGAGAACCAGCCGCGGTCGTAGCTGTGGGACTTCACCTTGAACAGCGGCAGGCTGGCCAGCATCTTGTGCTGTTCTTCCAGCGTGTCCTCGGCTTTCATGCCGGCCCAGAAGGCCGCCGCACCGTTGAACACCAACAGGCCACCCAGAGTGGCTCCCGCAATAATCAGACGTCGTTTTGGCAACACAAGCGTTTTTCTGAAGGGTGTGTGGATTGAGGCCCTATGGTACACCATGCGCGCCACAAGTCGAACCGTAGAAAACAGTCTGACACTGCCGGATCAATTGGTTAAAATGGAGGATTGCCCAAAATTTCGCTCAAGGTTGTCCGTACACATGCATTATTGGCTTAACGGTTTGCTGGATCTCCCGTGGTGGGGATACATCGTCGCGGCACTGATTCTGACGCATGTCACCATTGCGTCGGTCACCATTTTTCTGCATCGTCATCAGGCGCACCGTGCGCTGGACCTGCACCCGGCCGCCAGCCATTTCTTCCGCTTCTGGTTGTGGCTGACCACCGGCATGGTAACCAAGCAGTGGGCGGCCATCCACCGCAAGCACCACGCCAAGTGCGAAACCCCGGATGACCCGCACAGCCCGCAGATACTGGGTATCAAGAAAGTGTTGTGGGAAGGTGTGGAGCTGTACCGCGCGGCCTGCAAGGACCAGTCCATCATGGACAAGTTTGGCCATGGCACACCGGATGACTGGATCGAACACACGCTGTACACCCCGCATTACGGCAAGGGTATTTTCCTGATGCTGGCTATTGATTTGTTGCTGTTTGGCCCGGCCGGGCTGTCGATCTGGGCGGTGCAGATGATATGGATTCCGTTCTGGGCCGCTGGTGTCATCAACGGCCTGGGCCACTGGTGGGGTTATCGCAATTTCGAAAACGAAGACGCTTCCACCAATATCTTTCCCTGGGGCATTATTGTTGGCGGTGAAGAGCTGCATAACAATCACCATACTTTTGGCACTTCGGCCAAGTTGTCCTACAAGTGGTACGAGTTCGATATCGGCTGGATGTACATCCGCATGCTGGAAATCTGCCATCTGGCCAAGGTGCGCCGGGTGGCACCGCGTCTGGTGCAGGATGCCAGTCGTGCACAGCTGGATCTGGAACACCTGCAGGCCATCATTTCCAATCGCTATGCCATTGCCGCCCGTTATGCGCGCGAACTCAAAGAGGTGTATCGCAAGGAGCTGGAACAGGTCAGTCTGCCGGAAATGGATGATCTGGTGCGCAAGATGAAGATCTGGTTGAAGCAAGACGCCAAGGATACGCCGGAGTGCGACAAGCAGCAGTTGGCGCTGTTGTTGCAGCACAGCCCCACGCTGACCACCGTCTATACCATGCGACAGGAACTATGCCGGCTGTGGGAGCGCTCCTCGCTTACACGGGAGCAACTGCTGCACGAATTGCAGGACTGGTGTGTTCGTGCCGAGCAATCCGGTATTGCTGCGCTGGAGCGTTTTGCCCTGAACCTGCGCATGACAGCCATGGCCTGATGGGGCTGGTTTGGCTGCAAAAAAAATCCCGCCGGGCTGGCGGGATTTTTTTTTAGCGGGCAGTACTGCTCTTATCGAAGCGCTTATCCATCACAGGATGGAGACAATGACTTTATAAATCACCATGCCCATGGCGATAAGCAGATAACCCCGCATCACCGCCATCCACAGCTTGTTGCGCTGTGACAGCTGCAAGGGCGGTAGTTGTTCCAGTGCCGGCATGCGCCATTCGTAGCGCTGCTTACGGTCCAGCTTGTGCGCCTTGTGATGCGCGTGTCCACCCGCTTCCATTTCTTCACGTGCATGCAGCACATTCACCGCAATGGCAATGACCAGTCCGACCACACTGCCGCCAATCAGGATGTCACTGATGACTTCGCCAGACATGTTGGGGAACACCACGGCGGCAGTCAGGATGATGGACAGCAGCACCAGCACCGCCACGATGATGGCCGACAGCAGATTGAAGAAGCGGCTATTCACCCACGGACCCAGTACATCCTTGTCATTGCACAGCAATAGCAGAAAGACGGTGGCGCTGGGCAGCAATACGCCGGCCAGGGTCTGCACGGCATTGGTCAGCAGGCCCAGCGGCACGCCCGGAATCAGCACCAGCGCCGCCGCCAGCACGATCAGGCCGCAGTACATGGCATAGAAACCCTTGGCGTCGCCCGGCTTGCGGTGCAGCGAATGCTTGAGGCTCAGCACATCGCCCAGTGCGTAGGCGGTGGACAGTGATACCGCCATGGCGCCGATGATGCTGGCGTCAATCAGGGCGATGGCGAACAGCGTGCCGGGCAGGCGGCCATAGTATTTGGCCAGGCCGTTGGCTACTGCACCGGCGTCCTGGAAGTGGCCGAACTCCGGATGGCCCATGAACACCTTGGCGGTGAAGGCAATCATCGCCACCGCACCAATCACTACCAGCGCAATGCCCAGCCACAAATCGGCGCGCTCGTAGGAGATGAAGCGCGGAGTGATGCGTTTGTCGATCAGGTAGCTTTGCTGGAAGAACAGCTGCCACGGTGCCACGGTGGTGCCGACAATGCCGATGATCAGCAGCATCACGTCGGCCAGTTTGCCGCCTGCCGGCATTTGCGGCAGCACGAAATCATGCGCCACCTGGGTCATCGGCGGGTGCACCATCACCAGAATGGGAACCAGCAACAGGCTGCCGGCCACCAGAATCAGCGAAAAGCGCTCGAAGCGGCGGAAGTCACCGGTGCTGGCCGACAACATGATGAACACGGCTGCCAGGCCCACGCCGATGATTTTGGGCACGCCCAGAAAGTCCATCCCCAAGCTGATGCCGATGAATTCGGTGACGATGGTTAGCGCATTGAGCAGGAACAGGTCGATGGCGCTGAATGCTCCCCAGAACTTGCCAAAGCGTTCGAGGATCAACCGGGCATGGCCCACGCCGGTGACGGCACCCAGGCGCAGCACCATTTCCTGGTTCACGTACAGTACCGGAATCAGCAGCGCCAGCGTCCATAGCAGCGAAGTGCCGTAGTTTTGTCCGGCCTGGGCATAGGTGCTGAAGGCACCGGCGTCGTTGTCGCCCACCATCACGATGAGGCCGGGGCCGAGAATGGCCAGCAGGGTCTTGAATTTGGCCATCCAGCCATGGCGGGCATCGGTGTCGTTGTGACGGATAGTGCCCAGTGCGCCGCGGATGTCTCCGATGTGGGCGCTATCCAGTACGGCGGTACGGTTATCTTGTTTGGACATGTGTTGCTCCCTGAAACTATTGCTGCAAAGGGTTTGCTGCACGGTCCGACGGCTCGGGTCTGCCTTTCAGGGGGTATGGATGTCTGCTCTCATGGCGGGCATGAAACGCGAGATATCCAGGCATCCTGCTGGTTTGTCGTGGCGAGGTCGGTGCAACAAAATTTTTAATTGAGGCCGCAAGGGCCGGTGTTGCCGGGGAGGTCACATAGAGAGGGATGGCGCGTGGGGAGGGAATATCAATGCCGATAGGCCATCCTCATCGTACTGCTCGCCGTCATGGTGCTCTGTGCGACCGCGCTACTGGGGTAGGGGTCCATGTCTGTCCTTTCCTTGCCGTGGCAATGCGGGTTTGCTGGTAAAACGCTGTTGTCTGGATTGCTTGTGGCCAGGCTTATGTCTGCTTGCGCCCACGCAGGGCGATGCGCAGTCGGCAGCACAGCCAGCTCCACACGCTTTCATCGCGGCAGGCGAATGTAAAGTGGTCCGGCAGTTGCCGGGCTTGTTTGTGTTCTGTAGACAGCAGCATTGCGTAGTGCATGATCAGGCTCCTGAAACGGGTCCGGACGCTGCCTGATGATGTCGCTTGCAGACGAATCAGGCAGTACCCGTGAAAAAAGATTTCATGGGCAAGCAAGGACATCGATCATTGTCTGATGGCATGGCGGCTCCTTTCCGTCTGTGGCCGGATCTGGCGCAGAGGCTGCCGAGTCAGCAAGGCAATGCGGCATCAGGCTGCAAGCGCAAGCAAGGCAGCAAGCCATGACTTGGCGACAGCGCAATGCTGCATGGGCAACTGGTAGGGCGGGGTGCACAGGGGTGAAACAAAGGGGGTGAAGCAGATGCGCACCATCTTGATCTGACAAGACGGCGGCGGGGGAATACGGCGCAGGTCTTACCGGATCAGCTCAAAACAGTTTGTTGATGACTGGGGCAGTCCAAGGCAGTAGACCTGAATTAAAAAGATGCGCGGATTCTAGTCCTCCGACTTTACCGGTGTCAATCATGCCCGCCGGCTTTTTTGCTATTGCAGCAAAAAAGTTCCCCCAGCCTGCTGAAACAGACTGTTCTGCCATTTTTCGCCGGGCGTCCGACCCAGGCATAAGCACTGTGCCATACGCGCTTTAGCGGTAGAATCGGCGCTTCCCCACCTAGCAATAAAGGAAGCAGCATGAGCATCTATCGTCACAAGCAGGGCGCCCGTCTGGCCGAAGCCGCCGTATGCAACGGCATGATTTTCCTGGCCGGTCAGGTGCCGGAAAACACCGAAGCCGATGCCCAGGCGCAAACCGCCAATGTGCTGGGCCAGATCGACACCCTGCTGGCCGAATTGGGCTCGGACAAGAGCAAGATTCTGGATGTCACCATTTTCCTGGCCAGCCTGGCCGACTACGATGCCATGAATGCTGCCTGGGACGCCTGGGTGCCGGCTGGCAATGTGCCGGCGCGTGCCACTGTGGAAGCCAAACTGGCCAACCCGGCATGGAAAGTGGAAATCAAGCTGGTGGCTGCCAGCTGAGCACACTACGGCTGAACAAGAAAAAACCCGCTACGGCGGGTTTTTTCTTGTGTGAGTCTGGTACTCAGAAACTGCCTGTGTAGCGCAATGTATCCGCCACCGGCTTGCCGGTGATGAAATCGCTACAGGCCTGCAGCACGCTATCAGTCAGGTCGGCGCGCTGCGCGCTGACCGGCAGCACCGGCAGGCTGCGCATCCATGTGAGCTGGCGCTTGCACAACTGGCGGGTTGCGGCCACGCCGCGTTCGATGAATTCCGCCTCACTACATAGCCCGTCCAGATAGTCCCATGCCTGGCGATAACCCACGCAGCGCATGGAGGGCAGGTCGGGCGTGAGCGTCGGGTAGTCCTGACGTAGGCGGCGAACCTCAGAGAGAAAGTCTTGCTGCAGCATCAGCTCGAAACGCTGGGCAATACGCTGGTGCAGCCAGCTACGCTCTTCCGGCACCAGTGCCAGCGGCAGACAGTTAAAGTCGGCGGCGGCTTCCTTGCCGCGGGCAATCAGGCTGGACATGGTCTGGCCGCTGAGCAGGCAGATTTCCAGCGCACGGTGAATGCGCTGCGCGTCATTGGGGTTGAGGCGGGCGGCGGTGTCCGGGTCCAGCACGGCCAGTCTGGCATGCATGGCGGGCCAGCCGATGCGGCCGGCTTCGGCATCCAGTTCGGCGCGCAGGGCCGGGTCGGCTTGCGGCAGGTCGGACAAGCCTTCCAGCAGCGCCTTGTAGTACAGCATGGTGCCGCCCACCAGCAGCGGCATATTGCCGCGCGCACGGATTTCGACGATCAGCCGGTTGGCATCGGCATGAAACTGCGCAGCGGAATAGGTCTCCAGCGGGCTGATGATGTCAATCAGATGGTGCGGACAGACAGCCATTTCGTCTGGTGTGGGTTTGGCGCTGCCGATATCCATGCCGCGATACACCAGGGCCGAATCCACGCTGATGATTTCCACCGGGAAATGGCGGGCCAGCGCCAGCGCGAGGCCGGTCTTGCCGGAAGCGGTGGGGCCCATCAACAGAATGGCATCGGGTGTGAGTGACATGGTGTGGTCTTTGTACTGGCAGGGTCTGGGGCGGGATTGTCGCACAGCTGCATCCGCCCCGGAACCGCTTTTACGGCTGTGGCGCCAGCAGGCCGGCGGCGTAGCTGTCCAGCTGTTGCAGGATGTCCTGCTGGGCCGGTGTCAGCTCGCGCTCGCGCACGGCGGCCATTTCCTGCTGGAACTGCGCCAGGTTGCGCCCGCCCACGCCATCCTGCAGCTTGTGCTGGCACCAGCCGCGCCAGCGCTGGCTTTCTTCATCTGACAGGCTGGTGGGGAAGTTGCGTGCGCGGTAACGGAACAGCAATTCACCCAGTTGGGCGTCTTCGAAAAAGGCCATCTCGCCCGTCAGTTGGGCGGCGGATTTCAGTCGCAGCTTGTTCAGCACCTTGCGGTCGTTATTGCTGACAAAGCCGCCGTACAGGTTTTCGTCCACATCGCGCGGCTCGCCCGCTTCGCGGCGATACACCTGCCGCCAGGTGTGGGTGAGGTCGGGCAGGGCGGCGGCGCTGGCAGCATGCTGTTGTATCTGCACCATGTCCACGCCCCAGTGCGCTGCCCGGTCTGCGCCCAGTACCTTGAGGTTGGCCACGACAAAGGGCGATTTGTTGATGTGGATGGTCTTGAGCGGCAGCCGCGTCATGCCTTCCGGCAGCTCTTCGGTGCGGGTGTAGATGCGCTGGCGGATGTCGTCGGCACTCAGGCCGCGCAGCATGGCCGGGTCGAAGGCCAGGTCCCATACAATCACTTCATTGCTGTTGGTGGGGTGCTGGGCCAGCGGCCAGACAATCGCCAGATTGCCGCGCTCGGCACCGTACATGCCGGAGATGTGCAGCAGCGGCTGCGGTTTGTGCAGGTTCAGTTGTGCCTTCACCGCGTCTTTCTTGCGCAGGCTGAGGTAATAGTCGAACAGCTTGGGCTGCTTTTGCCTGATCAGCCGCGCCAGGGCAATGGTGGCGCGTACATCGGACAGCGCGTCGTGGGCGGCTTCGTGCAGCAGGCCATTGGCGGCGGACAGGTGTTCCAGTTTGAAACTGGGGCGGCCGTCTTCGTGTTGTGGCCATTCAATGCCTTCCGGACGCAGCGCATAGGTGGCGCGCACCAGGTCCAGAATGTCCCAGCGGCCGCATTGGTTCTGCCATTCGCGGGCATAGGGGTCGATCAGGTTGCGCCAGAACAGAAAGCGGCTGACTTCATCGTCAAAGCGCAGTGTGTTGTAGCCCACGCCGATGGTGCCGGGGGCGGCCAGTTCGCGTTCGATCACCGCGGCGAACTCATGCTCGGCTACCCCGTGTTGCAGGCAGTGCTGCGGGGTGATGCCGGTGAGCAGGCAGGCTTCCGGCGCGGGCAGGTAGTCTGGCGCGGGCTGGCAGTACAGCATTACGGGTTCGCCGATTTCGTTCAGCTCGGCATCGGTACGTACCCCGGCAAATTGCGAGGGGCGGTCCTGGCGCGGCACGGCGCCGAAGGTTTCATAGTCGTGCCAGAAGAATGTATGCATGGCGGTAGCGTCATGGTTGAACGAGGCGGAGGCTGGCAGTCTGGGGCAAGGCTGCCGGGCTGCGCAAGGGCCGGCGGGTCAGCCCTGATGGAAGCAGCGGCCGCACACAGCACGATAGCGCGCCTCGCCGCCTATCTCCACTTGCGGGCCCTGTACCACACGGCTGCCATCGGCATTGATGCGGATATGCATGGTGGCTTTCTTGCCGCAGGCACAGATGGTCTTGATTTCTTCAATCTCTTCGGCGCGGGTCAGCAGCCAGGTGGACCCGGCAAAGGGGTGGCCCTGAAAATCCACCCGCAGGCCAAAGCAGATCACCGGGATATTGCGGGTGTGGGCCAGCCGGTGCAGCTGGCAGACCTGATCCGGCGTCAGGAATTGCGCTTCGTCCAGCAAGATGCAGCTGATGCCGGCCCAATCCAGTGACAAAAAGTCGGTATCACTGGCGAAGGTGTGGGCCTGACGCTGGATGCCCAGCCGGGAGGAAATCATGCCCACGCCAAAGCGGTCGTCGATGGCGGCGGTATACAGGGCGACCTGTTTGCCCATGGTTTCGTAGTTGTTGGCGATCTGCAGCAACTGGGTGCTCTTGCCGCTGTTCATGGCGGCGTAGCGGAAAAACAGTTTGGCCATACGTGTTCTGTCTTGTGGTCCGGTGTGGTTCAGCGCCCGCGCATGAACAGATTGTCCAGGTCTTTCATGCTCAGGCGCGACCAGGTGGGGCGGCCATGATTGCACTGGTTGGAGCGTTCGGTGTTTTCCATGTCGCGCAGCAGCGCGTTCATTTCGGTCAGCGTCAGCTGGCGATTGGCGCGCACCGCGCCGTGGCAGGCCATGGTGGCCAGCAGCTCGTTACGCCGTTCGGTCAGCACCTGGCTGAGGCCGAATTCGCGCACATCCTTCAGCATGGCACGGGCCAGATCCACCGGGTTGCCATCCTGCAGCCATACCGGTACACCGCGCACGGCAATTTGGGTGGGAGACAGCGGGGCCAGTTCCACCCCCAGTTGCTTCATCTGTTCGCCATGTTCATGCACGGTGGCCACTTCCATGCGGTCGGCGGCAAACGACACCGGCAGCAGCAGCGGCTGCATCGGAATGGTGTCAGCCTCCAGCGCGGTTTTCAGCCGTTCGTACACAATGCGTTCGTGGGCGGCATGCATGTCCACCACGATCAACCCGTCTTCGCACTGGCTGAGGATGTAGACCCCGTGCAACTGGGCCAGGGCAAAGCCCAGCGGCGGAATGCCCTCGCTGGCTTGCGGCAGGGCTTGCAGCTGGGTTGGCGACAACATGGCGGGCAGGGGGCTGGCTGGGGCTGGCGCTTCCTCGGCCAGGCGACGGCTTTCTTCTTCGCGCAGGCCGCCGAACATCTTGTCGTAAGTGCCAATGGCCTCGCGTGCCACATGCAGCGGCATGCTTTGCTGCTGGTAGCTGAAGGGCCGCACCGGGGTGTGGCTGCTGCCGCCAGTTGCCGTTGCCGGACTGCGCGGCGGAAACAGAGTGGCTTGCGGCTCGCTGACATTGGCGCTGGTGTTGATGTCACCCTGCGCCGGTGCCGGACTGCTGCTACCGGCGGTGGTGGCAGCCAGTGCCTTGTTGATGCTGTGAAACAGAAACTGGTGGATGGCCTGGCTTTCGCGAAAGCGTACTTCGATCTTGGTGGGGTGGACATTCACGTCCACGCCGGCCGGGTCCATCGACAGGAACAGCGCATACACCGGGTGGCGCTCGTGATGCAGCACATCACGGTAAGCCTGACGCAGCGCGTGCTGGGCGGTCTTGTCGCGCACAAAGCGGCCATTCACATAAAAATACTGTGCGTCGCGGCTGGCCTTGGAATAGGTGGGCGAGCCGACAAAGCCGTTCAGCGTCATGCTGCCGGCAGCGGTTTCCACCGTGATGGCTTCGGCAATGAAATCCTTGCCCAGTAGCGCCCCTACCCGCGCTTGCATGTCTTGCGCCGGCAAGCGCCAGATCACCTTGCCATTGTGGCGCAGCATGAACTCCACCTGCGGATGGGCCAGTGCAATGCGCTCGAAGGTGGCTTCGCAGTGGGCGTATTCGGTGTTTTCACTCTTGAGGAATTTGCGCCGCGCCGGGGTGTTGAAGTACAGGTCCACCACTTCCACGCTGGTGCCGGGCGCGTGCGCGGCGGGCTCTACCGGATGCAGTGCGCCGTCAATGGCGATGATCTGGTGGGCGTGCTCGGCAGCGTGCGGGCGGCTGGTGAGGGTGAGGCGCGAGACGGAGGCCACGCTGGCCAGCCCTTCACCGCGAAAGCCCAGCGTGCCTACCTGTTCCAGGTCGTCCAGCGAGGCAATCTTGCTGGTGGCATGGCGGTCCAGCGCCAGCGGCAAATCATCGGCTGCAATGCCGCCGCCGTTGTCGGTGACGCGGATCAGCTTGATGCCGCCCTGGGCCAGATCGACGGTGATCTTGCTGGCACCGGCATCCAGGCTGTTTTCCAGCATTTCCTTCAGGGCAGAGGCGGGGCGTTCCACCACTTCGCCAGCGGCTATCTGGTTGACCAGATGGTCAGGGAGCTTGTGAATGCGTTTCATAGGCCGTCGATGATAATGCCGGACTGGCAGGAAGGGTAGGGCAATGCTCCCGCCGCTGCGGGCGGGAGCGGGCAAGGCTTACTGGCGCTGTGCGGCGCGCTTGTGCCGCCAGAATTCAATGATGGCAGGCAGGAAGGAAACAAAGATGATGCCGAAGATCAGCAGTTCCAGGTTCTTGCGCACGAAGGGCAGGTTGCCAAAGAAGTAACCTGCGTAGCAGAAACCCGCCACCCACAGCACCGCACCGGCCAGGTTGTACACGGTGAACTGGCGATAGCCCATGCTGCCGATGCCAGCCACAAACGGGGCAAAGGTGCGGATGATGGGCACGAAACGGGTGAAGATGATGGTCTTGCCGCCATGACGGTCGTAAAAGGCGTGGGTTTTGGCCAGGTATTCCGGCTTGATCAGCCGCGGGAAGCGTTGCAGCAGCCGTGCACCCAGCAGTTTGCCGATGGTGTAGTTGACGGTATTGCCCAGGATGCCGGCCACGGTCAGCAGCAGCACCAGCATGTGCACATCCATCTTGCCCATGGCGGCCAGCGCACCCGCGACGAACAGCAGCGAGTCGCCCGGCAGGAAGGGCGTTACCACCAAGCCGGTTTCGCAAAAGATGATCAGGAACAGGATGGCGTAGATCCAGACGCCGTACTGAGCCACCAGCTGGGCCAGATGGACGTCGATGTGCAGGATGAAGTCGAGCAGAAAAGTGATGGCTTCCATGGGGACACCGGTTTGGTCTGTGGAGGATGAAAAACTGGCCGGACAAGCCGGCCAGTCATTACAGCAGATGCAGGGTCAGGCTCAGACCACCGCTTCTTCTTTCGGTTTGGTCGGCTTGATCATGTGCTCGCGGCTGACACCCAGCCACAGCGCGATCGGGCTGGCCACCAGTACCGAGGAGTAAATGCCGAAGATGATGCCAATGGTCAGCGCCATGGCAAAGCCGTGCAGCGCCGGGCCGCCGAATACCAGCATCGACACCACCATCATCTCGGTGGAGAAGTGGGTGATGATGGTACGGCTCATGGTGGCGGTAATGGCATTGTCGATGATGCTGGCGGTGGTCTTGCCACGCAGGCCCGGCTTGCGGAAGTTTTCCCGGATACGGTCGAACACCACCACCGATTCGTTCACCGAATAGCCCAGTACCGCCAGTACGCCGGCCAGTACGGTCAGCGAGAACTCCCAGCGGAAAAAGGCAAAGCAGCCAAGGATGATCACCACGTCGTGCATGTTGGCGATGATGGCTGACACGGCAAAGCGCCATTCAAAGCGCAGCGCCAGGTAAGCCATGATGCCCAGACACACCAGGATGGCAGCAGTCAGGCCGTGGGAAACCAGCTCCTCACCCACGCTGGGGCCGACAAAGTCCACCTTGCGCAGTTGCACGGTGCCGTCCTTGGCCTTGAGCAGGCCCATCACCTTTTCCGACAGTTGGGCCGAGGTGGTGCCCGGCTTGTTGGGCAGGCGGATCATCACGTCGCTGCTGCTGCCCAGGCTTTGCACGGTGGCTTCGCCCAGCTTGAGGCTGTCCACGGTGTCGCGGATCAGGTTCAGGTCGGCTGACTGCTGGTACTGCACTTCCAGCACGGTGCCACCGGTGAATTCAACACTGTAGTTGAGCCCGCGGGTCGCCAGAAAGAACACGGCAAGAATGAAGGTGACCAGCGAAATTGCCGTGGTCAACCTGCCGTAGCTCATGAACGGGATGTCCCGTTTGATGCGGAAAAGCTCCATTGTCTGTCCCGTCCTTATTTCTCAGGTTTCCACACCTGGCCAATGGCCAGTGAGGTCAGTTTGCGACGGCGGCCGTACCACAGGTTCACCAGACCGCGCGATACCAGTACGGCGGAGAACATGGAAGTCAGGATGCCGATACAGTGCACCACGGCAAAGCCGCGTACCGGGCCGGTGCCGAAAATCAGCAAGGCCAGACCGGCAATCAGGGTGGTGACGTTGGAGTCCAGAATCGTCGCCCAGGCATGGCCGTAACCGGCCTGGATGGCCGAGTGCGGCGGTACGCCATTACGCAGCTCTTCACGGATACGCTCGTTGATCAGCACGTTGGCATCAATCGCCATACCCAGCGCCAGCGCAATGGCGGCAATGCCGGGCAGGGTGAGCGTGGCCTGCAGGATGGACAGGATGGCCAGCAGCAGGAACACGTTGACCGCCAGCGAGATGGCGGAGAATACGCCAAACACGCCGTAGTAGATCACCATGAATACCGCGATGGCAGCAAAGCCCCACAGGGTGGAGTGGAAGCCCTTCTCGATGTTTTCCTTACCCAGGCTCGGGCCGACGGTACGCTCTTCGATGATGTTCATCGGCGCGGCCAGCGAGCCGGCGCGCAGCAAGAGGGCGGTGTCATTGGCTTCTGCCGGGTTCATGCTGCCGGAGATCTGCACGCGGCCACCGCCGATTTCAGAGCGGATCACCGGGGCAGTCACCACTTCGGCACGGCCTTTTTCCACCAGAATCATCGCCATGCGCTTGCCGATGTTTTCCGCCGTGACCTGACGGAAGATGGAAGCGCCGGTGGAGTCCAGATTGATGTGTACTGCCGGTGCGCCGTTTTCATCAAAGCCCGCTTGCGCGTCGTTGATGTTGTCGCCGGTCAGTTCCACGTCCTTCTTCACCAGAATCTTGCTGTCGCCATGCGAGGTGGCTTCGTCCAGCAGGTCGTAACCGGCCGGAATATTGCCGGCCAGTGCGTCGCTGACCTTGCCCTGGTCGTCTTCCACCATGCGTACTTCCAGCGTGGCAGTGCGACCGATGATGTCCTTGGCGCGGGCCGTGTCCTGGATGCCAGGCAGTTCCACCACGATACGGTTGGGGCCGGCCTGCTGGATGATGGGTTCAGACGTGCCCAGCTCGTTCACCCGGTTGTGCAGGGTGGAGATGTTCTGCTTGACCGCATCGCCCTGAATCTTGGTGACTTCTTCCGGCTTGAGCGTGGCGGTCAGCTTGTAAGCGGCGTCATCGCTATTGAGCACCAGAGTGGGCAGGGTGCGGCTGACCACAGCCTGCGCGGCCTTCAGGGTGTCGGCGTCACGCAGTTGCACTTCCAGCACGTTGCCATTGCGTTTGATGGTGCCATAGCGCACTTGCTTGTTCTTCAGCTCGCGGCGGATGTCGCCGGCGTAGCGTTCCATCGTTTTGTCGATGGCGGCCTGCATGTCAACCTGCAGCAGGAAATGCACGCCACCGCGCAAGTCCAGACCCAGGAACATGGGGTAGGCCTTCAGGTCGGCCAGCCACTGCGGCGATGCTGGCAGCAGGTTCAGCGCAATGATGTAGCTGTCACCCAGCGCACGCTGGATGGCATCCCGGGCCTTGATCTGGGTGTCGGCATCCCTGAAGCGGATCTTCAGGCTGCTGCCGTCCAGATAAAGACCGTCCGGGCTGATGTTCTGGGCTTTCAGTGCCTCTTCCACGCGGCCCATCAGGGCGGTGTCCACCGGAATGGACTGGCGGGTGCTGGAGACCTGTACCGCGGGAGTCTCGCCGTAGAAGTTGGGTAGCGTATAGATCGTGGCAATGATCAGGGCTACCGCAATGACGAGGTATTTCCAGAGAGGATAGCGGTTCATGAGTGATATCGGAGCTAGGAAACGAAACTGGCCGTCATCCGGTGATACCGGGCTGACGGCCATGCTGGGGAATTACAGGGACTTCAGCGTGCCCTTTTCCACCTTGCCGGTAACGGCCGGGCGCTGCACATTGATTTCCACGCCATTGGCGATTTCCAGGGTCAGGAACTGCTCACCGGACTTCACTACCCGGCCCAGAATGCCACCCTGGGTAATAACTTCGTCACCCTTCTGGATTTCTGACAGCATCTTCTGGTGTTCTTTCATTTTCTTTTGCTGCGGACGCACCATCAGGAACCAGAACAGTACGAAAATGACGATCATCGGCAGAAAAGACATGATGTCAAAACCGCCCGGTGCGGTGCCAGCGGCGAAAGCCTTGTCAATAAAGGGCATGGATTTGCTCCCTTGTTATAGTGTTGATGGTGAAACAAACGGGCCATTGTAGCCACGCTGCGTGTCTTTTCCAACCTTCCGGCCTGAACGCAGGCTCAGACCACTTGGCGAAGTGGCAGGTTCCCACGCTTTATGACACGCCGCGTGCGCGCTTGTCGGCGAACTCCAGACGGAAGTCTTCGAAGCGGTCTTCCTCGATGGCCTTGCGCATTTCGCGCATCAGCTCTTGGTAATAATACAGATTGTGAATGGTGTTCAGGCGTGCGCCCAGGATTTCACCCACGCGGTGCAGATGGTGCAGATAGGCGCGGCTGAAGTTGCGGCAGGCGTAGCAGCCACACTCCTCGTCCAGTGGCTTCTTGTCATCCTTGTAGCGCGCATTCTTGATCTTGATGTCGCCGTACTGGGTGAAGATCCAGCCGTTGCGCGCATTGCGGGTGGGCATCACGCAATCGAACATGTCGATGCCGTTGGCCACGCCGTGCACCAGATCTTCCGGTGTGCCCACGCCCATCAGGTAGTGCGGCTTGTCCGCCGGCAGCATGCCGTTCAGCTCGCTCAGCATGCGGTACATTTCCGGCTTGGGCTCGCCTACCGACAGGCCGCCAATGGCGTAACCGTCAAAGCCCACCTGCAGCAGACCTTCCAGCGACTCCTGGCGCAGATCGGTATACAGATTGCCCTGCACGATGCCGAACAGCGCATTGGGATTTTTCAGGTCGTCAAAGGCGCGGCGCGAGCGCTCTGCCCAGCGCAGGCTCATCTGCAGCGATTTCTGCGCGGTGGCATGATCCACCTGGCCTGGCGTGCATTCGTCCAGCTGCATCACGATGTCGGAATTGAGCACGGTCTGGATCTTCATCGAGATTTCCGGACTCAGGAACAACTTGTTGCCGTTGATCGGGCTTTGGAAGGTGCAGCCTTCCTCGGTCAGCTTGCGCATGTCGGCCAGGCTGAAAACCTGGAAGCCGCCCGAGTCAGTCAGAATGGGTTTGTCCCAGCCGATGAATTCGTGCAGGCCGCCAAACTGCTCGATCACCTCCAGACCCGGGCGCAGCCACAGGTGGAAGGTGTTGCCCAGAATGATCTGCGCGCCGATGTCGTTCAGTTCCACCGGGCTCATGGCCTTGACTGAGCCATAGGTGCCTACCGGCTGGAAAACCGGGGTTTCCACTGTGCCGTGGTTGAGTTCCAGTGTGCCGCGCCGCGCGCCGCCGGATGTTTTGTGTACGGTAAACTTCAGCATGGGGTGTATTTGTTATGCAAAATCAGCGCGCTAGTATACAGCATGCGGTGGGTGGGCGTGCTGTTGCTACTGCGGCGGGTAAAAACCAGCCAGCAGCATGCTTGCTGCGCCATGTTTGACGCCGTAGGCCTGAATTTGGGGCGGTGATGCGGTGTGATGCTGTCTTTGCCGATTATTCCTGCGCGGGCTTGCTTTTTCGCTGCCGGGCCTTTAGTATTGCCAACTCGACGACAGGCACGTAGCTCAGCTGGTTAGAGCACCACCTTGACATGGTGGGGGTCGTTGGTTCGAGTCCAATCGTGCCTACCAATACACAGCATGGAGTTATCCCAGGTGAAACACTGGCGAACTACCACAACCCGACATTCTCACGCTAGCTGAGCCTTGCGGGTTGTACCATGCAAAAAAGAGCGGCTCAGGCCGCTCTTTTTTTTTACCCTTCGCAACGATATTACGCCCTGTTTGGAGTTGACATGCCTGACATTCGCCTGCCTGACGGCTCGGTTCGATCCTTCGACAAGCCGGTAACGGTTCATGAAGTGGCTGCGTCCATCGGTACCGGTCTGGCGCGCGCTGCGCTGGCAGGTCGCGTCGATGGCGTGCTGGTGGATACCTCGTACCGCATCGACCGCAATGCCGATCTGGCCATCGTGACCGACAAGGATGCCGATGGCCTTGGCATCATTCGCCACTCCACTGCCCACTTGCTGGCCTATGCGGTAAAAGAGTTGTTCCCCGAGGCTCAGGTGACCATCGGGCCGGAAATCGAAAACGGTTTCTACTACGACTTCGCCTACAAGCGCCCGTTTACCCCGGAAGACCTCGCCGCCATCGAAAAGAAGATGAGCGAACTGGCGAAGAAGGATATTCCGGTCGAGCGCTACGAGCTGCCGCGTGATGAAGCCATTGCCTACTTCAAGAGCATTGGCGAAGCCTACAAGGCCGAGATTATCGAATCCATTCCGCAGGGTGAGGTGCTGAGCCTGTACCGCGAAGGCGAATTCACCGACCTGTGTCGTGGCCCGCACGTGCCGTCCACCGGCAAGCTGAAAGTGTTCAAGCTGATGAAGGTGGCCGGTGCCTACTGGCGCGGCGACAGCAAGAACGAAATGCTGCAGCGTATCTACGGCACGGCCTGGGCCAAGAAGGAAGACCTGGAAGCCTACCTGTACATGCTGGAAGAGGCGGAAAAGCGCGACCACCGCAAGCTGGGCGTGCAGATGGACCTGTTCCACCTGCAGGACGAAGCACCGGGCATGGTGTTCTGGCATCCCAAGGGCTGGCAGCTGTGGCAGAACGTCGAGCAATACATGCGCGGCAAGCTGGTGAAAGAGGGTTATCAGGAAGTTCGCACGCCGATGATGATGGATGTGGAATTGTGGAAGAAGTCGGGTCACTGGCAGAACTACAAGGAAAACATGTTCATCACCGAATCGGAAAAGCGCGACTACGCCGTCAAGCCGATGAACTGCCCGGGCCATATCCAGATTTTCAACAGCGGCCTGCGTTCCTATCGTGACCTGCCGCTGCGCTATGCCGAGTTTGGCTCCTGTCACCGTAACGAGCCGGGTGGCGCGCTGCACGGCATCATGCGTGTGCGTGGCTTTGTACAGGATGATGGTCACATCTTCTGCACCGAAGACCAGATCAACCAGGAAGCCAAGGCTTTCCATCGTCTGGTGATGGAAGTGTATGAACGCTTCGGTTTTGACAAGGTGTCCATCAAGCTGGCGCTGCGTCCGGAAAAACGCCTGGGTGCGGAAGAAACCTGGGACAAGGCCGAGCAGGGCATGCGCGATGCACTGCAGGCTTGCGGCGTGGCCTGGGAAGAACTGCCGGGTGAGGGTGCCTTCTACGGGCCGAAGATCGAATACCACGTCAAGGATGCGCTGGGTCGCTCCTGGCAATGTGGTACCCTGCAGCTGGACTTCATGCTGCCGGAAAGTCTGGATGCCGAGTATGTGGCCGATGATAACAGCCGCAAGCGTCCGGTGATGCTGCACCGCGCTGCGCTGGGTTCGCTGGAGCGCTTCCTGGGTATTCTGATTGAAAACCACGCCGGGGCCTTCCCCTTGTGGCTTGCTCCGGTGCAGATGGTAGTGATGAATATTACCGAAGCGCAGGCGGATTATGCTGCACAAATCGTGGAAACATTGAAGAAACAAGGCTTCCGCGTTGATCTTGACTTGAGAAACGAGAAGATCGGCTATAAAATCCGCGAGCACAGTCTGCAAAAGCTGCCGTACCAGATCATCGTGGGCGACAAGGAAAAAGCAGGCGAACTGGTTGCCGTGCGCGCCCGTGGTGAAGACCTGGGTCAGCTCACGCTGGATGCATTCATTGCCCGCCTCAAGGCTGAGATGCCCGAGGCCTGATCCGGCAGCGGCAGGCATTTGATAGATTAATAGGAGATTTGGCTATAGCTCAGGAACGCGAAGCACGGATCAACGGCGAGATTACCGCTCGCGAGATTCGTCTGGTAGGTATGGAAGGTGAGCAGATTGGCGTTGTCAGTCTGCGTGAGGCAATGGCACTGGCCGAGGAAAATGATGTGGATCTGGTGGAGATTTCCCCGACCGCTCAGCCCCCGGTCTGCAAACTGATGGACTACGGCAAGTTCAAGTACGAACAGTCGAAGAAGCGTCACGAAGCCAAGCAGAAGCAGAAACAGGTCCAGATCAAGGAAATCAAGTTCCGTCCGGGTACTGATGATGGCGACTACAACGTCAAGCTGCGTAACCTGATCCGTTTCCTCAATGATGGCGACAAGGCCAAGATCACCCTGCGTTTCCGTGGTCGTGAAATGGCTCACCAGGACATCGGTCTGGCGCTGCTCAAGCGTGTTGAGGCCGATTTGGCTGAAATTGCGACAGTAGAGCAGTTTCCCAAGCTGGAAGGTCGTCAAATGGTGATGATGATTGCCCCGAAAAAGAAATAATCGGGTATAATCGTTTTCTCAATACGGCAGGGTCTACCCTGCCGTGTTGATTTTGTGGGGCGGAAACGCTCCGCGCAAAAGCGTGACGCAGTGGTTTCAAGTACCTTCGGGTCACCCTGTGTCTAATCTAACTCAGAAATTCTGCAGGAGTTTTCCATGCCGAAAATGAAGACCAAGTCGAGCGCGAAAAAGCGTCTCAACGTGCTGGGCAATGGCGGTGTAAAACGCTCTTATGCGTTCAAGCGTCACATCCTGACCAAGAAAACCACCAAGAACAAGCGCCAGTTGCGCGGTACCACTCTGGTACACGCTACCAACATGGCTTCTGTTCGCGCCATGCTGCCCTACGCATAAGGAGACTGAATAATGCCACGCGTTAAACGCGGTGTAACCGCACGTGCTCGTCACAAGAAAATCCTTGCCCTGGCGAAAGGCTATCGCGGCCGTCGCAAGAACGTCTATCGCATCGCCAAACAGGCGGTGATGAAGGCGGGTCAATATGCATACCGCGACCGTCGTCAGAAAAAGCGTCAGTTCCGCCAGCTGTGGATTGCCCGTATCAACGCCGCTGCGCGTGAAAACGGTCTGCCGTACAGCAAGTTCATGAACGGTCTGAAGAAAGCCGCCATCGAAATCGACCGTAAGGTCCTGGCCGACCTGGCCGTGTTCGACAAGGCCGCTTTTGCCCAGATCGTTGAAAAGGCGAAAGCTAGCCTCGCTTGATAGCAAGACTGTAAAAGGGGAGGCTAAGGCCTCCCTTTTTTTCATTTGCCTGTAGTTTAAGAATGTTGCAAGAGCGTTGACCAGACTGCCATGAGTGTGGTCAGCCTTTTTGTTCCGGTCTGCCGGTTGATGCAAGGTACCGCTGATGTCATGCAATGGTTGCCACATCGCGGGCTGTCAGGCCGGAAAGACGCATACGGTGTGAGACCCAATGACTAACGTTGACGCGATTCTCCAAGCCGGTCTGGCTGCCGTCGAGGCGGCGTCCGACCTCATCGAACTGGAGCAGGTCAAGGCACGCTACCTCGGCAAGAGCGGCGAGCTGACCGAACTCCTCAAACAATTGGGCAAGCTCCCTCCAGAGGAGCGCAAGGCTGCCGGTGCCACCATCAATGTGGCCAAGCAGGCTTTCGAAACCGCCCACAATACCCGTCGTGACCTGATCAATGCCCAGAAGCTGGAAGCCCAGCTGGCGGCCGAGTCGCTGGATGTGACCCTGCCGGGCCGTGGCTTGTCCACTGGCGGCCTGCACCCGGTGGCGCTCACGCTGGAGCGTATTGCCACCCTGTTCCGTTCCATGGGTTTCCAGGTGGCGGACGGTCCGGAAATCGAAACCGACTTCCACAATTTCCAGGCACTGAACATTCCGGAAAACCACCCGGCCCGCGCCATGGCCGACACCTTCTATGTGGAAGGTGGTGATGTGCTGCGTACCCATACCAGCCCGATCCAGGTGCGTTACATGCTGAACAACGAGCCGCCGATCAAGATCGTGGCTCCCGGTCGTGTGTATCGCGTGGATTCCGATGCCACCCATTCGCCGATGTTCCACCAGATGGAAGGCCTGTGGGTGGAAGAGGGCGTGTCCTTTGCCGACCTCAAGGCGGTGGTGACTGACTTCCTGCGCCGCTTCTTCGAGCGTGACGATCTGCAAGTGCGTTTCCGCCCATCCTTCTTCCCCTTCACCGAGCCGTCCGCTGAAATCGACGTGCTGGGCGAGCGTGGCTGGCTGGAGGTGGGGGGCTGCGGCATGGTCCACCCCAATGTGCTGCGCAATGTGAATATCGATCCGGAAAAGTACAGCGGTTTTGCCTTTGGCATCGGTCTGGACCGTTTCGCCATGCTGCGTTACGGCGTGAATGACCTGCGACTGTTCTTTGAGAACGATCTCAACTTCCTCAAACAGTTCAATTAAGCGCAGGCAGGGAATAAACAATGCAATTCTCCGAACAATGGCTGAGAAACTGGGTTAATCCTTCCCTTTCCAGCGAGGAACTGTCCTACCTGCTGACCATGGCAGGTCTGGAAGTGGAAGAAACCACAGCCGCTGCCCCGGCCTTCACCGGTGTGGTGATTGGCGAAGTCAAGGAATGTGTCAAACACGAAAATGCTGACCGCCTGCGCGTGACCAAGGTGGATGTCGGTACTGGCGAACTGGTGCAGATTGTCTGTGGTGCGCCGAATGTGGCAGTGGGCGTACGCATTCCGTGCGCACTGCCAGGCGCGGTGTTGCCGGGTGACTTCAAGATCAAACCCACCAAGATGCGTGGCGTGGAATCGGGCGGCATGCTGTGTTCCGGCAAGGAACTGGGCGTGCCGGAAGATGTGGACGGTCTGATGCTGCTGCCGGCAGATGCGCCGGTTGGTCAGAACATCCGCGACTATCTGGGCCTTGACGACCAGCTGTTCACGCTGAAAATCACCCCTAACCGTGCCGACTGCCTGTCGATCAAGGGCATTGCCCGCGAAGTGGCGGCACTGACCGGTGCTGCACTGCAGCCGCAAGCCATCACCGCCATCGCGCCGCAAATCGACGACGTGGTGCCGGTTGCCATCGCCGCTCCGAAAGCCTGCGGTCGTTACATCGGCCGTGTGATTCGCAATGTCAACGCCGCTGCACCCACCCCGGACTGGATGAAGCGTCGTCTGGAACGCTCCGGTCTGCGTTCCATTTCCGCTATCGTTGACGTCACCAATTATGTGCTGCTCGAACAAGGTCAGCCGATGCACGCCTTCGATCTGGCCAAGCTGAACGGTGGTATCACCGTGCGCATGGCCAAGGCTGGCGAGCAGTTGCTGTGCCTGAACGAAAAAACCGTCACGCTGGCTGAAGACAATCTGGTGATTGCCGATGATGCCAAAGTGCTGGGCATTGCCGGCATCATGGGTGGCGAGGAAAGCGGTGTCACCACTGCCAGTACCGACATCATGCTGGAAAGTGCCTTCTTTGCCCCGGAAGCCATTGCTGGCAAGGCCCGTACCTGGGGCTTTGGCTCGGACTCCTCTTTCCGTTTCGAGCGCGGTGTGGATTTCGAACTGCAACGCGAAGCGATGGAGCGCGCCACCGAACTGGTGCTGTCCATCTGTGGTGGAGACGCTGGCCCGCTCAACGAGCAGGTTGCCGAACTGCCTGTCCGCAAAGGCGTGAAAGTACGCACTGCGCGCGTAGCACGCCTGCTGGGCATTACCCTGTCTGCAGAGCAGATCGCCACCATTCTCACCCGTCTGGGTCTGGTTTTCGATACTCAGGAAGACGGTTTCCTGGTGCATGCACCTTCCTTCCGCTACGACATCGAGATCGAAGAAGACCTGATCGAGGAAGTGGCCCGCGTACACGGTTACGATGCCATTCCCTACGAAGCACCGGCTGCCCGCCTGCGCATGCTGGCGCTGCCGGAAGAACGTCGCCCGCGTGAAGACATCCGCCATTTCCTGGCTGGTCGCGACTATCAGGAAGTGGTCAGCTATGCCTTTGTTGAGGAAGCCTGGGAGCGTGACTTTGCCGGTAATGCCGACCCGGTGCGCCTGATCAACCCGATTGCCTCGCAAATGAGCGTGATGCGTTCGTCGCTGATTGGCGGTCTGGTCAATGTGCTGCAAGGCAACCTCAACCGCAAACAGCCGCGCGTGCGGGTGTTTGAAGTCGCCCGTGTATTCGGCAAGAATGCTGCCGGCAAGGCCGACGAAACCACCCAGCCGGAAAAAGTGGCCGGTTTGGCATGGGGCCCGCGTGTTGCCGAGCAATGGGGTGCCAAGGCCGAGCGCATCGATTTTTACGATGTGAAAGCCGATGTGGAAGCCCTGCTGCTGCCGGCGCAAGCCAGCTTTGCCAAGGCGGCACACCCGGCCTTCCATCCTGGCCGTTGTGCTGAAATCAGCCTGAATGGCAAGGTGATTGGCGTGATGGGCGAGCTGCATCCCAAGTGGGCGCAGCAATACGGTCTGCCAACCCCGCCGGTTCTGTTTGAACTGGACTTGGCCGCGGTTGAACAACGCGCTGCCATCAAGGCACAGCCGGTCAGCAAATTGCAGCCGGTACGCCGCGATCTGGCGCTGGTGGTTGACGAGCAGGTAACGGTTGCTGCTATGCTGGACACTTTCCATCAGCATGCATCCGCGCTGGTGAAGGAAGTGGCCCTGTTTGATGTCTATCGTGGCAAGGGTGTGGAAGAGGGCAAGAAGAGTCTGGCCTTCCGCGTGGTGTTGCAAGATGATGCCCGCACCCTGACCGACGAAGATGTCGAGCCGGCCATCCAGAAGCTGCTGGATGCTGTTGCAAGCGCACACGCAGCCCAATTGCGCCTGTAAGCCAATATTGCCGGAAGGCGTGGCATAATGTCCGCCTTCCATCTGTATATTCAAGAAGTTAAGGGGTAGTCATGACTTTGACCAAGGCTGAGTTGGCCGACCTGTTGTTTGACCAGGTAGGTCTGAACAAGCGTGAAGCCAAGGACATGGTTGAAACGTTTTTTGAGGAAATCCGTATCGCGCTGGAAGCAGGTGATTCGGTAAAGCTGTCCGGATTTGGTAATTTCCAGCTGCGCGACAAGCCGCAACGTCCGGGCCGCAATCCCAAGACCGGGGAAGAAATTCCCATCACGGCACGCCGCGTGGTGACCTTCCACGCCAGTCAGAAACTCAAAGGAATGGTTGAGCAATACCATGCTAACAAGCAAGGCTGATCTGCCGGCAATCCCGTCCAAGCGCTATTTCACCATCAGCGAAGTAAGCGAGCTGACCGGGGTGAAGCCGCATGTGCTGCGTTACTGGGAGCAGGAATTCTCCCAGTTGCGCCTGGTCAAGCGCCGTGGCAATCGTCGTTACTACCAGCACCACGAAGTGCTGCTGGTGCGTCGTATTCGCGGTCTGCTGTACGACGATGGCTTTACCATTCAGGGCGCGCGCCAACGGCTGGGTGCCGGTGGTGAAATGGAACGGCCGATTACTGCTCAGGAAGTACGCTCCGAACTGGAAGCAATTTTGAATTGGCTGGATTCAGGTGTTGGCAAATAGTAAATAAACGGTTACAATGCGTTTCTCTTGAGTCGGGGTGTAGCGCAGCCTGGTAGCGCACCTGCATGGGGTGCAGGGGGTCGGAAGTTCGAATCTTCTCACCCCGACCAAAAGAACACAATAGAATTAATTATTTAAGCCACCCGCTGAGGTGGCTTTTTTCATGTTGTCTCATTGAAAACACACAAGGGGTGTCGCAGGGGGTGTCATCGGCATTGGGATGTGAACGTGTGTCTGTATTCATGTGAATACTAAGGCGCATCCAGGATGCGTCACGGCTGAGATTTCGGGGCATACATTGCGCATAACTTGGCACAACCAAGGCTTGGGCCTAATATGACACACTAACAACGATAGTGAGCCATATATGACTCAAAATGACAAGCGATTTTCTGAACCGCTTCCGAGAGATGTACGCTCTCTCCTAGTGGGTCTCGGCCAGCGGGTACGGACCGCACGTGTGCGACGAGGCTTCAGTACAGAGAATTTCGCACGGGAGTGTGGCATTGGTCGGCGCTCGCTTTACCGCATCGAGATGGGGGACTCAGGTGTAGCACTGGGGACATTCCTGGCGGTACTCTGGAAGCTCGGCTTGTTGGATACTGTACAGGGTGTAGCTAACCCCGATGACGACGAGCACGGCAAAATTCTTGAGGCGGCACGTCGGCCGCAACGTGTGCGCAATCTAGTTGCTCAAGACAATGATTTCTGAGGCGGTGACGGCTGCAAAATAACAGTTTTGTTATGCATACGTCCAGCTGCCGGGCACTTTCGCATGGGTGCCATGCGTATCTTTGAAAGTGAAAGAAGTTGCCGTCGTCGCCTTTGAGGGCACGTTCACCTACGGTATGCGTTACTTGGACCGGCCGAACTGCTGGCACACCATTACGGCATGTCGCCGAAGCGTTCGAGATTGCCGAGTCGCTTCTCGAGTAAGTGAAAACTCCAGTTTCAATGTAAACGTTCAGTGGACGACATGCCGATTCTCGACAATGACCATAGTAGCCGACCCGCAGAGCCTGTCATCCCGTCCCCAGAATTTGTCCCCATTCAGGTTCCGACCCCAACACCCTCTACCTCAGGTGATAATCGTATCGAACTGCGTCGAGGCGGCATCGTGATGAACATCGCCTGGCTGGTCTCGCAGGCATAGGCCTGCGTCGTGTGGCTTCGGAGCCTACGCTGATGATCCGCCCTGAGCAGGTCTTCCTCGCCGTCGAGCCGGTCGATATGCGCTGGGGGGCTGAGAGGCTGACGACTTGCAGGCTCAGGGAGAGCGCTGTGGCAAACATCGCGTGGCTCGGCTGATGAAGCAGGAGGGCAGACGGCTACCACCGGCGTCCTGGGCATTACAGTGGCCGCCCGGCAGTGGTGGCACCTAACCACCTGCAACGCCAGTTCACCGTGAATGAGCCAAATAAGGCCTGGGTGACCGACATCACTTATATCCGCATGTATGAGGGGTGGTTGTATCTGGCCGTGGTGCTGGACCTGTTCTCGCGGTAGGTGATTGGCTGGTCGATGCAGTCACGTATCGATAGAGAGCTGGTGCTAAATGCCCTGTTGATGGCGGTATGGCGACGTCAGCCCAAGCAGGACGTGCTGGTGCGTTTGGACTAGGGAAGTCAGTTCAGCAGTTACGACTGGCAGGATTTTTTGAAGGCCCATCGCTTGGTACCCAGCATGAGTCGGAGCGGGAACTGCCACAACAATGCTGTGGCGGAGAGTTTCTTCCAGTTGCTGAAGCGCGAGCGTATCAAGCGAAAAACCTATCACGACAGGGAAGAGGCCCGTCGTGACATCTTCGATTACATCGAGATGTTCTACAACCCGAAACGCCAGCATGATTCCGCAAATGGGCTATCGCCGGTAGAGTTTGAGAAGCAATATTTCCAACGGCTCAAGAGTGTCTAGAGAAGTCGGGCAATTCACGTTATTACCAGACAATACATCGAAATTTGGTGACGATGCACTATCCCGGTGAACCCGTAGGAGAACAACATGGGGAAATTTGGTCCGATGTAGCAGGCAACATGGGGAAAATTGGTGGTGAGGCACCATGGCGGTGAGCCGGCTGGGGCGCAACATGGGGAAATTTGGTCCGATGTAGCAGGCAACATGGGGAAAATTGGTGGTGAGGCGCCATGGCGGTGAACCGGCCGGGGTGCAACATGGGGAAATTTGGTCCGATGTAGCAGGCAACATGGGGAAAATTGGTGGTGAGGCGCCATGGCGGTGAACCGGCCGGGGTGCAACATGGGGAAATTTGGTGGTGAGGCGCCATGGCGGTGAACCGGCTGGGGCGCAACATGGGGAAATTTGGTCCGATGTAGCAGGCAACATGGGGAAAATTGGTGGTGAGGCGCCATGGCGGTGAACCGGCTGGGGCGCAACATGGGGAAATTTGGTCCGATGCAGCAGGCAACATGGGGAGAATTGGTGGTGAAGTGCCATGGCGGTGAACCGGCTGGGGCGCAACATGGGGAAATTTGGTCCGATGCAGCAGGCAACATGGGGAGAATTGGTGGTGAGGCGCCATGGCGGTGAACCGGCCGGGGTGCAACATGGGGAAATATGTTGTTGAGCGTTTCCGCAACGGGCTAGCTTAGGCCACTTCGTGGGATAAATTTCACGACTTCCTCTTGCCTTTTGTTCTCGCGATAACGAGTAGACAGCGGAAAATGTGAGGTAAGCGTTTAATGACGGTTTTGTCTCTTCTGCGGCCTCTTATTCCTTAGAGCTAAATAACATGAAGCTAATAAGTACATTGTTATATTGTATTTGTTGGTGCATAAGCTAAGGCCACTAAAAACCAGTGAGCCGCGCGGCAGTCATCACATACGCAGTCAAGCAGCTGCTTAAAGCCGACTGACTTACTACCTATAGACCCACCGGAACGATATCTGAGGGTTATGTGCTTGCGTGTCCCGAGTTGGGGGGGTAGTTTGTGGTCGGCAGGCTACTCACAAGTACACTTGCCAGAACAGCATCTGGTGTCTCGCTGGACATCCATAATTGGGTGCTATATTTAGCGCCCCTGTGTGTTTTGAGGCGCGGCGTGGCTGGATATTTGAAATAATAGTTAAGGTTACAGTCAAGCTTGGATGACGGAATCCATGCGCTGCACTTCTACAGAAGCGAGCTGTAATTTTTTGGCTTCAGCGCGCCAGTTTGCAATGGCATTGCGGACCTCATCGAGTATGCTATTGGCGGTCTTCTCATCCAATCGGTACAGCTCCGCTTGTGCCATTGCTACTCGAATGTCCGGCTCTGCATTTTTGCTATCAATTGCAAGCGCATGAGTCAACTTGGTGGTGTTTGGATTTAGGTCAAACGCAGGGGAGAGTCTCCATCCAGATAGTTCCCGAATGAACCCGTGATTGCGTAAGTGGTCATCACGATTGCCGACAAGAATATTGAAGAGCACTCGACGAAATAGTTGCGCGAGGTCTTCATCAATGTGTCCCTGTGCGCCGTGGTCGGAAATGAATTCCGCTAAGTCCAGGTAACTTGCGCCAGCCTCACCATCCTGTCGTTCAAGCAGTGTCATGGCAGAAGCGTACATGCGTCGGCCATTGCCAATACGGTCAAATCGGGCCGAGCAGAATGTAGCGTACTGCTCAGATAGATACTCGAGCCGCGCCTCGGGCACGGTGATGCCTGCCTTACATGCCAGCACATGTGTCAGATATTCCCAGCCGCCGACGTTATAGCGGTCATCCTTAGCGGGGAATTTGGCAATCCAGAGTCGCTTATTGTCGTCGGTGAAGTTCGCCTTCGGCCGCGCGCCGCCGAGTGACGTTCCGGGCGCGATAAGCATAGCAAGCCAGCGCTCGTACTCGGGCAGCTTCTCGACTCCTGGTTCCTCAACGCGTTTACTGATGTACGCCAGTTCTTTAAGGTCCGTTACCGGCGGGGCAGCCTTGTCGCTGTTATCGAGGAACGGACCTCCAGGCTTGCAGAAACGCAGCCCACCCATGCGGGTGTGGTCGTAAACGCCTAGCAAAAAATCTATCTCATGGAACGTGCGCATCGTTCGGCCTTCCCTGGCCGCTGCGGCCGCCTCGCGGCGCTCCATTAGCACACGCCCCCACCGGTCTGGTGCAGAATCCATGAATACCCCGAATCCCGGGGCATCGGCTGGAGGATGCTGCTCGCCGCGCCAGAGCTCTAGCCGTGGGTCTAATGCAAATGCCTGACCGTGCTTGAGCCACTCCTTGTCGTATTCAAACGCTGCAGGGATGTCGGTGCGGACTTCATGGCGGTAGAGCGTGCCCACCTTCTGGCTCACCCCCAGCTCCGCCGCGTCCAGGTGGACTTCATATTCAAGTCGGTTTGCTTGGGCCATTATTTTGTTTTGATTTGGTGGTGCGTTTACGCGTCTGCGGTTGCGGTAATGAAAGGTCCTGTAGCTTGCGGCCCAGCTCATCATCACGTGCCAGTCCGTCAATGTCGCCGTCAAGTCCGAGTACACGCATAGCGCGCATATACGTTCCCATGGCGATAGTCGGGTCACCATTTTCCAGCCGCCGTAAGGTTTCTCGCGAAACACCCATGCGTTCGGAAAAGAGTTCTGCTGTTATCTTACGCCGTAGTCGCGCGAGCCGCATGCGCTCCCCCAGTGCTACGAGCTGTCGTAATACGGAAGGAAAGGGGGAAAGTGTCGTTTTGGCCATGATTCCACATATATTAGGCAATTTAACTTAATATGGCAATTTTATGTGGTACTTTAGTGTAGTTGCTATAATTAATACCACATAAGTTAGTCAAATTTTAGCGCATTGACTAATTTATGTGGCAATGAAAAAGCAGTGATGTGAGGTGTTGCAGGCAGCACAACTCCCCAGCTATTGACTTGAATCGTGTGGATGATGATAGCCACTAGGAGGCGGGTGTCTGCGAATGATGATGGCTCTTCCTGATTGCGGTGAAGGTAAGGGTATCTCTGCACTACAAGTTGAACTCATCGAGTCTATCGTTGAGAAATTCGAGCTAGCGATAAGGTCGGAGAGCTCGTCTGGGCTACATGACTCTACTCTAACGTCGGGGAGCCCTACCAACCTACACATTCGAAGAGCCAAAAACACCATGCAGGATGCTCCGACCTTGGAGTGGGATAGTGACGCGCGGCCAAAGTAAAGATGTCCTGTGAAAATATCCGGCGCTTCGCGATTGCGCACCCAGTTTAGTCTGTCCCGCTCCCCTCGGTCACTCGTTTCAGCTCTGCCGTGAGATGGTGGATTTCGGCTTGCCGGTCTACGGACACGACCGGTTTGGCATGTGTGGGTCGTAGCATTCAGCCATTGATACAGGGGTGGGCAGATTCGCCGAGACAGCTGGTAACTTCGGTAACCGGATACCCATACTTGGTTGCCAATTGATAGCTTCAATCTTGAGCTCTTCGAGGATGCATGGCTTGCTAACGGTGCCTCCTTATGGTGCTTTCGAAGTGCCTGTCTAGGAAAGGAGGGGAGATTCATAAGGGCAAATTCATGCACTCGCAGGCCGAACACATCTGTCAGAAATTACCCTTCTCAATGTAGGGGATATCTAATGTGGGTTTCCCAGCATTTTTCGAGGTATATTGCAAGTAGTTAAACGCAATTTTTGGTGCACCGCTCCGGCAATGCGAGGGCATCGATTGTCGTTTGCTAGTGCATTCTTGCCCTGCGGCTTCATCGGTCGTGTCATATGCTGCTTACCGCAGCACTTCCCTTTATTTTGAGAGTCGTCATGCACCCGGCGTTTGCCATTGATATCAGCTGGAGATGTAATAACAGGAGTGGCACTATTTAACGTCATCCTGGTTAGTGGATATCCTCTCTGCCCTGATGGAAGAGTTGTGCGTGGTTTGGCGGTAATTGCTTACCAGGGGGCGCCAGAGAGCGCCCAAGTCTCAGCGCTCGCCGCCCTGGCCGCGGACTGCTCCGGAGGAGCAGCAATACGGAGGATATCGGAGATGTGCGAAGTGATGTGCTTACACGAGCGTGCGGTTAGCAAAATCATACTTAAGCATAGATTTAATCTTATTATTACAGCTCGCAAAAATTATCAAAAACCCTAGTAAATATTGATATATTTTCCATTGTGATTGTATTCACATGCCACTCTTTCCGTATTCACGTGCCATGTTGCGAATATTTCCTATACTTTCACATCATCTCTGTATGGAAGGTCAGATGTAATGGGTGTTGCTTGTCAATGGTTGCCAATTCGGCTCCCACATGGAGTTTCGTCAGAGTCATTTTTGGTTCCGAGTTTGATTGTTCGCAGCGCTATATTTGGCTCGCAGTGGTTTCGTGGTCGAGTAGTTCGACAGACCATTTCCTCACCAGTTACGTGTGCAGGATATGGCCACATTGATGTGTGGCAAATGGTTGGAAGCCAGTTGGATATGGCAGATGCCGCTGTTTGGCTTCATCTGCTGGACTTGGGTTTGAGGCAGCGGGCCGAAGATATTACGGCTGTTCGTCTAGTGGTTGATGAGTCGCTGTTATTGCATCAGCTTGGCCGTGCAAAGGGTACATCAAACCGCGAGTGGCTGTATGAATCTCTTTCGCGACTCTCTAGTAATATTTATCGCTTTAAAACTCGTGATTTGGATATTGAGAACTTCATGTTGCTAGAGCGTGACATGGCCTGGCCAGCTGAGCGTAGTCATGCCATAAATTATAGTTTCAAACTAAATTCACAATTGGTTCCTCTATTTCAGTATGGTTGGACTCCGCTTCGTAAAGAAGTACTGACCGCGCTTGGTAGTGACTCTCTAGCGTTGTGGCTTTATGGAGTACTCGTGCGTTGGAGTGGCAATTACCCTCCGACTGCAGCCTACCTGCAATCCTTATCTGGTCGAGTAAGTATGCGAAGTGACCATTACTTGAAATCTTTGGCTAAGAGCCTTGCAATCTTGAAATCAGCTACTCAATGGAAGGGTCTTGCGCTTCGTGATGGTGTGGTGGTGTTGCCTGAAAAACCTAAGAGGCAGGTGAAAGATTCTGAGTATCAGATGAAGGTCTTAGATTACATGGAAGATGAGATTTGACCTTGATGAAAAAGAGTGGAAAAATACATAATGATGGGTAGCTAAATCTATACTGATTTAGGTCAATAAAACTGGAGAGGAACGATGGCATATTCTCGCTGGAAAATGAGAGGTGGGTTGTATTCGTATGTGGTGGTCGATGGAGATGATATTGACGAAGCTTATGACCATATTCAGAATATTCCGCAATTTTTTCGGAGCTGCAAAGCTGAAACCCGATGAAGTAGACCCCGTACCATTAGAATCATCCCATGGGGAGGAATGGCCTGTATTTAATAAAGCCTTTTTTAATAGGGAATTCTCCAAATAAAGAAATAGCCCACTTTCTGTGGGCTATTTTGTTTTTCAAGTCAACCAATAACGTATTTATCTATGGTCGCCGGGAGAGTACGTATTGCATCAAAGCATTGCTGGTTGCATAGCAGAGAGAGTACAAAATTATGAAAATGACGAAGGCATATTTTAATTTTTCATAGGAAGTTCCCGATAACTTATGGACCCCGTATAATTGCATTTTGCTAGCATTTTACTTACAGGTGAGGGTATGGCTGTTGCAAAGACTCAGGTAGTCAGTGTCCGTGTTGAGCCGCACATCAAGTCTGCGCTACAGCTGGCGGCGGATAAAGAGATGCGTAGCGTTGCAAATATGGTGGAAGTGATGGTCGTTGCCTACTGTCGCTCGCAGGGCTATCCCCTCGAAGGCGTACCCCTTGATGTCCTATCGAACCTTGTGATGTCGGGAAGGATGCCGAAATGACACCACGCGATGAGGCTTTGTATGCCAGTTTGGGGTTTAGATTTGGCAGTGGTGGGCCGCATGCATCTAGAACAATGATGCTTGATGATTTGCGTACGCTGCTAAAGCATGTACCTCTGGATGCAGAGCGCGTTGCATACGCAGAAGCGGTCATTCAGGAAAATATTCTCGGAAAGCCCACGCGGAAAACGCGAGAACTGTCTTGGAAGTATCTTCAGGCACTCTATGGCTTTGATGCTAATCCACTGTTTCGCGCACTTCGAAGGCTTTGGGTGTTAGATGAGGAAGCTCAGCCAATGCTTGCATTGACGGTCACACTGGCTAGAGACCCTTTGCTGCGGTTGACGCAGCCTTACTATCTGGACTCTGTCTTTGGGACGTTGATGCGTAGAGAGTCGATGGAAGCTTTTCTTGAGGAGCAGTTGTCAGGCAGGCTAAGTGCGGCCTCACTTAAGTCGCTTGCTCAGAATGTTGCGGGCTCTTGGACTGCGGCCGGTATCTTAAAGGGAAGGGCCCGTAAAGTGCGTTCCAAGCCTCAAGCCACACCAGGTGCTGTGGCGATGATGTTATTTATGGGGTACTTAGAGGGGCGGACAGGGCAGCGGCTTTTCAACTCCGACTGGATAGCCTTGCTGGGATGCTCAGTTGAAGAGGTTGAGGCGCTCGCCAGTTCGGCATCTCATCGTGGCTTAATCGTTTACATGAGTGCCGGTGGTGTCAAGGAAGTGCGCTTCCCTGGCTATCTTACCGCAGAAGAAGAACAGATTCGCCAGGAGGCAATGCATGTCGTCTAAGGTCGCGAAATTGATTTCTACATACAGTCAGCACCTGACTGTACCTTGGCAGGCGGGTCTTGCAGCGATTCAGCGCGTTATTTTTGCAGTCTATGACAAGTCTGACGAACTGCGTTTGCGCGCAAATATAGGTGAGTTCGAGCTTGCAACCCAGTCAGCTGGCAAGCAGTGGCTCTTGATAGACATCACGGATGCTTTTCCAGAGTGGATGGCTGCGCAAGAGTATCGCGAGGCATACTTTGAGTCCCCTGAAGATTTGGCAGGATACCAAGCTGGTGAGCTGACCGAGTTTGTGGCGGACCTTAACGTCAAAATAAGGGAGCGCATCACTGCGGATGCAGGGCCAGAAACCGTCGTAGCTATTTTGGGTGTTGGCACATTATTTGGATTGGCGCGTGTATCTTCCGTTGTTGAGGGTATCAAAGAAGTAGTGCAGGGAAGATTGTTGGTATTTTTTCCAGGGGAGTATCGCCCTGAAAATCATGATTATCGACTCTTCGATGCTCGTGATGGCTGGAACTATCTTGCTGTTCCCTTGTTGGCTAAAGATTGAAGCTGAGTATTAAGAAAAAACTAAGGAATATCATGCTGAATCGAGATATCTATAACAAGCTTCCTCAAGAAAATCGTCTTGTAAATAATGGTGTTGCTGAAGTTTCCGAAGACCACTCTGAGTCCGCTCAAGCAATTTTGCGGTATGAGGTAGAGACCTTTGTATGTAATGGTCAATATGAAAAAGGTCTTGAAACCATTTTTGAGAAATTCCTGTTCAACTTGGATGCTGGTACTGAGCAGCCAGGTATATGGATTTCAGGCTTTTACGGTAGCGGTAAGTCGCACTTGGCCAAGATGCTGCGCACACTATGGACCGACTACCAGTTTGCTGACGGTGCGTCTGCGCGAAGTCTTGCAAAACTGCCTACGGGCGTGTTCGAACATCTGAAAGAACTTAGCACCCAAGGGCGTCGTTATGGCTCGCTGCACGCTGCTGCAGGTAAGCTCGGCGCTGGTGCCGGGGATAAGGTACGCCTTGCTTTGCTGGGTATTGTCTTTAAGTCAAAAGGCTTGCCGGAGCAGTACAACCAGGCACAGTTTGTCCTTTGGATGAAGCGCGAAGAAATCTTGTCTCTCGTCGACGCTGAGTTGAAAGCTGCTGGTCGCTCTTTGGCGCAAGAGCTGCCTCATATGTATGTCTCAAGCCTCTTGGCCAAGGCTTTGCTTAAAGCCAGACCCGATTTGGCACACTCGGAAGCAGATGCTCGCAAGCTGCTTAAAGAACAGTTTCCTCAGGTAACTGATGTTACTAGTGAGCAGATGACTTTAGCGATTGAAGCGGCACTGGTTGAAAATGGCAAATTCCCATTAACGCTTGTCGTTTTGGATGAAGTACAGCAGTACATCGGAAATGATGTTGAGAAAGCTTTTCAAGTGCAAGAGGTTACAGAAACGCTCAGCAAGCACTTCAATGGCAAGCTGCTGTTTGTTGGTACGGGTCAGTCTGCGCTCTCCGGCATGCCAAATTTGCAGCGTTTGATGGGGCGCTTCCCTGTACAGATAATGCTTGGTGACTGGGATGTCGAGAATGTTACTCGGCAAATTATTCTGGCAAAAAAACCATCTGCGCAGCCAGAAATTGAGCAGGTTCTGCGCAATAATTTGGGTGAAATTTCACGTCACCTGAGGGGGACGAAGCTCGAGCACCTTACAGACGACGAAAGCATTTTGACCTCGGACTATCCGCTCTTGCCCGTGCGGCGCCGCTTCTGGGAGCGTGTGTTACGAAATATTGACACGACCGGGACGGTCTCTCAGCTTCGTAGTCAGCTACGGGTAGTGCATGAAGCAGTATTGGCTACTGCAGACGCTCCACTTGGCCATGTAGTTTCTGGTGATTTCCTATATGACCAAATTGCCGCAAACCTGGTATCAACCGCCCAGCTACCCAAAGAGGTGTTCGAGAACGTTCAGCGCTTCTCCGTAGGAAATGAAGACAGCCAATTGAAAGCAAGGTTGCTGAAGCTTATTTTTCTCATCAACAAATTACCTGCTGACGCTGCTCTCGAAATTGGCCTTAAAGCAACTGAAGATGTCCTTGCTGACTTGCTTGTGACTGACCTGTCCGAAGGTTCTGCTGAACTGCGTAAGAGGCTGCCGGCACTTCTGGACGAGCTACAAAATAAAGACCGCCTTGTGATGGCTTTGGCGGGAGGCAATGGTACCGAGTATCGTTTGCAGACTCGTGAGTCCAGTGCTTGGTACGATGAGTTCCGTGCCCAGGAGGCCGAACTGAATGCGGCACCAAAGCGGTTGGAACAGCGTCGCTCGGACCTGCTTAAGGCACGTTTTGGCGAAGTGCTTAAAAAAGTGCGCGTGGTGCAAGGTAAAGACAATGTAGAGCGTCGACTGACGACTACTTATGACGAAATCTTGCCGAAAGATAACGATAAAAACCTTTACCTGTGGATTCAGGATGGCTGGCAGACCGAGGAGAGGTCTGTCATTGCGGAGGCCAAGGCCAAAACTGCTGACAACCCCACGCTATTTGCTTTTCTGCCAGCACAGCATAAGACCGAGCTGACGAATGTCATCGTCGCGCTTGACGCATCAAATACAACTCTACAGAGGAAAGGTAGTCCTTCGACTGAGGAAGGCCGAGATGCACAGCGTTCAATGGAAAGTAGGTTACGTACTGCTGAGAAAGAGCTTGCTACGCTGCTTGATAAGCTGATTGCGGGTGTCCGTGTTTTCCAGGCTGGGGGACAAGAGTCTGTAGACGGTAATGAATTGTCGGAGCGCATCAACCGTGCGGCTAAATCGTCTGCAATTCGACTTTACAGTCAATTTGATGTTGCCGACCATGACATGTGGAGCAAGGTGCTGGACGAGGCCCGTAAAGGCAATATGGAAGCCCTCAAGGCAGTAGGGCATAGTCAAGAAGCTGACAAACACCCGGTCTGCCAGAAGCTGCTTGCTTATATTGGTCCCAATAAAAAGGGGGCTGAAATTCGTGAAAACTTCGAAGCACCCCCATTCGGTTGGCCGCGGGACGCTATTGACGGTGCACTGTATGCCTTGCTTGCTGCCGGTAACATCAAAGCTATTGACGCAGCGTCTAAGTCATTGGATGCAAAAAGCCTGGACCGCGCCAAGCTCACCCAAACGAGCTTCCAGCGCGAAAGTGTAACCATCACACCGCTTCAGCTTATCAAGATTCGCTCCTTGTTTAGTGCGGTCGGGGTTCCTTGCCAACCCAAGGAAGAGCAAACCAAGTTAGCTACCTTGCTGGTCAAGCTACGTGACCAAGCTGCCAAGGCCGGTGGCCATATGCCGGCCCCGGAAGCACCCAAGATTCATGTAATTGAAGCTATCGAAGCGCAAACAGGCAATGCGCAGTTGCTGGAGTTGTTCACACACCACGACGAAATCGTTGGTTTGTCTAAAGAGTGGACAAAAACAGCTGATGAAATTACGAAGCGCTTGCCAATTTGGCGCAAATTGACTGAGTTGCTCCATCATGCGAAGGACTTGGGTCCATACGCTGAACTCAAAGCCGAAGTAGATGCTATTGAAGCGCAACGTAGTCTTCTGGTTGACCCTGACCCAGTACGCCCTTTGCTGGATAAGACTGTAGACCTATTGCGCCAGGCATTGAATGCCAAACTGGTGGCTTTCGAGCAAGCTTTCCAGCAGCAGTGGGAGCAACTCCAAGCTGATGCCGATTGGAACAAATTGACGGATAACCAGCGTGCAGAGCTGAGTGCTAAGCACAGTTTATCCGCTTCTCCGGCGTTGCAGCTCAGTACGCCAGAACAGTTGCAAGATGCATTGGACGATTGCGACCTGGACCACTGGGTCTCCAAGACCCAGGCATTGCCCAGCCGATTTGAAGCAGCTCGCCACGCCGCTGTGCAATTGTTGAAGCCGAATGTTGTGCATGTGGCATTGCCAAAGCGTACCTTGAATGACGAGGCAGAGGTCAAAGCCTGGCTTGCAGAGGTTGAGCTGCTGTTGAACAGCAAACTCAAGCAAGGTCCAGTCGCGCTTTAAAAAATGACTGCGGGCAGGTCGAGAAAATTCCTGTCTCATATCGGATACGAGATTAATAACAATATGGCAATCAACAATATTCATAATCAACCGCTGGCCAAGCCATTGCGCACCCAGCTTGAAAATACAGTCAAGACAGCTCGGGATGTAGCGGAGAAGGGGGCGCGTGCAGCTCTTAGTCAATTAGCAGTCGGGGAAGCGAAGGCTCCTGATTACCTCTCTGAAGAACTCAAAGCCCTGCGCCGCCGCATGCGTGCCCACGGGCGTGCCTTGGGGGATGCGAAGTCTGCCGATGACACTCAAGCAATACAGCATCTGGTTTGGGAAATGGCTTATGAGCACTGGCACCGCATGCTGTTTGCCCGCTTCCTGGCCGAGAATGGCTTGCTGCTGTGGGAGCCGGGTGCCGCCGTATCATTGGACGACTGTGATGCACTGGTGCAGGAAGCCGACCCGACGATGAACTTGGGTGCCAAGAGCAAGTGGGAGCTGGCTGGCAAACTGGCCGCCCGCATGCTGCCGCAAGTGTTCAAGCCACTGAGCCCGGTGTTTGAGCTGGCGTTTGCGCCCGAGCATCAGCGCGAGCTGGAGCGGCTATTGGCCGCGCTAACTGATGAGGTATTCCAGGCCAGCGACAGCCTGGGTTGGGTCTATCAGTTCTGGCAGGCTAAGCGTAAGGACGAGGTCAACGCCTCGGAGGTGAAGATTGGCGCTGATGAACTGCCCGCCGTCACCCAGCTGTTCACCGAGCCCTACATGGTGGACTTCCTGCTCCACAATTCACTGGGGGCCTGGTGGGTGACTCGCCACCCCGGCAAACCTTGCCCTGTGCCGCTGACTTATCTGCGTACGCTGGACGACGGCACGCCAGCTGCGGGCAAGTTCGAAGGCTGGCCTGACCGCTTGAACGAGTTCACGCTGCTGGACCCATGCTGCGGCTCAGGCCACTTCTTGGTAGCCGCCTTCCTGCTGCTGGTACCCATGCGCATGGCGGCCGAAGGCCTGACGGCAATGGACGCGGTGGACTATGTCTTGCAAGAGAACCTGCACGGCCTGGAACTGGATGCCCGCTGTGTGGAAATTGCCGTGTTCGCACTGGCCCTGGCGGCTTGGCGCTTTCCGGATGAGGACGGCAACCCGCTGGGCGTGCGCGCCGACATGCCTGCCCCGCAGGTGGCCTGCTGCGGCCTGAAGGTGGCGGCCAAGCCCGAGGACTGGATGGCCCTGGTGCCGGACGACGCTGCCAATGCCGTCTACCTGCGGCAGGAACTGCGCCTGCTGCACGCCAGCTTCGCCCAGGCACCACTGCTGGGCAGCCTGCTGGACCCGGCGCGCAGTCTGAAGAACGACCTGGCTACCTCGAGTTTTGACACCCTGCGTGACCTGCTGGGGCAGGCGCTGGCCACCGAAGTCCCGACTACTCTTTTGTGTCAGACCAGCGAATTACAGGATGATAGTTGGGACTTGGCGCTGACCGCAAAGGGTCTTCTGGATGCGGCACGACTATTGGATGGTCGCTACCACCTGGTGGTGACCAACGTTCCGTACCTGGCGCGCGGCAAACAGCACGACACGCTGAAGGACTATTGCGAGACGCACTACCCCGAAGCCAAGAACGACTTGGCCAACGTCTTCCTTGAGCGCTGCCTGGAGCTTAGCTATGAGCAGGGAGAAGGCGTGGTGCAAATCGTGATGCCGCAGAACTGGTTGTTCCTTACTAGTTACAAGAAGCAGCGTGAATCGCTACTCAAGTCAGTGCGGTGGAATCTATTGGCGCGATTAGGTCCAGGTGCATTCGAGACCATCGGTGGAGAAGTTGTACAGGCCATTCTGCTGACTCAGACTCGCGGGCAAACAGAGGAGAGCTTCTGGTTGCACGGTGTAGATGTCAGTGCTCCCAAGGCTGCGCATGAGAAGGCGGCACTGTTGCAGGGCGGTGAACTGGCAACGGTTAACCAGAAAGGACTGCTTGGGAATCCAGATGCCCGAGTTGCGCTGGTGTCACTAGCCGCTGAGACATTCCTCTCAGACATTGGCCTCTACGGAAAGGGCAGCACGACCGGCGACAGCCCTCGCTTCTTACTTGAGTTCTGGCAACTCAACTCCCTTGGGGAGGCGAACATCCCATGGGCTGATTCGCCTCGTGCTGGCGACCCTTGGTCAGGCCGTTCGCTGGTAACCGGCGTTCCGTTGGACAACGCTGACCTCCGCGCACAGCTAGGTTGCTGGTTGCGAGGACAAGAGGTGTGGGGCCGTACCGGTGTTGCGGTTAACAAGATGAAGGAACTCGAACCATTCATCTATTCTGGGGAGGTGTTTGACGACAACGTCTGTCCAATCATTCCCAAGGACAGCCAACATCTGCCCGCAGTCTGGGCCTTCGTCTCTGACCCCGCGTATCGGAAGTCGGTTCGGGAGGTGGACGCAGCCTTAAAAGTGACAGCGGGAACACTGACAAAAGTCCCTTTTGACCTCATCCACTGGCAGCAGGTTGCCGTAGAGCGCTACCCCAATGGCCTTCCCAAACCGTACTCCGACGACCCGACCCAATGGCTATTCCACGGCCATCCGCAACCAGCCATCGACACGCTGCAAGTCGCCGTCGCTCGCTTGCTAGGCTACCGCTGGCCGGCGGAGACTGATACAGCGATGGAATTGGCCGATGAAGCTCGCAACTGGATTGCCCGCTGCAACCATCTGGTTGAACATGCCGACGACGATGGCATCGTCTGCTTGCCCTCGGTAAGGCAAGAGCATCCAGCTCATAAACGGCTTCTTGATTTGCTCATTGACGCCTGGGACTCTGTGCTGCCTGGCAGCTGGAAGCCCGCCGTGCTTGACAAGCTTCTTTCCGATGCCGACTGTGCCGGCAAGGGCCTGGACGTCTGGCTGCGCGAGAAGTTCTTCGAGCAGCATGCCAAGCGCTTCCATCATCGCCCATTTATCTGGCATGTGTGGGATGGCCTGAAGGATGGCTTCGCCGCGCTGGTGAACTACCACAAGCTGGATGCCAAGAACCTGGAGCGACTTATCCATACCTATCTGGGTGATTGGATTCGCCAGCAGGAGGAGGGCGTGCGTAACGGTGTCGATGGTGCCGAGGGTCGTCTGTCTGCTGCACAGAACCTCAAACAGCGTCTAGAGCTTATCCTTGAAGGCGAAGCACCCTATGACATTTTTGTGCGCTGGAAGCCTCTGGCCGAGCAGCCTATTGGCTGGAACCCTGACCTGAACGATGGCGTGCGTCTGAACATCCGCCCATTCATGGCTGCCGAGGTCTTGCGTATCAACAAGCCTCCAAAGCTAAATATCAAATGGGACAAAGACCGCGGTAAGGACGTAGAAAGCGCTCCGTGGTTCCACAAGTTCCAGGGTGACCGTATCAACGACCATCACCTGACATTGGCAGAAAAGAAAGCAGCAAGGGAGGCTCGCCATGGCTGACTACGAGGGGATGCGGTGGTTCAAGTGCGACTTTCAGGTTCAGACCCCGGAAGATGGCGCGCACTGGGCTGATGACGACACCAAGCTTGCTGACCCTCGACGTCCTAACAGCGATGAGAATCGCTTGCAAGAGGTCGCGCGTACTTATCTTCGACGCTGCCACGAGGTTGGATTGGAGTTGATTGGTGTTACCGACCACAATTTCTCGCAGAAAACCGACCCAAGGGACTGGTTTCTGACCCACCTAGTCGAGCAGAATAAATCTGTGGCTAGAGAGTTGGGACGTCCCCCCCTCCACATTCTGCCTGGCTTTGAGGTAGACATTGGCTACCACGTGCTCTGCTTATTCGAGCCAGCCAAGAAAGCCAGCCATGTGTGGCGGGTTAATAGGCTGCTATGCAAGTTGGGATTGGATGAGAATGAGCGCTTCCGGCAGGGGCGTCCGATGCCGCTACGCAGGAATGGTGCAAATGTTAGCCTGAAGGAACTCATTGAGCTAGTTCAAGAGCAGCACAATGGTATTGTGATTGCAGCCCACTCTGACCAGAACGACGGACTTTTGAATGACTCTCGCCATATGGAGGACTACAAGAACCAGAAGCTTTTGGCATTGGAGGTCACATCAAGTCCACCCGTCAAGCGTATCCTCGACATCTTCGAGGGTAGAGATAAAGCTTGGGCACGTTCTGATTGTCATCCCGCATACGTAATGTCGTCGGATGCAAAATCCCTCAAGCAGGATGAGCAAGGCAACCCTGTTGCCAACTCTCTCGGGTACCGCCATACCTGGTTAAAGATGTCCAAACCTTGTGTTGAGGCGTTAAGGCAGGCGTTCCTAGACCCGCTGTCTCGTATCAGACTGATGGGCGAATGTCCAAGTGATGCGTTGACACATCCCCGTATCACTAAGGTTTCGGTGCGTAGTGCTGCATTCCTCGAAGACCAAGATGTGTATTTTTCTGAGTCCTTGAATTGCGTGATTGGTGGTCGTGGAAGTGGCAAATCATCCTTATTGGAGTATGTGCGATTTGCCATTACATCCGAAGGGGCTGTCGCGAAGGGGGAAGATGAAGACCCTGCGCTGCAACGTAAGCGTAGTCAATTGAAGGCGTCGCTTGGTGCGGATGCTGAGATTCGTGTGAGCTTTGAAGTTGGCAATGGAGTGGCGGATACGTTGGTATATGTGCCCGGGCGACCTATTGGGCAACAACGTTGGATAGATGGGCGTGAGGTCGAGGACCTTAGTACGGTACTTCGTCAGCTTCAGTTACAGTTTTTCAGCCAAGGTGAACTAAGCCGGATGACTAGCGGCACACAAGGGCAAGCCCATGTGTTGTCTCTGATTGACGTTGCAGCAGGTACGCATTTGCTTGGGCTCAATTCTCAAGAGCGTGAGTTGCAGGCCAGGTTGAAGGCACTATTCCAGAGTATGCGAGACGCGGCGCGGCTTGATGCGCAACTGCGCGAGGCCAAACAAGAAGCAGTAGAACTTGAACGTCAGCTCAAGGCACGCGAAGCTGTTCAGGAGGACTCCCAGCAGAACCAGTTGGCCTTGGAGGCACAGCGGTATCTGACCAGTATGCAGGAGGTCGATGTACCTATCGTTCAGGCTATCTCGCAGAGTTTGTCCGATTTGGCAGCACTGGACGACCTGCTACCAGAGACTGCTGGTGGCTGGCCGAATGCAGCTTGGTTTGAGCAGGTATCAGTCCGGGCACGCGAAACAAGAGCTACGCTTGTGGCAACCATCGCTCAGGCACTGCAGGACTATCAGCAGTCCATGACCAGGCATTTAGGTGAAGACGCTGTCAGGGAAACGCTTCAAGCTATCGATGCGGTGCAAACCCGCTTCCGCGAGGCCTGTGTCGCGCGCGGAATTCGTGAAGACGACATTGCCCGCATGCAGGAGCTCGAGGAGAAGAGACAGGAGAAGTTGAGGCTAGTCGATGAGCGACAGAAGCGTTTGACGGACGTGCAGCTGGAAGCTGGCCAGTTCCCGCAGGTGCTTCGTGAGCTGCATCAGGTTTGGAAGTCGCAGTACGACACTCGAAGAGTCACTGCTGACGGCATTCAGGCCGCAGTGGCCTCGCAGACAGTGCGTCTGACGACGTCCTACATGGCGGATGAGGCTTCCTTCAAGGCTTTGTGGACGCGGCTTATGCCGCCGGATAAGCGCAACAAGCTGCCAAAACGATGGGATGACATTGGTGAGGAGCTCTTCGCTCTCTGGATGCAGCGTGCTGATGCGTCGGTTTGGGAGACGCTAGAGGTCGCTAGGCAAGACCCGATGAAACTTGAAATCCTGCTGCTGGAGGGTCTTCACCAGCCACTGTTCGCCCATCTCGACAGCGAGGATGTCCGCCCCATTTGGGAGGATGTGCGCATTTCCAGGGTTGGCGATGGCATTGACGTCGAGTTACTGCGTGAGGACGCCACAGTTGCCGGGGCGATGAGTGGTGCATTGTCTGAGGGGCAACGCAATACGGTCCTGCTGAATATGATGCTGGCCCGCGGGGAAGGCCCTATCGTCATTGACCAACCCGAGGATGAGCTGGATTCCAGTTTCATTTATCGAACGTTGGTCCAAGACTTGAGAGCTGCAAAGTCTAAACGCCAATTGATTATCGCAACCCATAACGCCAACCTACCTGTGAACGCTGATGCCGAGCTAATCCATGCCCTCGAGGCGCGCGACGGTCGTGGTAAGTCGCGGGCTAAGGGTGGTTTGGACCGACAAGATGTGGCACAAGCTGTATTGGACATCATGGAGGGCTCGGAGCAGGCCTTCAAACGCCGCAGTGAGAAGTATCACTTCTAAATGTGGCAGAGGAAAGTTAAGTGAGCATGGTAGAAAAATTAGTTGCAGGTGGTCGGATTTCCGACGAGATTTACCTCGCCTTAATGAGTGTGGCCGAGGGTAACTCACATACAGCTGCTTCTGCTGCAGCAGTTCTTTGGCCTGACAAGGAAGGCCAATGGCTTGCAGCCATACCTGCCCTGAAGAAAGCGATGCCTGGTCTGTGCATGCTTGGTGACTATGACCCGGAACTACGTCGTGGACCGGCGATTTGGCTAAAGTGTGCGATTGCGGGCTTGCTTCCAGAGATTCAGTTTGATGGCGTGCCCGTGGTCTACCTGCCTGGAGTCAGCCGAGCTGAGTTGCGTGACATAGAATCGTGCCCGCGCGAGCTGCAGCCCTTGGCAGAGCTGCAGTACCGTGGGGTATTTTGGAGCCAAGCCAACGCCAAAGACTGGACGATAAGTGCTTTCCTGGGCTCTAAAAATGGCGGCCTAGGTCTTGATGTTGCCCAGGACCCGGCTACCCAAGTAGCGCTGAGCCAAGCGTTGCAAGCCGGGGTATTGCTTGAGTGTAATTTGGAGGACCTAAAAGGACGCACCATTAATGCCGAATGGCTGCTGAGCTTACTCGCGCCCAATCCTACGAGGGACATTTTGCAGTGGATGAATGAGCCAGAATTAACGCGCCAGAAGTGGGGTGATGTGCTTTGGGATGTGTTCGTGAAGCGCTGCAAGTCAGATTTCGGTTTTGACCCTATAGCCGATGGTGAGTTGGTAGCTGCCGAGCGACTTGCACATGGCGCGGGGAAGTGGGCGGCTGTCGCGGTGTTTTATCGTGACTCATTTGGTAGCTTTCCCAACGTCTACCCCCGATTGGCTAAGATTCAGCCGCCGAATATGGGCCTCTTCCCGGACCAGGAACAGTTGGCAGGTTACCCGCAAGCTAATGAACAAGGCGAGGCAGCCTTGCGCTACACCTTATCGGCTTGCTCTGGCATGGAAGCGTTGCAGGCTCGCTCTGCTGTTACGGCTGCAGACAAAGAACATGGGCTTCGTCGTGGCTGGCTTTGGGCTCGCATGGGGCAGTCCCCTCTGGCTGTGTCCTTAGAACACTTGGCTGAGCTGGCACAACGAAGTGCAACTCTCCCTATCGGAAAAACGTCGACGGAGCTTGCGAGCAGCTACCAAGAATCGGGATGGCAGGTTGACCAGGCCGTGCTGAAAGCACTGGCGTGTGTACACACCAAGAATGACCTGGATGCCGTTAGTGCTGCGATTCGTGCGATGTATTTGCCCTGGTTGGAGGAAACGGCCCGACGGCTGCAGGAGGCAGTCAAGGACTCTGGAGGTCTGTCGACATTACAAGTCAAAAACGTGGCTGAACCCTTGGGTGAAACCTGTACGGTTTTCGTTGATGGCCTGCGCTACGATGTGGCTAAGCGACTCGAACAGCGTTTGTCCGTGCTGGGCACGACCAATCTCTCTGTTTGCTGGACCAGCATGCCTTCGGTGACCGCCTCTGGCAAAGCCTGGTGCTCGCCAGTTGCTGGCTTCATCACCGGCAGCCAAGAAGATGTCGACTTTGAGCCCAGGGTGGCTACTGATGGCAAGCCGCTCTCTAGTCATAACTTCCGTAAGTTGCTGAACGAGCATGGCATCAACCCTTTGGAGAAGCACGAAACGGGAGACCCACAGGGGTCTGCTTGGACCGAGGCTGGTGACCTGGACCACTACGGGCATGAGCATGGTACTCGGCTAGCCCGTGACATGGAAACCCAGCTTGACCAAGTTGTTGAACGGGTCACGGAGCTTTGTGGGGCAGGCTGGAAGCGTTTGCGTATCGTAACCGACCACGGATGGCTGCTGGTTCCTGGAGGATTGCCGAAATCGGAATTGGCAAAGCACCAGGCCGAGACCCGCTGGGGGCGTTGCGCCGTGCTGAAGAACAGTGCGCACGGCACACCGCTAACGTTTGGCTGGGATTGGTGCAAAGATGTCCAGATTGCATACGCGCCTGGCGTGGCAAGCTTCATCGCCGGTGCTGAGTATGCTCATGGGGGCATCAGCCTGCAGGAATGTTTGGTACCCATTTTGCAACTGGAGTGTGCTGGTGAGGCAGAATCGAGTGATACGGTCACTATTCAGTCTGTCACCTGGAAAGGATTGCGCTGCACGGTTGTGGTGAATGGCACCTCTGCAGGTCAGCAGGTGGACATTCGCACGAAAGCCGCATTAGCGTCTAGTTCTCTGGCTGCTAGCGCCAAAGCACTGGAAGGTGGTAAGGCTAGCCTTGCCGTTGCCGATGATGACCAGATGGGAGCTGTCGCCGTTGTGGTGGTCTTGAGTTCTGATGGGAACGTACTACAGAAGTGCTCCACTACAGTAGGAGAACAATAAAAATGCAACTTGATGAATTGGACCGCAAGGCCACTGCCGCTTTTGAAGGCTACGTGGTGCGCAAAGACCTAGTGCGGACTTTTAGCCGCCAGTTTCCCGTTCCCACCTATGTTGTGGAGTTCTTGCTTGGCCGCTATTGTGCGACGACTGACGAAGCCGAAATCCAGGAGGGGCTTGATATCGTACAGCGACAGTTGGGCTCGCGTACGGTTAAGGCTGGCGAAGAAGAACTGTTCAAAGCACGAGCCCGCGAATCAGGCTCTGTGAAAATTATCGACATCATCACTGCGCGCTTGGACTCGAAGACCGACTCCTATGTTGCAACCTTGCCTAGTTTGCGTCTGAACGATGTCCGGCTGACGCCCGAGATGGTGAAAGACAACGAGCGTATGTTGACGGGCGGCTTCTATGCCGAGGTCACGCTGGGCTACGACGCCTCGATTGCACAAGAAAAGGGAGGTCGCCCGTTCGGTGTAGACTCCCTGCGTGCTATTCAGCTCTCGAAGCGCGAGGTGCTGGATGTGCTGGCCATGGGGAGGGAGCATTTCTCGACAGCCGAATGGCGCGACCTGCTGCTACGCAGCGTCGGCTTCGAGCCAGAGACACTGCAAGAGCGCGCCAAGGATGCGCTCTTGCTGCGTATGCTGCCCTTCGTCGAGCGCAACTACAACCTAGTGGAGCTAGGTCCGCGTGGCACTGGTAAGTCACATCTGTTCCAGCAGGTCTCTCCATATGCACACCTGATTTCTGGCGGTAAGGCCACAGTGGCCCGGATGTTCGTCAATAATGCCAGTGGTCAGCGTGGCCTAGTATGCCAGTACGACGTAGTCTGCTTCGATGAAGTGTCCGGTGTCTCCTTTGACCAAAAGGATGGCGTCAACATCATGAAGGGCTACATGGAGAGCGGTGAGTTCTCCCGTGGCAAGGAAAGCATTCGTGCCGACGGCTCTATCGTCCTGGTAGGCAACTTCGACGTAGATGTCGAGCACCAGCAGCGTGTTGGCCATTTGTTCGGTCCGCTGCCACCAGAAATGCGCGACGATACTGCCTTCATGGACCGCATTCACTGCTTCCTACCTGGTTGGGACGTACCCAAGCTTAACCCAAGTCTATTCACCGAGCACTTCGGTTTGGTGAGTGATTTCCTGTCTGAGTGCTTTACTCAGTTGCGCAATCAAAGCAGAGTGTCGACGCTTCAGAACCGTGTCTACTGGGGAGGCGCACTCTCGGGGCGGGACCTCAATGGCGTCAATAAGACAGTCAGTGGCCTTCTGAAGCTTCTATACCCGAATGCAGAGACTACTGTCAGCGACGAGGACTTGGAGTGGGCTGTGCGTTTGGCGTTGGAAGTGCGGCGGCGGGTCAAGGAGCAGCAAAAGCGCATCGGTGCGGCAGAGTTCCGCAACACTCATTTCAGCTACACAATTGGAGCTGAAGGGGTTGAGAAGTTCGTCAGCACGCCAGAGCTCCAGAGCCAGGGTGGCATAGGCGATGAGCCGCTAGAGTGTGGACAAATTTGGACGCTGAGTCCTGGTAGCCAGGATGAGCACCCAGGCTTGTTCCGGCTGGAGGCGACTGAGGGGCCTGGTAGTGGGGTTCGTGTGCTGAACAACCCTGTGCCTGCGCCGTTCAAAGAGTCTATTCGTTGTGCTGAGCAAAATCTCTACGCCCGTTCCCAGCAGCTGGTGGGGGACCGGGACCCGCGCTCTCACGAATTTTCAGTACAGCTACGGGGTTTTGATGCAGCCAAGTCAGGTGCAAAGACCGGGATTGCAGCACTTATTGCTCTTTCTAGTGCTCTACTCAAGAAATCTGTACGTGGAGGTCTGGTCATTGTCGGTGAAGTTACGCTTGGGGGCACTATAGAGCCTGTTCACAATGCGGTAAATCTTGCAGAAATTGCAGTAGAAAAGGGGGCTAAGTCATTGCTCATGCCTGTGGCGTGCCGACGGCAGTTATTTGAGTTGTCTGATGAGATGGCAACCAGGGTTGACATTGAATTTTATCAAGATGCCCGTGACGCACTGCTGAAGGCACTTGTCGATTAATGGTTGCTCTTCATAAAAATTCTTATGGCATGAAATATTCGATATCGGAGGTCTGCTGAGCTAGCAATCTGTCTTGGTTGGGGGCAAGTGATGCATCAATATCATTGGTTTGAATCGCCCCGGCTTCTCTAGACACTCTTGAGCCGTTGGAAATATTGCCTCTCAAACTCTACCGGCGATAGCCCGTTTGCGGAACCATGCCGGCGTTTCGGGTTGTAGAACATCTCGATGTAATCGAAGATATCCCGCCGGGCCTCCTCCCTGTCGTGATAGGTTTGGCGCTTGATGCGCTCCCGCTTCAGCAACTGGAAGAAACTCTCCGCCACCGCATTGTCGTGGCAGTTCCCGCGCCGACTCATGCTGGGCACCAAGCGATGAGCTTTCAAGGAGTCCTGCCAATCGTAGCTACTGAACTGACTTCCTTGGTCGGAATGCACCAGTACCTCCTGCTTGGGCTGACGTCGCCATACCGCCATCAACAGGGCATTCAGCACCAGCTCTCTATCGATACGTGACTGCATCGACCAGCCAATCACCTGCCGTGAGAGCAGGTCCAGCACCACCGCCAGGTACAACCACCCCTCATGCGTGCGGATATAAGTGATGTCGGTCACCCAGGCTTTATTCGGCTCATTCACGGTGAACTGGCGTTGCAAGTGATTCGGCGCCACCACTGCTGGGCGGCCACTGTAATGCCCAGGACGCCGGTGGTAACCCGTCTCTGAACCTAAGCCCTCCTGCTTCATCAGTCGTGCCACACGATGTTTGCCACAGCGCTCTCCCTGAGCCTGCAGGTCGTCATGCACCTTGCGATAACCATAGACACCGCCACTTTCGAGCCAAGCCTGCTTGATGTGCCCCAGCAAGCGCTGGTCTTCACGCGCTCGCGGTGAATGCGGGGATGCTTTCCAGGCGTAGTAGCCACTGGGGTGCACTGCCATGACCCAACACAGTCGTCGAACTGGAAATTGCTGCGCGTGGGCCCGGATGAAGGCATACCTTACCCGGACTCCTTGGCAAAGTATGCGGCGGCCTTTTTTAGGATGTCGCGCTCCTCGGTGACCCGTTTGAGCTCTGCCTTGAGGCGTCGAATTTCGGCTTATTGGTCTGCAGATTCGACCGGTGTGGCGCGCTTGGGGTCATAGCGTTTCAGCCATTGATACAGGCTGTGTGCAGAGACGCCGAGACGGCTGGCGACTTCGGCCACTGGGTAACCACGCTCGGTTACCTGTTTGACCGCTTCAATCTTGAACTCTTCGGGGAAACGCGGCTTGCTCATGACACCTCCTTGTGGGGCCTAGTGTGAGGCTCACGAGGTGTCTAGGAAAGGAGGGGCGATTCACTACTACGACGCAAATATCATTTGAGCCAATTTGGGAGTAAAAAAGACCACCCGGAGGTGGTCTGGAGAGATAGGCAACTTGCAAAGACGGGCTGGTTTTGACAACAATAGACCGTCAAAACCACCACGCTGAGAAGCTGGTTTTTTGCGTTCTGAGTGTGCAAGTTGAGATGTCAAGCTTTGCTACGAGGCATCTCAACTTGCGACAATTACGAGAGCTGTGTCGGAGCCTCGTACATGTCGAATTCCACGCCAAAGATACCTTCTGGTCTCATTGCTCGTCTCCTTTCACTAGGCCATCGATGTAGCTTTTGTGCCAACGCGGTGGATTGTCTACCGCCGGCTTCTCGATGAGCCCATCGGCGATACGGCGGTATAGCGTAGAGCGGCCGACGCCAAGGGCCGCTAGCACTGCGTTGATGCGCAGCAATGTGTCTGCCGGCCCGGCGGCTGGCTCCGCTGCCAGGGCGGCCAGGGCCGTTATCGGTGCGACGCTTTCAATGTAGGCCGCAACGCTGGTGCGATACATCATCACCTGCCGCGCGGGCAAGTCGTCTCCGTCTTCAGTGTGCGTACGCCCTTGGATTTTTCGGCGCTGAGCTGCATCAAGCAGTGCTTCTGCTCTCTCGCGCAGTTCCGGCGCACCCCCGAGGTACGGCAGGCCATCTTCTACGACTACCAGGTCTTGTTGCTCACGTGTCAGGCCTTGCCACTCCACAGCGGCGGTGGCGACGCTCACAAGGTCGCTGTATCGGTTACTCGCTGTGTACTGTTCGACTGCCATCAGATATCTCCCGCATCATCAAAATTGGTAACTTGCTGTCGCTTGGCTGGAGACTTGTGAGTCGCCTTGCCGGTCGCCTTCACTGCCGCCTCGCGAAGCTCCCTCAGGTACTCCTCACGATGCTCCTTGCGCCACTCCTGCTCGGCATCCATGCAGAGCTTGGTAAGGTGCGCGCCTAGCGCATCCCAGGCTTCCGCCATGGGTGCCGTCAAGGGGCTTCGCTGGTATGTTCGGCGGATAGGGTTGGGCTGCACGTGGTTCTGACACTTGTCGATAACATCAGACTCCACTCCAAGCTCCTGCATAACCGTAGACATAGTGCGCCGCAGGTCATGCACATCCCAATCCCCACCTGCTAATTGAAGCTCCGTAGTGTTCGCCGTCTTGCCAGCTAGCTGTACGCCGCGCTGGCGGTCGCGCACGGCTTTCGTAAGCGTCTTTGAGTCCGCCGGCCGGGCGTCTGGTGCGTCGCTGCGTAGGCGTGCTGGGAAGACGAATACATCAGTACCGGGCATGTCCAGAAGAGCTTTCAAGTGAGTTGCTGCGAATTCAGACAGATGGACGGCATGCACGAGCTGTACAGAGGTGTTGAGCTTCTTCTGGTTGTCTACCGGTATGAACCACTCCCGAGCATCTATATCCAGGTCGCCTCGGCGCGCGAGAAGCGTCTCCTCGGCGCGGGTACCGCACGCCAGGATGAACCAGATTGCGTGCTTCCAGCGGGGGTTCAAATCGCTGCTGCGCAGTTGCTTGTATAGCGCCTTGATTTCAGCATCAGTAAGCACCCGTGCGCGCGCCTCGCCATCGCCGTTCCAGACGCTTTTGCGCAGCCCCATAGTAAAGTCGCGCTGAATCCAGTCGAACGGCATCGCAAACTTGAGCATCTGTCGGGTTGCGTCGAGGACAATGCCGCACGACCGAGTCAGGCCTTTCTCGCGCATCTTATCGAGCAGAGTCGCTAGGTGAATTTGCTTGATGTGCTCTAACCGCAGCTCGCCCAGGTGTTCAAGGACATGACGGTCAAACATGCCTTGAATGTGCGCTCCGCCGTCATCGTGGTTGTGCGCGAGATAGTCTTGTTTCCAGCGGTCGAATAGCTGCCTGAACGTCTCGGGGATTTCACCCTGGGCGATGGCTAGTTGCTGGGCCTTGGCTTCTGACTGTTCTCGCTCCAGCGCAGCCTTCGGGTCGTCTCCGCGCGCTAGCTGCGCTCTATAGCCTGCAGCAATGTCACGAGCGCCGGCAAATGTGATTTCCGGGTATGTACCTATGTGGATAGTCACCCGGCGCTCGCCTGCTCGGTACTTGAACTGCCAAGCTTTAGCAGTTTCACCGGTGCTTGTCCGCCGAAGCCGCATCACAAGATTGTCGCCAGCTTGCAGGTATTGCTCAGACTTGCCTGGTGCAATCTTGCAGGATGCTGCTGTCTTTGCGTTTAGTTTTCCCATGCCTGCAGTTTACGCCCCCGCACGCTCAAATTCTACAGGGGGTGTCACGGGGGGTGTCGCTGGCGCGAGATTGTATGGTGAAACAAGAATGCGCCGTATAGTGCAGCCTGGGAATTTTAAATAAACTGTAGGGACGCTGGTGGGGCAGTTGGACGCTGATTGGACACTAAAAATACATTTAAATCAACAGTCTATTACTGTCCCGGTACAGTGTGCTACACGGTTACATTTTTAATGTCTACGAAAAAATAGCTTACTGTGTTGTAGTTTTTTTCTGTCGGGGTGTAGTGCAGCCTGGTAGCGCACCTGCATGGGGTGCAGGGGGTCGGAAGTTCGAATCTTCTCACCCCGACCACAAGAACACTAAGCAGATCAAGCATTTAAGCCTCCACACTCGGAGGCTTTTTTGTTGCCTAAAATATCCTTGTGCGAGATTTGTGCGACTAGCTGTAACTTTGCGGCAGTTTTGGCACTCGTTTGCACTTTTATTGTCACCGCCAATTTGCAGGGTTTTTGTCACTATTTGCGCTTCTTTTGTCACCGGTACGCAAAAATCTAACGCTTCCTTACTGCTACCTTTTCCTGTGATGGAGGAGGGTGGTCCAGTCTTACTTCTCTGTGCTCTACCACTACCTGTAAATGAAAACACCCTGCGTGAAGGCAGGGTGTCATCTTGGTCGGTGACTGCTTTCGACCCAGAGCTGTCGTTTCTTGGTCATAACTCGCGGCATGTTATGGCCGACGAGAGCTCCACCATGGCGTTTGGTAGGTTAGGTATTGATACACGGTCAATTCCATGACGAACGACTTGAAAAATATGGTATTTGGATACAATAATAGCTATCAGCCATATCGATTAATTTACGGACCTATGTGTCTGCATAGGCACTATTAGAATACCGGGTGGTTAAATGATAATCATAACTAATAATGATGATTTCTCATTCAAAATTGATCTTGATGGAGAGTTAATTTACATACAAGGCCATAACCATTTTTCACTAATTAGAAGTCTTCTGAGAAAGTTTTCGCAAGCACTTTTTGTTTCACCATTTCTGTATGATGATTTTGGCTCGTTATTTGATGGTGTAATCCAAAAAAACCACACTATAGAACTTATTACAACTTGTTCGCCACGTGGGCATGATCAGTTTAAAAAGCCATACTCATTAAACAGCTTCGCTACAGATTTAAAAAAAAATACCGGCGAATGGCCAGTTATTAATATTGATCAAAAGTTACACTCCAAAATATACATATTCTACAAAGGTGGTTCACCAATTATTGGTTTGGTTACATCTGCAAATCTTACATGTAGTGGCCTTAACCATAATAATGAGACCGGTATTATTGTGAAAGATGTCAAAGTTCTAGCTGAATTAGAGCAATCAGCTCGAAACAATCTGGACTATATTAATATATCGGAGTATCAGCTGGGGTTGATGTTGTCGGCAGTCAGCACTGTACGTGAGATGCGTAAATTCGAAGATGAGGATGATGAGGAGATTGGTTTAAGTAATATATTAAACAACAATTGTACCCCAAGTCATGGGAATACAAGAATAAAATTAAAAGATAATGCCAGATATTATATAAAGGTATCCGGGGAAAAAGATTTCCCCATCTACCCTGAAGACGAAGAGAAATTTAATGATCCTCATGCAGCCTTGACGTTTTCAAAAGCCCCAGGCAGTATTGCCCAAGGGGATTGCCTGTTAGAAGTGGCGGTTGGTGGTGCGTGTTTTTTGAGTTATTACTGTTGTGCTAGCGGTATATTCGAAAGAACATCCATAGAGAAAAAAAGCAATCCGGCGCATAAGAGATGGCCATTTTATATGTATTGCAACAATCTATCAATTGCGTACGGGGAAAGCTGGTTTAAAGAGCCGCTTTACTATGACTCTTTAATTGCTGAGTTTTTGGAAAATAACCCAAATGCAGATGTTACCCCTAGCGGGGCAAAACATATCGTAGGAGCTATACAATTTGGTAACTCTTATTTTGAAGTGACTAAAGAGTTTGGCCAATTTGTTCGCGCAAAGATTGATAATCATTTTGCTAGCCAGGGTATCCAGCGCGCGCTGCTAACATAGCAAAAAAATCGTGGGTTTGTTGCGGCAGGTGGTTCTACCCACGCCTTTCACCATGATCTTGAGACAGGGAAGTTCCCTTCTTTCGTTAGAAGGTGCTATTCCAAGCTTTTTGGCAACGTAGTTTTTTTGTGTAACTTGACTTTAATCGGCAAACTGGCAGCAGCGGATTTCTGTCACATCAGGTGTCACCCTCACCTGTGTGCCCCAAGCTATCTGATCGTCTAATATAAGATCATGACTCCGGCTTTTATGGCTTGTGACGGTACCCTCCAGCACCGGTTAACTAGGCTTTGATGGCCGCTTTTTGATAAAGACCTGCTGTACAGCTGCGAATAGTTGAAGGTTGTGCATGGCAGCTCCTGGCCGATACCCGCCACCTTACTCCCAATTCATAATGCATAAAAGGGGGCTTCAGCCCCCTTCCTCCTACTTACCCTCCAGCCCTACACATAAGTCCCCCTCAGCTTCCGGGCGATCCATTCCACGACTTGCGGCACAACGGCGTTGCCGGCAGCTTGAGCCTCTGTAAAGTTGGTCGCATCCAGTCCCAGGCGAAGCCCATGATGCTCAGACGCTCGGGCCCGCTCAACCATCGAATCCCGTCCGTCGGCTTGAGCGATGAGGCCGGCACCATGGATAGGGATCTGGCTGGGGGCCTGTCCGGCAAGTAGTGTAGGGAAAGGCTTGAGCCCGTATTGTTGCGCTGGCGGCGGGCCAGGAACTGCTGCCACTGGGCTGGCGTCAGCCAGCAGCTCGATGGGGGGATGTTCATGAAGACCGGCAATAATGAATACGCGACGGCGTTTTGTGGGGACTCCGAAGCATGAAGCATCCAGCACCCGCCAGGGAAGTGGCGGCAGATGGTGGGCTGCCAGGGTATGCAGCAACAGGTAAATGAGTGGCCGGTACATCAGCTGGCAGGACGTTTTTGGCCTGCGGCTTCATGCCGGCAGCCAGCCAGTTGGCGACGGTGAAATCGGAGCAAGTCTTGGTCCATCTGCTGGGTTCCACCGTGCCGTCACCATTCAGGTCCGGGGATAGATCACGGTGGCCAAGCACCGGGACACCCGGATACTTGGCCAGCAATGCCTTCACCAGGCTGGACAGCTCACCCCACTGCGCGGTGCTGTACTGATCCGTGTCCATCATGCAGACGTCGATGGAGTTGGCATTGTGGCCAGCCACATGCGCGCCGACTTCATTCAGGGCGCGACCGGTGGACTTGGTGCCATCGACGTCCAGGATAAAGTGGTAGCCGATGGCTTTGAGGCTAGGGTTGTAAGCGGCAATCGCGGCTGGCTGGCGGCGAAAACCACGCTGGGCATGCCACTGGTCAATGACGGCTGCAGCCGATTTAGACGCGGAGCCGAGTACCTTGCCGTTGGGGCTGGCGGCGCAGTGGATGACGATCAGTTTGATGGTGCGGGACACGATATTTCCTGATGCAGGTCATGAGGCAAATCGTAGGGAAAGTCAGGGAGTGGTCAGATTGGGAAGGGGGTCGGTGCTTCTGAGCAGGCGGTATGGAAAGTAGGGGGGAGTTGAGGCTTTTCATGACAATGCCAAGTGAGTATTATGGCTATGTGATTGAGCAGATTGAGACTCAATAATTAGCAGCTAAATTTTTGAGATTTATCGCAAGGAGTGTGTAATGAGAAAGTTGGTTTTTTTGTTTTTATTATTATTTTTTAGACTGGCAATGGCAGGGGCGACTTATACCATAGAAGGGCGATGGATTTTATTTAACATCGCAGGAGGCACAGTTGAATTTTATGATAAAAATTCTATCAGTGAATCTGGTGGTGTGAAAACAATCAAAATATTGTCTATGCAGAAATTGTATCGTAACACTCCAAGCCCTTATGCGCCGCATGCTTATCCTATCCCGTCTGGTGTGATGAAAACGATAGCGCTGGATTGTGATAATAATACAATCCAATTCGGACATGCTTCTTATTATAGTACTAACTATACTTCCCATGGTAAGGATATGGATTTGTATGATATAAGGGCATTCAATGTTAGAGAGGATGATTCGAAAGGAAAAGTCCTGACGACAAAGGGTGGAATGTTTTACTACTTGGATAGGACTTTTTGTGATGAAAATCCTCCGATGAAAGAAATTGAAGTTAAGAATCCAATTGAAGTGTCTCAGCGAGTTATTTACATGTTGAATAATTTGGATAAATATATCCAAGGCGTGCAGTAGGTTGTTTAATTTTTTGCGTGTTGATTTTGTGTGGCGAGATAAATACTTGCAAAGGGTAGTAGTCTGGCCTGTATTAATATCAAGATCGATGGTTGGTATGGAGGGTGCAGCGAAAAATGGGTCTATCAGAATTCTGTGTAAATCGGACCGTAGTCTGCACCATACCGGCTGGCTACTCTGGTCGAGCTGGAGCGAAGATTCTAGTGGATATTTTTAGAACTACTGCTTTTGGCCAAGAGCAGTCCTCTCGCGGCATTAGCTCAAAGCAGTCTTTGACGCAAAGGTTATGGTCATTTGCATGCGCTCGGACTCAAGTAGCCTTGCAGTTAACTAGCACGGCTAAAGAAAGTTAGTTACTTCTTTCATTTGAAGTTGCTAGTGACAACGGCCCTGTTTAATATTAAGGTGAGTAATTATGGCTATGCGTGAGAGTGTGAAGTCTCTGAGGGCGTATTTTGTTTTTGCTGGCACTATTACTGCCTTGCAAGGAATTGGTATGGCAAAGGGCTCTAACTTCAACGTGATTGTTGGGATATTCTGCCTTGTTCAGTTTTCATTGGCGGCAGGCTATTTGTATGTTGGGTTAAAGCTGGATAAATTACTGGCAACATCAATTAGACCCATCGCTATAGTTCTATCGATAAGCGTGTCAGTGCTTGCACTTGTATTTCTGATTAGCTTGGTTGGTGGTTTTTATTTTAAATATGCTTTTCAGCTTGCTCTTGGCTCCGTGATCGCTTGGTATCTTTATAGAAATTCTAAAAGGCTTTATTTTGAAGAAAAAAATAAGCTAACTGCCTAGGTGGTTTTATTGCATGGCAGGTTGTTTCCGCGAATAAACAATCAAGTTTTCTATCTGCTGGTTGCTGAGCTTTGTCGTGTAAGGTCTGCTTTCACAAGTTACGGCAGCAGCTTTGGATCGTAAGCTGGCATAAAGGAAAATTTGGCCGCTTAAGGTCAAACCAACCATTGCTGATAAACAGTGCATACGTCTTAAGTTCGGCTCAAGCCGGCTGTCAGCAAGATGGCGTCTAATTGCTGGTTTGTACCGAATGGTGGACATGCCTCCTCCCAGGGAAAGGCCGGCTCGCGGTGTCGACGGCAGGGAAATGGCCGGCATGTAGTCTTGCGTTTCCGCTCCTGGCTGAGACACATAATTTATAGCCAGACTCTTGCATTCGGTCTACGCTTACTTTACAAGAGATACCTGCGACAATAGTCAATGAATATACAATTAAATTCATATCCAATCCCTCCCGACGAGCCTGAACGTCTGCAGCTGCTGCATGCGCTGGCCATTCTAGACACCCCTCCAGATGAAGTTTTTGACCGAATTACCCGACTTGTTTCCAAGTTGTTGAAGGTGCCGATTGCACTGGTCTCCCTGGTCGACGAGGACCGCCAATGGTTCAAGTCCAAGGTGGGTCTGACTGCCGCGCAAACACCGAGAGATGTCGCCTTCTGCGCACATGCAATCGCACAGGCCGAGCCATTGATTGTAGAAGATACACAACTTGACTCCCGGTTCTCCCATAATCCCTTGGTAACCAGTGCCCCAGACATCCGTTTCTACGCTGGGGTACAGATAAGGTCCTGCGGTGGTCTAGCATTAGGGACACTATGCGCCATTGACACGAGCCCTCGTACACTTAGTCCTGATCAGATTGCGATCTTGGTTGATTTTGCGGAAATGGTCAGTCGTGAAATGCAATTGCGTGAAACACTTTTGTTGACTGAGGCAGAAATAAATCACTCGCAGGATGTCATTGATGCGGTGGAAATACGTTTTCGCACCGTTTTCGAGCGTGCCGGTGTCGGGATCGCAATGGTTGCCCCTGACGGTGGGTGGATCGGAGTCAATGATGCACTATGCGACATCGTGGGTTACACGCGTGAAGAATTAGTCCATATGACGTTCCAGCATATTACCTATGCTGATGATCTGAATGCCGACTTGAGCATGCTTGAGCAGCTAGTGGTGGGTGAGATTGACCGTTACCAACTGGATAAACGATACATTCATAAAAGCGGCAAGCTAGTCTGGATCAATTTGACAGTGACCAAGCAGCTGAATAAACATGGACAACTGGAGTACTTTGTCTCAATCATCAAAGACATCCAATCCAGAAAAGAAGCTGAGAGTTCACTTGCTGACTTAAGACGGACGCTAGAAGAGCGTGTCAAGGATAGGACAAAGGAGCTGCGGTCGGCCAACGAAATGCTTGCATCGGTCATTAACCAGCAATTGCAAACAGAACAAGCATTACGCAAACGTGACACAGAGTTAAGCGCCATTCTTGAAAATGCGAATGATGCTTATGTGTGCATCAATCAAGCTGGTGTTGTGAGTGCGTGGAACCAGCAGGCGGAAATTACTTTCGGTTGGAGTAAGGATGAAGCCGTTGGTAGCCTTCTGGAAGAGCTGATTATTCCCCCGGTCATGCAGGAGAGGCATCGCAAGGGACTGCAGCATTATCTTCAGTCGAGAACATCAGACGTCATTGGCCACCGGCTAGAGCTTGCAGCAATGAAAAGGGACGGCAGCATCATCCCTGTCGAGGTCCGTATCCAGGCGTTACAGTTTGATGATGAGATATTGTTCAGTGCATTTTTGCATGACATTTCTGCACGCAAACAGATGGAGGCATTACGTGAGCAAGAAGCTCGGATTGATACATTGACAGGTCTTCCGAATCGCCGTGCTTTTTTTGAGACGCTACCCAAGGCCATTGTACGCTGCCAGCGCAGTAATCAAGCTCTGGCACTCCTTTTTATTGATCTGGATGGGTTCAAGGCTGTGAACGATGATCAAGGACACCATGCTGGTGATTTGCTCTTGGGGGAGATCGGCCAACGTTTATCCAGCCTGCTGCGAGAAACCGATACCGTTGCCCGCCTTGCCGGGGATGAGTTTGTTGTTATTCTGGAAAACTTAGATCCAGAGTCACATAGAACGCAGGAAATAGCTCAGAAAATGCTAGCCAAGATTGCAACGCCCTTCTCTTTTGAACAGACGACTGTTCAGGTCAATGCAAGTATCGGTATCGCCTTGCATCGGCCAGGCGATGATATTGATATCGAAGCCTTGCTCAACCGTGCAGACAGAGCAATGTATGATGCCAAACATGCGGGGAAAGCCAGGATTGTTCTGGCTTGACTTGGCCGTACCTCGTTGTACTTTATCTATCTAGCCAACTAATAACATCTTGTAATAGTTAAATAAATGGCCCCATGGGGCCATTTCTTGTTTAGAACAGTGAGCCTTGTCCGTTACTACTCAAAGGTATCCGGTCAGCTTCCTTTTCTAAAATTTCTTCAATCCTTCGGTCACCAAGCCGGTAATTGGGGAACAGTATGTTGTTGACTGTTGCATTGTGTCCCAACTCGAGATAGTGGCTATTCGGCAGCATACTGCATACCGACCTGCTCAATACGGGCATAGACCGAACCATTTTCTCCTGGTGGCGTGTACCGGATCAGGTCATCCCGCGTGCCACCCGTCACACCGATTGACTTCATTGGCGGGAAGTTCGCACCCAGAGGAATCGCACTCTGTACCGTAGTTTCTCCGTATACCAGGTAAAGCAGGGCGCTATCACCAGATAGCTGCGCCAGGTCCGGACAGTTCAGTATTGGGTTCAACATTGGCCGGCGTGGGAATATTGGCCGACAGACCAATGAAGGCATGATCGCCATTCTCCATGGCTGCATCCGAAAATGCACAGTGAGCCTGGAACAAATACCTTCCAGCACCCTGACTATCGCCGGCTGCCAGGAAGTTGGTGTAGCTATGCATACCGGCAAGGCTGCAGGCTGAAGTCGCTGATACCTCTACGCTTCTGATACCGCGCGTCGTGATGTTGACTTGCCGTTACTACCCGCCTTGTCGCTGTTCCTGCGACCCCATACCGGCAACGCCAAACGCTTGCCATGGCGTAATGCCGTTAGAGGTTTGCCAGTTCGCCCAAGATGTCGTTAAGCACCTCGACCGTGGCGGACTTCTTCATGAAGTACAGGGCTGCTGCGCCACAGAACGGTTCCACGTAGCAGCTATGCTCCGGGAACCGCGGCAGAATGTGTTTGGCCTGGCGGCGTTTACCGCCTATCCAGACGACTTATCGATGCTCTACCGCTATCCGAAAATGAAAACACCCTGCGTGAAGGCAGGGTGTCATGTCGGCAGGCGACAGGCATCGCTTGGGTCAGGACAGTCTGTCGGAGTGCATCTCATGATCGGCAGCTGTCGTTCGCTTCGCTGACAAAATGGCTGAAACAATGCGCAGAGCAGTCGAAATCCACCCCGCGCATTTACCCTTCGAGCTAGGTGCCGACAAGGTGCTCCAGCCCACGCTCGCCAACTGGTGCTTCTGCTAGCCACGGTATCAGCGCCGATTGCTTGGACAGATTGTCAGCAACGCGACGAATGAAAGGCACTTCATAAGCACCACGCTGGCAAAGAATGGGATGCTTTGTTCCGCTCGCCAAGAGCGACTGGTTGACGACCCAGGCATGCGCTTGGATACCTGCCCGGGCCAGGTCGGCGCTAAGCCGTTCGGCCTCATGGACTGGTGTGGCTTCCGGTAGTGTCACGATGAGCACCCGGGTATAGCTGGGATCGCGCAGCCGCGGCAGCAATTGGAGCACGGCCTCGGGCATGTCGCCCTGGGCGCGCATGACTTCCCGGTGGTACGCCTCAGCCGCATCGAGCAAGAGAATGGTATGCCCTGTTGGTGCGGTATCCAGCACCACGAAACCATCCTTGCCTTCATCGACGGTGCGGGCGAAAGCGCGGAAGACGGCGATTTCTTCGGTGCATGGTGAGCGCAAGTCCTCTTCGAGCATGGCGCGCCCGCTTGCATCAAGATGCTGCCCAGCCTTGGTCAGTACCTCCTCGGTGTATTGCTTCACTTCCTGCACGGGGTCGATGCGTGTCACCACAAGTCCGGGTACGACACCATCAATGGCTGCCGCTGTGTGGGCAGCCGGGTCGGTGGTGGATAGCACCACCTGGTGGCCTTTCTTGGCCAGTGCAACCGCAATGGCTGCCGCCACCGTCGTCTTGCCGACACCACCCTTGCCCATGGTCATGATGACCCCATGCCCCGTTGCTGCAATGTCCTCGACAAGACCGCGAAGATTAGGTGGCAGAGAAGTTTGTGGCATGACGGTACTGGTGGGTGCGATGACGGTCTCGGGATGTGCCATCTCGCGCAGGGCATCCAGACCCACCGTGCCACGTGGCAGGAAGGGAATGCGTGTTTGTGCTAAGTCAGCGAGTCCTGATGGCATGGTTTCGATGGCTGCCGCGGCGCGAGCCACCATTGCAGCAGCAATCACATCACCAGCTGTGTCGCCAGAGAGCAAGCCGTTGATGACTAGAGTTTGGTTGCAAATGCCCAGGTCAGTCAGCTCGAGGCGGGTGCGGTTGGCCTCACGCAAGGAGGCCGTATCTGCACGCGCAACCAGAACGACGGTCGTCTCGTTGGCGCTAGAGAGGCGAGCCACCGTTGCAGCATATAAGGCCTTCTGTTTTTCCAGGCCGGCCAAGGGGCCCAGGCAGGAGGCACCTCCAGTCGAGGAAGAGATGAACTCGTCCCAGGCCGAGGGCAGCGTCAGCAGGCGTAGCGTGTGGCCGGTGGGGGCCGTGTCGAAGATAACGTGGTCGAACTCAGCCGTCGCTGCCGGCTCGCCCAGTAGCTTCGAGAACTCGTCGAAGGCCGCAATCTCGACAGTACAGGCACCTGAGAATTGCTCTTCCATGCTCTGGATGGCTGCGGCTGGCAGGATGCCGCGATACGGTGCCACCATCCGTTCCCGGTAGGCATGTGCGGCGGCTTCCGGGTCGATGTTCAAGGCAAACAAACCAGGCGCACCGGGAATGGCAGTCGGTGACTGGTTCAGCCCTACGCCCAGTACCTCGTCCAGGTTGGAGGCGGGGTCGGTGCTGACGATGAGCACCTTCTTGCCAGCCTCGGTCAGCGCCAGGCCGGTGGCGCAGGAGAGTGATGTTTTACCGACGCCGCCCTTGCCCGTAAAGAACAGGTAGCGGGTCTGGATAGTGGGCAGCGACATGATTAACTCCTCTTTCAGCAGGTTCCCGGCTTGCAGCCGCAGCCACCTGCCTTGATGCGCGGTTTCTCGGCACTTGTCAGCGTGATGCCTAGCTTCTGGGCCAATTGGGCACGCGACGGGTACATGCCGGTGGAGACGATGTGACCATCAACGGCGAGGATAGGCAGCCGGTCCATACCGGCTTCCATTTCCTTGACCACGGCCGGATTGGCGGCAAATACCTGCGGTTCCTGGCCGAGATTGTGGCGCACGACGGTGATGCTGTGCTGTTCCACCCATTTCAGGTCGGCGGTGAACTGGGCCAGTACCGGGTCAACGTCAACACCGCAAACACCCGTGGAGCAACACATGGCCGGGTCAAATACTTCGAGTTTCTTCATGATCCACTCCTTATACGTTTTGGGCTTCGTACCAGCCCTTGGATGCATTGACCACTTTCACTACCAGCAGCATCACCGGCACCTCGATGAGCACGCCCACCACGGTGGCCAGAGCCGCGCCGGATTCGAAGCCGAACAGGCTGATGGCAGCCGCCACGGCCAGTTCGAAGAAGTTCGATGCCCCAATGAGTGCCGATGGGCAAGCGACATTGTGCTTCTCGCCGACTACTTTGTTCAGCCAGTAGGCCAGTGCCGAGTTGAAGAAAACCTGGATGAGGATGGGCACGGCGAGTAATGCAATGACCAAGGGCTGCTTGATGATGGCTTCACCCTGGAAGGCAAACAGCAGCACCAGGGTGGCCAGCAGCGCCGAAATGGACCACGGGCCAATCTTGGCCATGGCGGCATCGAAGGCAGGCTGCCCCTTGGCCAGCAAGGCCTTGCGCAGAAGTTGGGCCAGGATGACCGGAATCACGATGTAGAGGACAACCGAGGTCAGCAGCGTGTCCCATGGCACGGTGATAGAAGATATGCCCAGCAGGAAAGCGACGATGGGGGCGAAGGCAAACACCATGATGGTGTCGTTCATCGCCACCTGCGACAGCGTGAACAGCGGGTCGCCGTTGGACAGCCGGCTCCAGACAAAGACCATGGCGGTACAGGGTGCGGCGGCCAACAAAATCAACCCGGCGATATAACTGTCCAACTGGTCGGCCGGAAGCATGGGCGCGAACAGATTGCGCACGAACAACCAGCCCAGAAAAGCCATCGAAAACGGCTTCACCAGCCAGTTCACGAATAGCGTGACGCCGATGCCACGGACGTGCTGCTTCACTTCATGCAAGGCACCGAAATCAACCTTGACCAGCATCGGAATAATCATGACCCAGATGAGCAGGCCGACCGGCAGATTCACCTGTGCGACCTCCATGTGGCCGATAGCTTGAAATACCTGGGGTGCCAGCTGGCCGGCAGCGATACCGGCAATGATGCAGAGAAACACCCAGAGGGTCAGGTAGCGCTCGAAGACGCTCATGGGTGCACCGGCGGCGGCCTTGGCGCTGGCTTCACATTGCACAACAGACATGGCAGCTCCTTACAAGCCCAGGGCTTCGCGTACAGCCGGCACCAGCCGAGCACGAATGTCGTCGCGGACAGCCAGGAAGCTATCCAGCGGTTCGCCGTGCGGGTCATGGAAGCCAACATGGATACGCTTTACCGGACGCGGGAAGATGGGGCAGCTTTCCTTGGCGTTGTCGCAGACGCTGACCACCAGGTCGATATCCTGTTCCATCACGTCTTCGACTGTTTTCGGGAACAAGCCTTCCGTCGGCAGACCTGCCAGCTTCAGGGCTTCGATAGCACCATCAGCAACTTTGGCTTGCGGGCTTGTCCCGGCGGAAATGCCGCGCACCAGGCCCGCCAGGTCGTTGTTGAGAATTGCTTCGCCCATCTGGGAGCGGCAGGAGTTTCCCGTGCACAGGACGAGGACGGTTTTGGGATGGCTCATGGTCATTACTCTTGGGGTTCAGTTTTTTTGGTGCGACGCTTGGCAACCGTGTCACATGCTGCAGTCTTTGGTAGACATGCCTTGCCCTGACAGCAGTTGTGGGCCAGGAATGCAATCAGCTCATCCATCGTCTCGTATTCGGCGGAATAGTGGATGAAGCGGCTCTCACGCTCGCCCTTGATGAGGCCAACACGGCTCAGGTGCGACAGATGGAAGGACAGCGTGGCATTCGGAATGCTTAGTTGTTCACCAATGGCAGAGGCGTTGATACCCTCCGGGCCGGCTTCCACGAGCAGGCGGAAGATGGCGAGACGGGACTCGTGCCCGAGGGCGGCGAGGATTTCGGCGGCGTTTAAGGTTTCCATATTTCCAAGTTTATAGAAATATAGACTCAAGTCAAATGACGGATTTGTTGCGGCGGTGCTGCCTCGAGTTTCATCGGGGCAGTTGCAGGCAGCTTGAGTCTCTGCGAAGTTGGTCGCATCCAGTCCAGGCGAAACCCATGATCGTGAGACGTTCGGGTCCGGAGAGCCTCCTGAGTGATGGGACCGGTTGATTGATGGAGATGTGAGCTTGATTTGGCCGTTTAAACTGAGCTGCAGCGCAACATTCAGATAATGCATGGAGACAGCATGACGGGATGGTTATTGATACTGGGTGCACCGGTATTGGCCGGTGGCTTGCTGATGTTGCTTTGCGGGGTGGCTATCCTGTTTTTTGGCAGCCTTTCGCTACTGGCGCGGGGGCTGGCGTGGTTGTGCGCTGTTGCGATTTCACTTTGCGACTACTGGTCTGCTCGCCGCAATCCTCCGCGCTGATCTCAATGGGCCATGGCCAGCGGGTATAGCCACTCCGATCTTCGATCAAGGCGATGGCGGACTGGCCAAACACCACACCAGTCTTTTCTGCATGGCGGTACTTGAGTCGTTCAAATGTGTTGTCTGCGGCGTTTTTTTACCTGGTCCTGCAGAGAATGGATGCCTGGTCCTTCATCGCTCCAGCGCCATGTGCGACCCTATCAATACCGTTTGGCTATTTGCTGGAGTGTCTTCTGCCGGGCAAGAGAACACCGTGACCTGCACGAGGGTTTATCTGCGTATAATCTGTGCTGCGCCCTCGGCCTATGTGTCCGGGGGCTCTGTTTTTTATCGGATCCCGTCGAAAAACAGTAGCTGCTGGTTACTGTTTTTTGCCTCCTAAACATTGCAGCACGGCTATTCCCTCATGATCATCCTGAAAAACGTGGCCTTGCGTCGCGGCACCAAAGTCTTGCTGGACGGCGCAACGGTCAGCATCAACCCCGGCGAAAAAGTCGGCCTTGTCGGGCGTAATGGCGCGGGCAAGTCATCGCTGTTTGCGGTACTGAATGGCAGCCTGCACGAGGATGGCGGGGATTTCTCCATTCCCAGCCAGTGGCGCATGGCGCAGGTGGCACAGGACATGCCGGAAACCTCGCAGAGTGCCACCGATTTCGTGGTGGAGGGGGATATCCCCTTGCTGGCGGCGCGGCGCGAAGTGGCGGAAGCCGAGGCCGGTGAAGACTATATGCGCATGGCGCATGCCTATACCGCGCTGAACGATGCCGGTGAACATGATGCCCCGGCCCGGGCGCAGGCGCTGATTCTGGGGCTGGGCTTCAGTGTGGCCGAGCTGCAGCAGCCGGTGAACAGCTTTTCCGGCGGCTGGCGCATGCGCCTGCAACTGGCGCGCGCGCTGATGTGCCCGTCTGATTTGCTGCTGCTGGACGAACCGACCAACCACCTGGATCTGGATGCGCTGGTGTGGCTGGAAGCCTGGCTCAAGCAGTACGCCGGCACCATGGTGGTGATCAGCCATGACCGTGAATTTCTGGATGCGGTAACCAATGTCACCTTGCATATCGACCACGGCAAACTGGTGCGCTACGGCGGCAACTACAGCAAGTTCGAGGACATGCGCGCCGAGCAGATGATTCTGCAGCAAGCCGCCCAGGCCAAGCAGCAGGAAAAGATGGCACACCTGCAAAAATTCATCGACCGCTTCAAGGCCAAGGCCAGCAAGGCCAAGCAGGCACAAAGCCGGGTCAAGGCACTGGAGCGCATGGAGAAGATTGCGCCGGTGCTGGCCGATGCCGACTTCCAGTTCGAATTCAAGGAACCAGGCAGCTTGCCCAACCCCATGCTGACCATGTCACAGGCTTCGTTTGGCTATCCGGCTGCAGAAGGTGCTCCGGCAGATACGCCGCCCACCGTGATTGTCCAGGGTGTGAATCGTTCGGTATTGGCCGGCCAGCGTATTGGCATTCTAGGTGCCAACGGCCAGGGCAAATCTACCTTGGTGAAAACGGTGGCCGAAGCGCTGCGTGCCATCAGCGGTGAGATTATTCGCGGCAAGGGCCTGAGTATCGGCTACTTCTCCCAGCAGGAGCTGGATGTATTACGGCCGGAAGACGACCCGTTGCAGCACATGCTGCGGCTGGTGCGGGAAACGCCGACACAGCTGCGCCCGCCGGCTAATGACTGCCGTGAGCAGGGGCTGCGCAATTTCCTTGGCACCTTCAATTTCAGTGGGGACATGGTCAAGCAGGCAGTAGGCAGCATGAGCGGCGGCGAAAAAGCACGGCTGGTGTTGTGCATGATTGTGTGGCTGCGTCCCAATCTGCTGTTGCTGGATGAACCGACCAACCATCTGGATTTGGCCACGCGCGAGGCGCTGAGCGTAGCGCTCAATGAGTTTGAAGGCTCGGTGATGCTGGTTAGCCATGACAGAGCCCTGCTGCGTGCGGTGTGTGACGAGTTCTGGATGGTGTCGCGTGGTGGCGTCAGCGACTTTGATGGCGATCTGGACGATTACCAGGTTTATCTGCTGGCAGAAGCCAAGCGCCGGCGTGAAGAGGCTGCGGGCAAGCGTTAAGCCGGAGGCATGCTCTGGGTGAGCCGCTCTGGTTTGTCTTGCCGTATCTGGGCAAGTCTGGGGGCTACCGGAGCAGACCTACCATGCGGGCCCCCATTTTTTACTGAGGGGCAAGCATGGACATTGAAACCAGGATGTATACCGCTTGTTACAGCTTGGCAGCATCCAGCAAGCGTGGCTGCAGCAGGCTGCTTATCCAGCTCATGAACACCTGCACGCGTTGTGGCAAATGGCGGCGATTCGCGTAAACCAAAGAAACGGGCATGGGCGCAGGGCGATAGGCGGGTAGTAATTCCACCAGTTGCCCGTTAGCAAGATAGCTGCGCATGCCCGGCTCGGGTGATTGTACAATGCCCAGCCCGGCGAGGCAGGCCGCCGTATAGGCCTCGGAGTTATTCACGGTGAGCACACCGCCCATGGGAACATGGCGCATGCTGCCAGGTGTATCGGGATCAAGGTATTCAAAGCCGGGTTCGCGGCCACCGAAGTTGGTGAGATAGTGGACCAGGCGGTGGTGGCTGAGGTCGGCAAGCGATGCCGGCAAACCGTACTCGGCAATGTAGGCAGGACTGGCGCAGTTGATCATGTGGTACTGCCCAAGCGGCCTGGCAATCAGGCTGGAATCAAGCAAGGCTCCCACCCGCAACACACAATCGAAACCCTCGCGTACCAGATCCACGCGCCGATCGGTGCTGCTCAGTTCCAATTCCAGTGCCGGATGCTGGCGCAGGAAGGCCGACAGATTAGGAATCACCAGATCCCGTGCGATGGCAATCGGCATATCCACCCGCAAGCGCCCGCTGACTGCGGAAGGTTCTTTGCGAAACAGAAGCTGCAGTTCAGCAAAATCAGCCAGCAGATCCTTGCTGCGTTCGAACACGGCTCGCCCGTCCTGTGTCATCTGCACGCTGCGCGTTGTGCGGTGCAGCAGGCGAGTGCCGAGCAGATTCTCAAGCTGCTGTACCGCCAGTGAAACCGTTGCCTTGGGTAGTCCCAGGCTCTCCGCCGCCGCCGTAAAGCTGGAGAGTTCGGCAACACGCACAAAAATCTGCATGGAATCGAGCTGGTTCATGGTGAGCAGGAATTTGTTTGTAAATATTGGACAGTTTAGCCATAAATTGATGCTTTATCCTGTAATTTATTGCCAATAGACTGCGAAGCATCAGGACGGCAATGCCCCTGAGCCATCTCACCCTAATCAGGAGATCACCATGTTTCAACGCATCGCACTCATCACCGGCGGCAGTCGCGGTCTCGGTAAAAATGCAGCCCTCAAGCTGGCAGCCAAGGGCGTTGACGTCATCTTCACCTACCACACCCGGCAGGATGAAGCTGCGGCACTGGTTGCTGAAATCGAAAAGCTAGGGCGCGGCGCAGCTGCGCTGCAACTTGATGCAGGTAATGTGCGTGGCTTTGCCGACTTCACAGCGCAATTGAAAAATCTGCTGCAGACCAAGTGGCAAGCCGGGCAGATCGACTACCTTGTCAATAATGCTGGTATGGGTATCTATGGCAGTTTTGCAGAAACCACAGAAGAACAATTCGATGCACTGATGAATGTGCATCTCAAGGGTGTTTTCTTTCTCACCCAAACACTACTGCCACTGATTGCCGATGGTGGGCGTATTCTGAATATATCCAGCGGCCTGGCGCGCTTCAGCTTTCCCGGCTACGCTGCTTACGCCACGATGAAGGGGGCGATCGAAACCCTCACGCGCTACCTTGCCAAGGAACTCGGCCCGCGTGGTATTTCGGTAAACGTGCTTGCTCCAGGAGCCATTGAAACCGACTTTGGCGGTGGCAGCACGCGCGACAATCCACAGGTTAATGCCATGATCGCAGCCAATACGGCGATGGGGCGTGCGGGCCTGCCCAGTGACATTGGCGACGCCATTGCTGCGTTGCTTACTGCTGAAAGCAACTGGATAACCGGTCAGCGGATTGAGGCTTCCGGCGGGATGATGTTGTAATCTATCTGCTGCATACCGCGCATTGCCGATAGCTACCCGATCCGGTATTCGCCTGGCTTGCGTGTTTGAGCATGGCTGCAGCCAGCAAGGTTGAGGTACTGGCGACTGTCCATGCCGAACACCTTAGCGTTGCTGTCTGAATAAGGAGAAGAAAATGTCTACTGCCACCGTCAAGGCCCTGCTGCAAGACACGCCTTACCGTGTGATATTTACCGATGACCTCGGCAATAGCTGGGCGGCCGATGAACCAGAAGAGGTGGGTGGGGGCAATACAGCACCAACGCCGGATCGGCTGCTGCTGGCCAGCCTGGGTGCTTGCACGGCGATTACCTTGCAGATGGTGGCTACCCGCCGCCAACTCCCATTGCAGGGGGTACAGGTTGAATTACAGCTCAACCCGGAAGGCAAACCAGAAAACGGCAATATGATTACGCGCCGGATCATGGTAAAGGGGGCGTTGAGCCCGGAGCAGCAAGCCCAGTTGCTGAAAGTAGCCAACAGCTGCCCGATACACAAACTGCTGACCGGCGAGATACACATTGCCACCGAACTGGTTGTCTGAGCATGGCCGCTTGGATTCCAACCACCAGGCTTGCCCATGATGGGAATAATTGCTCGATTTAAGGTTCGTTTAATCTTGTTCTGCGAAAGTAATGTCGAGAGACTCTCAATCAAGAGGACAAGGCCATGATATCGAGTGTAAGCAGCGCAATGTCTTATCAGGGTTATCAATCAGTCAGCAGGGCAGCAAGCCAAGCTACGCAGCGTGTCACTGATCGTGATGGTGACAACGACAACAGCAAGGCCAACGAAGTCGAGCAGAAAGCTACACAGGCATCGGGTACTATCGGGACAAGAATAGACACTACTGCCTGAGCATCACCAATAAAAGCAGCGCGTCACCTTCGCGTACAGCCCACTGTCATGGTGGGCTTTTCTACATTTAAGCGGTGCGGGCCTAAGGACGGTCAAAGAATTGGGGTGGGGTTTATGATATTCAGGAATAATGCCTGTCATTGGCCTCATTGGCTCCGGATTACCAAGTGAAACCCTATCAATTTGCCATCATGGCCTGCCTGTGCTTTGGCCTATCCGATATAGCCAGTGCTGGCGACTACACGCCGGGCAAGAGTGAGCCCCGTCAGGAGATGAAGCAGGAGCCAGGCAAAGGAATTCGCGTTCTTCGATGGCTGCGTCCCTGCCAGTTGAGGCCCGGTAAGCGCACATTCAAGAGTTGGCGCTGGTGCCCTGCTGGCTGATGTACCAGATGCATCTGCTGCGTGATTTTCTGGCAGCGGCCCGTGGGCAACTGCCGGCTGCGACGCAATAATATCCGTACAGCATCCCGTGGCAGCACCCTGGCTATATTCGGCAGCCGGCTGGTGGCAGGCTAGTGCAGTGCCTGGATATAGGCTGCCAGTGCCCGGATTTCTTTGTCATCCAGTGTTCTGACAATCGCCTGCATCTCTACGGCGGAAGGCCGCTGTGTACTGGCAAATACATGTAGCTGCTTGTCTACATAGGCAGCATGCTGACCCGCCAGCCGCGGCCCGCTCTCACTGCCTTCCCCATTAGGTCCATGGCAGGCCATGCAAGGCGGAGTTCCCTTGGCTTCATTGCCATTCCTGAACAGCATCCCTCCCTGGTCGACCAGGGAGGCCGCTACCGTGGCCGGGTTGGGCAGCGGCTTTTGCCCGGCAAAATACTCCGCAATGCTGGCAATGGTGTTGTCATCCAAGGTGGCAGCTACTCCCCACATATAGTCATGGGCGGATTCATCACTGCGGCTATGGTTTTTGAGTGCCTGCAATTGCTGCACGATATAGCCGGCCTGCTGGCCGGCCAGGCGTGGAAACAGAGGAGAGCTGCTATTTCCATCCGCAGCATGGCAATTGGCACACCACTGTCGTGCCAGATCTTCAGCCGCACCAGCTGCTGAAACATGCAGTGGAGTCAGGATCAGCATGCCAAGCAGTGCAATTTTCGTGATTTTCATGGCCATCGCTCCTAGAAGGCTATCCAGGTGTAAAGATAGGTCGTGTTGTTGTCCCGTGCATTACGGCCATTGCCATCATAGTTGTGACTGGCACCCTGATATTTCATGAAAGCGGTATATTGCAGCCCGACTCGCCAGTAGGGTTTGATCATGTAATCGAACTCAAGCATATAGCCTGTCGTATCCGGGCTGCCGGTATTGCTCCAGGCGGTCCAGTCAGTTGTGCCATGTTCGCCAAAATACCCCAGGCTCAGTCCATAAGTGTGCTGATACCAGTAACTGGCCTTGGCCCTAATGCTGTTCAGCTTGCTATTGCTTGTCGCCCGGTCATTGCCGACATGTGAGGCATCCCAGTCCGTACTTTCATGAATATAGGAAAGCTGGGTGGTGAAAATGTGCGGATCAGACAAGTACTGGTATTGCATGTCGATTCCACGGTCGTGGTAATGATCCAGCGGTGAATTGGTGTCGCTACTATCGGCGTGGACTTTGGCATCCATGCCGAACACACCGACAGTAAGGGAATTCAGCCCCCAGTCCCGGTTATAGGCAAAACGCAAGTAGGGATTGTTGCCGCTCAGGCGGTTGCTCAGATCCACCCCGTGACTGAGGAAGGAGAACGGGCCATCTGCCACGCGATAGCTGCCTATCTCGGCATACCAGTTCTTGTTGAGAAAAGCATAGGCGCTCAGCCCGGCCACTTGCTGGGCCAGTCCCCCTTCAATAAGGGTTGCCTGTGGTCCGATTCCCCAGACGCCGGCTAGCCGCGAGGATTGGTAGGGATAACCGAACGCCGGCGTTGAATTCCATGCATCCTGTACCGTCGGGTTGTTATTCAGTGTCAGGCCGTAGATCAGATCAAGGTCAGCCTTGGCAAGGTGCCAGCTCAGCCGCCAATCATTGTTGTCTACGGTGGTTTTGCCGCTGAAAGTCGTGCTGCCATCGGCTTGGCTTGTGCTGTTGAGGTTGTTGTAGGTCCATTGGGAAAACATGCCGACATGGTCTCCGATCTTGCCGGCAATAAACAGGCTGCCACCCTCCAGCTGCAGCTCATTATTGCGCGGGTAGCTGCTGTCATTGCCTTGCGTATTGGATACCTTGCTGACAGAGGCTACTGCCATGGCCGCAACGGGAAAGCGCTGTGTCGTACCCAATGTGTAGCCGGATAATTTGAACAGTCGACCGTAGGGAGTCAGCTCCGGGAAGCTGACATGACAGGCCACGCATGCTTCACCCGTTTGTCGGGCATAGCTTGGCAAGGCAAAAGCATGCTGTTGGAACAGCAACATCAACAAGGGATATAAAACAGACAGACATGCGAGGTGGTAGGGTTTTTTCATGTCCAGCTCCCGTAATTGTTCTAAGACGAAGCGCTTACTGAAAGCCTAAGCCGGACAGGGGAAAACACATCTCGCGCAGGATGTCTATTGATCTATATCAAACAAACATCATGTTAATTGTTGTAAATAACCCCTCCTCGGTGAGCGCGGAAGCCATCTGGCAGCAGGAAAATACCTGGGACTTTCTATTGCGAGTTCGTTTTTTATCGGTTGTGCAGACATCGGTTCATGCTCAAGCATTTCCAACTACCGCTTGAAACCTATCGCTGTGGGGCTATTGCCGAGTGGGGCTTTGCTTCTGCAGCGGCTGCATGAGGCGCGCAATGTTGATGAATGCGCGCCGATGCAAGGCTTCACCAATCAGGCCCGTCTCGTCATGGCAGGTGACTTTGAATAGCAAGGTCCTGCCATCGGTTTCGATCAGCTCAACTTTCCCGCCACCTTCATGCCGACCGGCGTACCGATCACATGGCAGATATCAATATGAACGCCCACCGTATGTTGATCCGGGGCCGGAAAGGGGTGCAGGCCCTGGATGCAGGTTTGTTTCATTAATGCCAATATCATTACGGTTGCCAGTGCTGGCGGCATATCCTGAAAGCCAGGCCAGCAGGCATTGACTCCGGACACGGTATGTCGTGGCTCAACTAGTGAGCTGCTATGCAATGGCGTAGCCGATTTCCTCTTCAAGCCCGGCTATTGCAGCAAACGTGGCAATCGCTGCCATAACGCAGTAGCTCACCCAGGCAGGGTTTCTCCTTTGAATTGATGCCGTAAATAATACCTTGGCACTAATGTAATTTTCAGTTGTGCAATATTGCTGAGCAGAAGCGATGGACGACGACTGTTGTGTAGGGCTTGAAGGATAAATTCCGGGTCTGGTGATGAACTGTATTTGACCTTTTGGTAAATTTTTATGATTTTGGCATGATTGTTATGTCGGGGGGAGGTGACTGGTCGGTGTTGCTACTGGTAGCTGGATGTAGGCGCTTGGTGTGTCCGAATTAAGTTGGCTGGTTGCTTCTTGGTTTTCTGTTTGATCAATAATTTTTGCTGGAATAGTTTAAACATTTCCTATTGATTGCGCGCAGATGAAAAACAATGTAATCATCATGGTTATGTAAATATTACTGGCTATGATGCCGCTTGCATTGTGCTTGGATACGGGTCTGCAAAACAAATCTCAACATCAAACCATTCATCTATAAAAACATGCGCAACAATCAGCCAGTCAGCCAGCAGGAAACCATTGTTCCAGATGGTGTTTTTATTTACTCGAGAACCGACACACAAGGAAATATTACCGAGGCAAACCAGGCATTTGCAGAAATAAGCGGGTTTGAACAAGCGGAAATGCTGGGGCAGCCACATAACCTGATTCGCCATCCGGACATGCCGGAGGAGGCTTTTGCCGATATGTGGCGCAATCTGAAGCAGGGTCGTCCATGGCGCGGGCTGGTCAAAAACCGGCGCAAGGATGGAGGCTACTACTGGGTGAGGGCCAATGCATCGCCAGTTCGCGAGCAGGGAAGAATTGTTGCTTACCAGTCGGTGCGAACACCGCCGGGGCGCGATGAGGTAGTCGCTGTCGAGCAATTGTATCGGCGCATCCGGCAAGGGGACCGTTCAATCCGTATCGAGAATGGTCGGGTTGTCCGCAACCAGGCTGCCTGGCGAATGATGGCCAAAGGCTTTGGTTTCCAGCTCTATTTTACGCTGTTCTTGTTATTGGCCAGCCTGGTGCTGGGTTTGCTGTCTACCCGTTTCAGTGATATTACCTCCCAGTTTTACTGGGTGGCTGCCTTGGCCTTGCTGTTTGGTTTGTGGCAGTTGTTTGTCACGATGCCAAGGACAATGGGTCGACTAAACCGCATTCACCATTTCCTCAATGACCTGCTCAGTACCGGCAATCTGCAGGCTTCGTTGCAGCCTACGCGCAACGATATCATCAGCCATATTGCTACAGAGCTGGACAACCAGACTGCAGCAGTCGCGGCAACACTGCAGGTCATGCAGAATGCTGCGCGTAATGTGCAGGATACTTCTGGCCGTCTGAACCGCAGCGTGGCTGAAATGGTTTCTGCCGCGTCCCTGCAGACGGATAAAACCAGTGAATCAGCTGCAACCATAGAGCAGCTGGCGGCCTCCATCGGCCTGATTGCACGTCATGCCCACGATACCGAATCGGTCACCCGGGATGTTGGCAGCAAGGCGGAAGAGGCTTCCCGTTTATCCGAGCATGCAACTGAAACCATCCGTGCTCTGGCGGTGTCAGTGATTGGCTCGGCAGAGACGGTGGAGCAGCTAGGCGTGCGAACCGAGGATATCGGCAAGGTGGCTAATGTCATCAAGGACATTGCCGAGCAGACCAATCTGCTGGCGCTTAATGCTGCCATCGAAGCAGCCCGGGCAGGCGAAACCGGCCGCGGCTTTGCAGTAGTGGCTGATGAAGTACGCAAGTTGGCTGAGCGTACCGCCAAGGCCACGCTGGAAATCGACAAGATGATTGCTCGTATTCAGGCGGATACCAGCGGTGCTGTTGGCAGCATGCGACAAAGTGCAGCTCAGGTGAATACCAGTGTGAATCTGGTGCACCAGGCGCATGGGGTGCTAGATGAAATCAGTCTGCAAATGAGCAGGGCAGTGGGTATGGTGGGTGAAATAAGCCATTCGGCAGATGAGCAGAAAGCAGGGATGGATCTGATGGAACAAAGCCTGGAATCCGTGGCTGCGCTGACAGATCAGAATCTCCAGATTGCACGCGCCACCGAGTCAGATTCCAGCCAGCTGCAAATCAATGTGGAGCGCATGAGCAAGGCTGTAGCGCAATATAAGGTGTAATTGCCATGCTAGGCTGCTGCCCTGGCTAAACCGGAAGCTGCAAGCAGGGGGGGCTTGTAGCTTCCGGTTTTCCTGCGAGGAGTCATCCTGGGTATATGTTTACTGGTACAACAATCAGAAAACCAAAGACCAGTGTCAGGCCAATACACTTCAGGATGATGTTTTATACCGATTGATTTAAGTGCCGAGGCAGTAAATTAGGCAGAATATCAAAATTGATCCTGCTATTCAGGATAAGATCAGAATACACTCTTGATTTTTTGCCACATGGTTTTATCTTTGTTTACCTTGCAGTAGGCATCAAGCTCCGGTCCGATTTTCTCAACGTCTGCAATGATTTCCGCTGCGGATACTTTGCCATTTTTGTGTTTGCTGATTTCGTAACCGATAATGACCGGTTTGTCGGTTTCCTTCAGCACCAGATAGTCATTGCAGCTGATTGAGTATTTGGCTGGTGATTTGGCAGGCGAAGTGCTGCTCTTGCTGGAGTCATTGGAGGCAATGGCCAGGCCAGAGCTGCTTAACAGGGCAGTCAGAATGAGAATGTGCAGTTTTGCAGACATGTGTAGGCTCCTTGAGTTTGCAATATGACCTGACTGATGCATTTTTTGCGTCAGGTGGTTATATCCTCAAGTTTTATATTTGATCAGTCAATATGTAATCTCTGTCTTATTCCCTTATGTGCTTATGTAATTTTCTGGATAGTAAAAATTATTTTCTTTCTACTGAATTGAAAATTCTGTTAGTTGAATTTCATGCCGCTGTTTTTGATATTGGTAAGATAAAAGCAGAGAGAGGGAAGGCTTTGCAGGGCGTGATGGTTTTGTGCTGCTTGCCATACTTGGGCAACCGACCATGGGTTATGTCAGCGAAATGATGGCGAATGGATGGCAAGGGCTTATTTTTAGCCCAGTAATGGCCCAGCCTTGATGACTGCCTGGGTTCGACTATTGACTTCCAGTTTGCGCAGGATGGCCGAGACATGTGCCTTGACGGTGCTTTCGGCAATGTTCAACTCGTGGGCGACAATCTTGTTGGGCTTGCCTGCCACAATGGCTTCCAGTACGCAGCGTTCTTGTCGGGTAAGGCTGGCAATACGGCTGCGCATGGCCAGTTGTTCGGGGGACAGCGGCAGCGGTGTGAGGCTGTTGGTGTCGTGACCGGCAAGTTGCGCAGGTTGGTAGATTTCTCCATCTTCGGCAATACGGCGTACCGCATCGGCCATTTGCTTGCGCGGGGTGGATTTGGGTATGAAGCCGCATACACCCAGTTGCAGCGCCGCTGTTACCACTTCGTTGCGTTCGTCGGCGGAAACCACCACCAGCGGTACTACCGGTGCGGCTTGCCGTAGTAGGGCAATGCCGCTGAGGCCATGCATGCCGGGCATGTTGAGGTCCAGCAATGCCAGTTCCAGAGAGTCGTCATTGATGGCGGCCTGTACTTCTTCCAGTGATGTGCATTCAATCAGACGGATATCTCGTCCGAACGCTTCCAGTACCACGTCCTTCAGTGCCTCGCGGAACAGCGGATGATCATCGGCAATCAATACACTCATATCCATCTTGAATCGGCCTCGCAAAAGTGGCTGCCCGGCGTTGACAGCGTTCAAGACTATAGCCTGAAACCGCTGATGCTGGCAGCATGAGCCCGACATGCTGCACCAAAAGCATGCTTGCACATCATCATCTTGTTGATGGCGTTGGCCGCTGCTGCAGATGCAGCGCTAGAATGCAATGAACGGGTTCGGGCAAGCCTGACAGGGCCGACCGGATTTTGCCATGCAACAAAAGTACGAGCCGGTGCATATCAATCAATAAAACCGGCCAACTCACAAGAATGGCTGCCCCTGCAGCACCGGGCAGCAAGGTGGAGACAAGATGGAGAAGCCCCAGGTATTACTGGGCAGCACCCAGCAGCAGGATCCGCTGCCGGCGGCGGCTGAGCTGTTTGCTCAGCTGTATCAGCCAGCACTGTCACTGGTGCTGCTGTTCATTTCCCCGGCTTATGATCTGACCCGGCTGGCACCTGCTTTGCAGCAGCATTTTGGCACTGCGCTGGTGGTGGGATGTACCACGGCCGGTGAAATCGGCTGCCATGGTTATCAGCAAGGCAGCATCAGCGGCGTTAGCTTTGCCGAGCCGGATTTTTTTGCCGTGGCTTCCCGGCTGGATAATCTGCACGCTTTCGAGCTGGCCGACGCATTTGAAGCGGTGATGACGGCCAGGCACGAGCTGGCGCGCAACAGCGGCAAAGCCATCGACCGTAACAGCTTTGCGCTGATGCTGATAGACGGCCTGGCAGCCTGCGAGGAGCGGGTAGCCAGCCGCTTGTCATCTGCACTGGGGAATATCCCGCTGCTGGGGGGGTCTGCCGGTGACAATATGCGTTTCGAAAACACCGCCGTATTGCTGGATGGCCGGTTTCATAATCAGGCGGCTGCCTTTGTCATGGTGGCCAGCCGCCATCCCTTTGAAATGTTCAAGTCCGAACATGCCGCCCGCAGCGGCGAGCGCATGGTGATTACCGAAGCGGATGTCGACAGCCGGCTGGTAACGGAAATCAATGCCGAGCCGGCCGCGGTGGAATATTGCCGCACGCTGGGGCTGGACCCGGACCAGCTGGACGCCAATACCTTTGCCGCCCACCCGCTGGTGTTGCAAGTAGGCGGCGTGCCGTATGTGCGCTCCATCCAGCGCGTGAATTCCGACCTGTCGTTGTCCTTTTTCTGTAGCGTGGACGAGGGCGTGGTGCTGTCTGGTACGCAGGCGCAGGATCTGGTGGCCAGCCTGGATCAGACCTTTGCCCGCGTGCGCAGCCAGCTTGGCCCCTTGCAGGTGGTGCTGGGTTGTGACTGTGTACTGCGTCGCATCATGATCAGCAATACCGATGCGCAAAGCCGGCTGTCCCACCTGCTGGTACAGAACCGGGTTGTTGGCTTCAATACCTATGGCGAGCAATTCAATGCCATGCATGTGAACCAGACCTTCACCGGCATTGCCATCGGTTATGCCGCTGATCGTGCAGGATAATTCCGGGGGTAAGCATGGATTCGGCTGCTGACATCAATCTTGCCGACAAGCCTGCGCTGCTGCAGTACATTGCCCTGCTGGAAAAGGACAATGCCAAGCTGCGCAAGATCAACAATGCGTTGATCTACCGTGTGGAAAGTGGCATGGCGGACAATGGCAATTCCTTTACCATTTTCCAGGTTTCGGCTGAGCTGGAAAAACGCATCCAGGAGCGTACCCACGCGCTGGAGCGTGCCATCAACGACCTGAAAACCAGCAATATCGCGCTAGAGGAAGCCCGGCTGGTGGCCGAGCAGGCCAATAACCGGCTGGGCGTGGCGGTGGATACCATTGCAGACGGTTTTGCCCAGTGGGACCAGCACGACCGGCTGGTGCGCTTCAACCAGCGCTTTGTTGATTTGCAGCCAGCATTGCGACGACATGTGCACACCGGCATGTATTTTTCTGAATATCTGGATCATCTGGCTGATTCCGGTAGTGCGCTGGAAGCGCTGGGGCAGGCAGATCACTGGCGTGCCCAGCGCAGCAGCCTGCACCGTGACAGTAGTGGCAGCTATCTGGAGCCGCTGAGCGACGGACGCTGCCTGCGCATCAGCGAACGTGCCACCGCAGATGGTGGCCGGGTGGCCATTTACACCGACATTACCGAAATCAAGCGCCAGGAGCAGTTGTTGCGCCAGCAAGACCAGGCGGCGCACCGGCAGTTGCTGGAAGCCACGGTCAACAGCCTGCGCCAGGGTATTGCCGTGTTCGACCAGCACTCGCGCTTGTTGGCCTGGAACCACCGCTTCTGCGAACTGGCCGGCCTGCCGCCCTCAACCCTGCGCCTCGGCCAGGCGCTGCCGCTGGAGGCGGAAATCCCGCTGCTATGTCCGGTTCACGGCAGTTACGAAGTGGAAACCGGCCACGGCCTGGTGCTGGAGATCGAATCCTGTCCCATGCCCAACGCCGGTTTCGTGATTACCTGTAGTGATGTCACTGCCCGCAAGCACGACGAACGCGCGCTGCGCGAGAGCGAATCCAAGCTAAGGCTGATTACCGATGCGCTGCCGGCGCTGATTTCCTATGTCGACAAAGACCAGGTCTACCGTTTCACCAACAAGGGGTATGAAGACTGGTTTGGCAAACCGGTGCACGAAATCAACGGCCATACCCTGCGCGATGTGCTGGGACCCGCCTTGTATGACCCGCGCCGCCATTTTGTCGAGCAGGCGCTGGCCGGCATTTCCTCGGTCTTCGAACTCAAGATGCCAGCCCCCAAGCGTTCGGTGGAATACGCCCAAGCGGCGTTCATTCCCCATATTGGCGAAGATGGTGCTGTGCATGGTTTTTATGCGCTGATCCAGGACATCACCCAGACCCGCCGTGCCGAGCAGGTGCTGCAGCAGGCCAAAGAAGAGCTGGAGTTGAGTGTGACGGCACGTACCGTCGAACTGCGCCAGGCCAATACCCAATTGCGTGAGGCCATTGTGGCGGCAGAGGAGGCCAATCGCAGCAAGACGCGCTTTTTTGCCGCCGCCAGCCACGATCTGCTACAGCCGCTGAATGCGGCGCGGCTGTTTGTCGCCAGCCTGGCCGAGCGTGAAACTGCTGGCGATGGCATGCGGCTGGCACAGCATGCCGCCAGCTCACTGGAGGCGGTGGATGATTTGATCAATACGCTGCTGGAGCTTTCCCGCATTGATGCAGGTGCGCTGCAAGTAGAGCACAGCCACTTTCATCTGGACCAACTACTGCGTCAGATCAGCATCGAGTTTAGCCCCTTGCTGGCCGAGCGCGGATTAAGCCTGCGTTGCCATCCCTTGCCGGTGGTGGTGCATACCGACTGGGTGTTGCTGGGGCGTATCCTGCGCAACTTCCTCAGCAATGCACTGCGCTATAGCGAGCAGGGCCGCGTGCTGCTGGGCGCACGGCGAACTGCCGAAGGCGTGCTGGTTGGAGTGTGGGACCAGGGACAGGGCATTCCCGCAGGCAAGCTGTCGCTGGTGTTCGAGGAGTTCCAGCGCTTGTCCGAGCACAGTGCCATGTGCAGCAAGGGCCTGGGGCTGGGACTGGCCATCGTCAAGCGGCTGGCCGGTCGTTTGCAACACCGGCTGGTGGTGCGTTCGCATTATGGCCGTGGCTCTTTCTTTGGTATTGTGCTGCCCTATGGTCAGGCCGAGTCCGTCAGGACCATGCCACGCCAGCAGGAGCGGGTGGCGGTATCCGGTCCGTCGGAGCTGCAAGGCCTGTCAGTACTGCTGATCGATAACGAGCCGGCCATTCTGGCCGGTATGAGCACCTTGCTATCCGGCTGGGGTTGCCTGCCGCTGGCTGCTGGTGGCGCTGAGCAGGCGCTGGCCTTGCTGGCGCAATTGAGCCGGCCGCCGGATGTGATTCTGGCCGATTACCATCTGGACCATGACGAGCGTGGGCCGCAGGTGATCCGCGCGCTGTATCAGCAACTGCAGCAAAGGATTCCGGCCGCCATCATCACGGCGGACCGTACGCCGGAAGTCGCCGCTGAAATTGCTGCCGGCGACTGGGCGATGCTGACCAAGCCGGTACGTCCGGCCAAGTTGCGCGCGCTCATCGGTCATCTGGGCCGACTGGCACAGCCTACCGGCTGCTGATCAAGCTGACAGGCTTGCTGCTACTTTTCTAAGACCAAAGTCGAATAGAGGAATGCAGGGCGATTTCGCACAATGACATGGCAGCCGGTAGACACGCCGGCGCTCCGATTCTAATAGCCAGGAGGCAACGTCATGTATCAGCAAGCGCTCGCAGCACTCAGCAAGAAACTCCCGCTGAAATCCCGTTACGACAACTTCATCGGCGGCCGCTGGGTGGCACCGGTACAGGGCCAGTACTTCACCAACATCAGCCCGATCGATGGCAAGCCGCTGTGTGACATTGCCCGCTCCACCGCTGCCGATATCGAACTGGCACTGGATGCCGCTCATGCCGCCGCCGACCGCTGGGGCCGCACCGCACCGGCTGTGCGTGCCAATGTATTGCTGAAGATTGCTGACCGTCTGGAAGAGTACCTGCCTTTCCTCGCGCTGGTGGAAACCCTGGACAACGGCAAGCCCATCCGCGAAACCAATGCCGCCGACCTGCCGCTGGCCGTGGATCACTTCCGCTATTTCGCCTCCTGCCTGCGGTCGCAGGAAGGCTCGCTGTCCGAGCTGGACGAAGACACCGTGGCCTACCATTTCCACGAACCGCTGGGCGTGGTGGGGCAGATCATCCCGTGGAACTTCCCCCTGCTGATGGCAGCCTGGAAGCTGGCTCCGGCGCTGGCTGCCGGTAACTGCATCGTGCTCAAGCCGGCCGAGCAGACCCCGATGGCCATTCTGGTGCTGATGGAAGTGATTGCCGACCTGCTGCCGGAAGGCGTGCTCAATGTGGTGAACGGTTTTGGCGTGGAGGCCGGCAAGCCGTTGGCCACCAATCCGCGCATTGCCAAGGTGGCCTTTACCGGTGAAACCGGCACTGGCCGCCTGATCATGCAATACGCAGCCGAAAACATCATTCCGGTGACGCTGGAGCTGGGTGGCAAGTCGCCCAACATCTTCTTTGAAGACGTGATGCGCGAAGACGACGACTTCTTTGACAAGGCGCTGGAGGGTTTTGCCATGTTTGCCCTGAATCAGGGTGAAGTATGTACCTGCCCGTCGCGCGTGCTGGTGCAGGAGTCCATCTACGAAGCCTTCATGGAGCGTGCGGTCGCCCGCGTCAAGTCCATCAAGCAGGGCAACCCGCTGGACATGGCAACCATGATCGGTGCCCAGGCCTCACGCGAGCAGCTGGACAAGATCCTGTCCTACATCGATATCGGCCGCGCCGAAGGCGCACAGGTACTGACCGGTGGTGGTCAGGCGCATCTGGGTGGTGCTCTGGCCGAGGGCTTCTATGTAGAACCCACCATTCTGGCCGGTCATAACAAGATGCGCGTGTTCCAGGAGGAAATCTTCGGACCGGTTGTCGCCGTGACTACGTTCAAGGACAAGGAAGAAGCCCTGCGCATTGCCAACGACAGCGCCTTTGGCCTGGGAGCCGGTGTCTGGACCCGTGACGGCAATACTGCCTACCGCATGGGCCGCGAGATCAAGGCTGGCCGTGTCTGGACCAACTGCTACCACCTCTACCCGGCACATGCTGCCTTTGGTGGTTACAAGAAATCCGGTATCGGTCGTGAAACGCACAAAATGATGCTGGATCACTACCAGCAAACCAAAAACCTGCTGGTAAGCTATAGCCCGAAGGCACTGGGCTTCTTCTAAATCACGGTGTATCCGGCTACAGGCGGCGTGGGGCTCATCCGCACGCTGTCGACTGGCCGGCAGCAGTCCATTACACGGTCACGGCCTGCCTGGTCGTGACCGCTTGCAAGCAGCGGTCCTCCTTGGGGGTGGCGCGAGCCGCTCTCGCTTTGGCGCCGCCGGTATCTCGCAAAGGAATGACATGATTTCCCGCGTCAACATGACTGAGCGTGCTGCGGAACTATTGTCGGTGTTGTGCCAGCGTCATGGTTCCTTGCTGTTCCACCAGTCTGGTGGGTGTTGTGACGGCAGCGCGCCACTGTGCTTTACCCAGCAGGAATTCCGTGTTGGCGATCATGACATTTTGCTGGGAGAAATCGGCGGCTGCCCTTTTTATATCAGCGCGTTTTTGTATGGTTATTGGCAGAACTGCCAACTGACCATCGATGCCCAGCCAGGGCGCAGCAGCAGCTTTTCGTTGGAAGGGAGTGAAGGCATGCGCTTTGTAACCCTGTCGCGCCTGTTTACCGAACAGGAACTGGCCATGCTGGCGCAGCCACCTGCAACCACAGCCTGAGCTGCAAGGCCAGGCCATGAAAAAACCCCGGGAAGCCGGGGTTTTGTGTTTTCAGGCCAGTGCAGGCAAGGACCAGTGTTGTCGGTCGGTATACTTGATATTCTGCTCCCGGGCCGCAGCTTCAGGACGCATCCAGATAGTCGTAGCCGGCCCAGTCCAGCCCATAGCCGCGTCCCTGCTGCTTCAGGTTGACCGGTTTGAGCAGACCATGCTGCTGCATGTAATGCAGGTGCGCATGGATGGTGGGCTCGTTGAACTCGTCCCCCGTTTCGCGCCGGATGGCTGTCATGATCTGGCGTTCATCCAGATATTGCACCTGCTTGGCGCGCAGAATGCGTAATATTCTGAAAACCAATAATTCGTTGCGAGGCATTGGGCTTTATCGTGTTGCAGCGGTCTTTCAGTTATCTGACATTTTTATTGCATTCGTCAAGAAATATGACGGAAGTGTTTCATTCAGGAGTAATCAATAGTGTTGGAGCGTCCCGACTCCCCATGTATCGCACGTTGCACGACTGCGGTAGGTGACAATGTCTGTCGTGGTTGTGCCCGCAGTTTTACCGAGATTTCCAACTGGTGCTTCATGGAAGGCACAGAGCGCGAACAGGTGTGGCAACGGTTGCCGCTACGCCAGCCACTGCTGGATATTGCCGAGCGCTTGGGTACCTTGCTCGACTTGCAAAACTTGGACGGCATTGAGTGGGGTGTCGTACGGCTGGAGGGCCGGGCGATCCTGCTACGTCTGCATAAGGCACAACTGCAACTGCGCTTGCCCGATGGCCGGGCCTTGCCGCTGGCCATGGAACAAGGGCTGGATGGGGTGGAAGCGCAACTGCACCAATATATTACGTTAGCAAATTAGCATTAAAGAGAGGACTGAAGTATGGCGCAAGACAGCTCGCTGCCAGAATTCTGGGATCAGCGCTATCAGCAGGGGGTGACCCCCTGGGAAGGTGCCAGCCCAGATGAGCAGATGCATCGTTTCATTGCCACGCTGCCTGCAGCTAGCAGGATTCTTCTGCCTGGTTGCGGCAGTGCCAGCGACGTGCCCTGGTTGGTAAAGGCGGGCATGCAAGTGGATGCCATCGACTTCAGTCTTGAAGCCATCCAGCGCGCTACGCTTGCCTTGCAAGACACCCCGGCCCGCTTATGGCAGGCAGATTTCTTTGCCCTGCCGGCCCGGCAAGCTTATGACGCAATATTTGAACGTGCTTTTCTCTGTGCCTTGCCGCCAGGCCGCTGGGACGACTATACCCAGAAGATGAGTCAGTTGATTTGCCCCGGTGGTTACCTGGCAGGGGTGTTTTTTCTGGCCGAGAAACCGAAGGGACCACCGTTTGGTACCAGCCTGCCGGCGCTGCAGCAGCTTTTTTCCGGACACTTTGTCTTGCAGGAGTGTCGGACAGTTGACTCCACCATCCCCGTCTTTGCTGGTCAGGAGTTCTGGATGGTTTGGCAGCGTCTACCTGCGGAAGCGAGTGGCGGGGAGTGATGATCTTTCAGTTTCTTTGTTTACAGTTTTTGTTTTCTATGATCATGATGGTAATGGTTCTTGATAGCAATCAGTTTTATCCTAAATTTGAGTAGTCATTTCACAAATTTCAGGTAAAAATGTAGCGCCCGCTTTAAACATATAACAAGTAATACCAGCAGGTCGTAAGGAGAGAGCATGGAGTGGTTCTGGCGCATTTATACTCTGGTTGAGAAGACGATTTTCTACACACTCACCAGGAAATTGTGCAGTTTCTTTTTTTTGAGCCTGTTCCAGCTCATCATGCTGGTATATGTCTATCTGGTGTTGACGGATATTCGTGGCCAGCTCAATGGTTCGGGAATGAGCGCGACAACGCTGGAAAGCATTCGCAGCAGCATAGACGGGGCCATTTTCTGGTCTGCAAGTTTGTGGTTGGCTGGTTTTGTATTTGTTTGCTTCATGGTCTGGTACTTGCGCTATCTGATCGTACGGCCATTGAAGATGATTATTGGCATCTTCAATGAAATCGGGGCGGGCGAGGGGGATTTGTCGCGTGATATTCCAACCATCACCCATGATGAAATCCGTGATGTTTCGGTTTCCTATAACCGCTTCCAGTTGAAAATGCGGGAAATCATCAGCAATGTGCGCCTGATGACAGTACGTATTGCCATGGACTCGGCGCGTACCCGCAAGAATGTCAGCGAATCGCTGGGTAGCGCGGTGCGACAAGACGAATTTGCCACCCGGGTACGGGATGCCAGCGACCAGACAACAAACGGCATCAACCAGGTAACCGGCCAGACCCAGTCCATTTCCTCTTCCACCTTGTCCAATCTGGATGTCGCGCGCGAGTCATATGACGAGCTGAAAACCGTTGCAGATCGCATCTTCGACATCAGCCAGAAAGTGGGTCATTTCAATCAGACCGTGGAAGATCTGAGCCAGCGTTCGGCCAGCATCAAGACGATTGTCGATCTCATCAAGGATATTTCTGATCAGACTAATCTGCTGGCACTGAATGCGGCTATCGAGGCAGCCCGGGCCGGGGAAACCGGACGCGGTTTTGCTGTGGTGGCAGATGAAGTGCGCAAGCTGGCGGAAAAGGTGAAAAAGGCTACCGACGAAATTTCCAGCAATATCGATGGCATGCTGGGCCTGGTGTCGGATACCCAGGTGGAAACCAACGAAATTACTGCCGGTACCCACCAGGCAAGAGACGTGGTTTCCCGTGCATCGCAGCATTTTGGCCGCATGATGGGCGATTTTGAAACTACCGCCAGCAGTCTGACCCAGATAGCCGGCACCATGGAGGACTTTGCCGAAACCAACCGGCAGGTCAATCGCCACGTCTCCGAGATTCACGGGCTTGGCCAGCAGGTAACCGAGCGCCTGAATCATACCGAGCAGGTGGCTGACGAACTGTCTGGTGTGGCCGAGCAGGTTCAGGAAATGGTATCCCGCTTCATTATCGGAGAGGGCGAGTTTGACCGTATGATCGGCCTGGCACGTCATCTGCGCGATCATCTGCAAGGCATGCTGCAACAGCAGCTGCAAGGTGGTGCCGATATCTTTGATAAGCGCTATCAGGCGATTCCCGGCAGCAAACCAACCAAATACCATACTGCTTATGACGAGAAGCTGGCCGGGCTGGTGCAGCCGCATTACGACGCACTGGTGCGTGATGTAGTCGGAGGACGCTTTTGTCTATTGGTTGATACCAATGGCTACGCCCCAACGCACAATAGCTGGTATAGCCAGCCCCTGAGCGGCGATGAAGAGAAAGATCTGGTAAACAGTCGCGACAAGCGCATGTTTGCTGATCCGGCCGGGCTGAAATCAGCACGTAATACCGAGCCTTTTCTGCTGCATACCTATATGCGGGATACCGGCGAGATTCTTTCCGAGCTGACATTGCCGGTCTTTGTGGATGGCCGGCATTGGGGGGCGCTGCGGCTGGGTTTTGATCCCAGCAGCCTGCTGGAGGCGGCTGGCCTGGAAAACAAGACCAAGCGCTGAATGGCAAGCCAGAATGAAAAAAGAGGCCTTTGGGCCTCTTTTCATTTTCCTGCCTGCAGGAGGATTCAGTCCAGCTGCGAGGTGCAGCACGGACAGCGGCTGGCCTTGAGCGGCACGCTGGACAGGCAGTAACGACATTCCTTGGTAGCCGGAGTGGGAGCGGCTTCCGCCGGGGCTTCCCGCTTCAGTCTGTTGATGGCCTTCACCAGCATGAAAATGGCAAAGGCAACAATGGTAAAGCTCACCAGCGAATTGATGAACAGGCCGATATTCATTGTCACTGCACCAGCCTGTTTGGCGGCTGCCACTGAAGCGTAAGGCCCAGCCTGCTTGACGCCTTCCTTCAGGACCAGAAACAGGTTGGCAAAGTCGACATTGCCTACCAGCAGGCCAATAGGGGGCATGATTACGTCATCGACCAGCGATTTGACGATGGAGCCGAAGGCACCGCCAATAACCACACCAACGGCTAGGTCGATTACATTGCCCTTGACGGCAAATTCCTTGAATTCTTTCAGAATGGACATGACTGATCCTTTGAGTTTTGTTTAATACAGTGTTAACCAAACTCTAGTTTAGCATGAATATGCTGATATGTTGCTCAGCGCATTCTTGGGTATCAATGCAGAGCTTGTCAAAAGGAAAAAAGAATCCAGGTGGGCGGAAGGCAGAAGAGGCAGATATAAAACAAAAAACCGCCTCATGAAGGCGGTTCTCTGTGAAGGTATTTGGCTCCCCGAGCAGGGCTCGAACCTGCGACCTGCGGATTAACAGTCCGTCGCTCTACCAACTGAGCTATCAGGGAATAAAACAGCATGCATTGCGAGAGTGGCTCCCCGAGCAGGGCTCGAACCTGCGACCTGCGGATTAACAGTCCGTCGCTCTACCAGCTGAGCTATCAGGGAATAACCGGGCAATGCTTAGATTGTGGGGTCTTGGCTCCCCGAGCAGGGCTCGAACCTGCGACCTGCGGATTAACAGTCCGTCGCTCTACCAACTGAGCTATCAGGGAACATCCAAGAGAGTGCGAACTATACCGATGGGAATCAGGCCTGTCAACGCTTTGGCGGTGATTTTGGCAGCTTTTTCTTTGCCTTGGTATCGAGGTGTAACTAAGTGCATGACGCGAAAAGAATATCGCGGCGGCATGGGAGTAGCTATTGTTATCGTACTGGTAGAAATTGATGGGAAAAAGTAAAATTCTTGACTAATTTGGTGTGCTAATCACAGGTGTTGCAACATGAACAAGACATGGCAGGCGTGGGTAGAAAAAAATCAGGGCTATATCGGTACGGAAAACCGGCTGGAGTTTCCGGATGTTTTCCGGCAAGTTGCGGCTGTGCGTGATGGAAATGCACTGGCAATGCTGGATAGTTTCAGCATTATCCGGATAGAAGGCGAGGATGCCGAAACTTTTCTGCAAGGCCAATTGTCAGGTGATATTCGGGATGTTGCCGATGGTGCGGCACGGTTCAGCACCTATTCCACGGCCAAGGGGCGCATGCTTGCCAGTTTTCTTATCTGGAAGCAGCAGTCGGCTTATTACCTGATTGTAGCGTCGGATATCTGTCAGGCGGTTGCCAAGCGTCTGGCCATGTTTGTCATGCGTTCCAGAGTGAAAGTGAATGTGCTGGATTCTGAACAGACCAGTATTGCCGGTGTGCGTGGTGCGCAAGTACAGGCCCTGATTGAGCAGTATTTTGCTGCTGAAGCACCCGTAGCCTTGACTGTGCTGCAGGGGGGCACGGAAACAGCCATCGCCTTGCCAGAAGGTGGTTATCTGCTTCAGCTTGATGAGGGCTCTGCTTTGTTGCCGACACTGCTTGCTGAAGAGGCAACTGCGGTGTCATCCATGGCGTGGAATATCCGTGATATAGATGCGGGTATTGCCTGGGTGGCACAGGCAACGCAGGAACAGTTTGTTCCCCAGATGGCAAATATGGAATTGATTGGTGCTGTCAGCTTTAAAAAGGGTTGCTATCCCGGGCAGGAAATTGTGGCGCGCACCCAATATCTTGGCAAGTTGAAACGACGCTTATTCAAGGCCAGGCTGTCTTCTTTCGCTGCGGTGGGCAGCAAGCTATTCAGTCCTGAAGTACCTGAACAATCCATTGGAATGATTGCTGCCATTTGTCCAGTTGCTGAAGGCGAATACGAAACACTGGTGGTTGTGCAATCCGCTTGTTGGGAAAAAGGTATTTACCTGGAAGCGGAATATCTTCATCAGCTGGTGTGTCTGACTTTGCCCTATGTTACTCAGGATGAATAAGCAATTGGTTTGCTTACGGAATTTTAACTGTTTTGTCTTGACGAATGGACTTCCTTTTGGCTAAATTGAAATCGTTGTTGTCTAACTGAATAATAAGGGCGGAAAAATGGATATTAGCACTCTGAGCTTTACCGAGCTGGTTGCACTGAAAAGCGACGTTGAAAACGAAATCAAGCGTCGTGAGTCCGAAGAAAAAACCAAGGCCAAAAAACAGATCATCGAACTGGCAAAGGCTTATGGCCTGAGCGTGGAAGAGGTGCTGGGCAAGGTGGGCGGTGCTGTTCGCAAGCCGGTGGAAGCCAAGTATCGTCACCCGGAAAATACCGAACTGACCTGGACTGGCCGTGGTCGCAAACCGGTATGGGTACAGGAACTGCTGAACGCTGGCAAAACGCTTGAAGATCTGGCCATCTGATGTAACATGGCCTGCCAAGTGCCTGAAAAAAGCGCCTGCATGGGCGCTTTTTGTTTTTGTACGCAAGTTCTTCTTGCTGATTTGCCTGCTTGTATAAATACTGATAAGAATAAATGCTGCACCCGCTGCTCCATCAACGCTCCCTGTCACCATGACCGACTGAAAGTTACGACATGTTGGACTTTTTCTCCCGAGGCTCAAAGAACAAGTCAGACCCTTTGGCCAATGCAGCTGCCGCCAAGGCTTATGCCGATACGCTAAAGCAGGAATATGGTGCGGCTGCACATGAGAGAATTACCGAGATGTTGGCGGAGGTGAATGCTCTTTCCCCGCATGTAACGGCAGATCTGCTGGACGCAGTGCTGACGCTGAATCTGGAAATACAGCCCTTGCATGAAAACCTGTGTTCGCAGTATTTCATGAACACGCGCATGCCCAAGGTGCTGGAAGGTCAGCTGCGTTCGCAAATCCTGTCTTTTGGCAAACAGTTTCTCGAGTTTTACCAGCGTGCACTGTCTGTCGATACCGGTATGCAGCAGGAGGAACGACTACGGGCCATGCTGCCGCTGGTTCTGGTACGGATGATGCATTATTTTGGCGAATTTGCCCGCTGGCAGTATCTGCGGCATTTCAGTCCCGATGATGTGTTCTGGCTGAATGTGAATCAGCTCTACCGCTTTGCCGAGCAAATGCGCATCGACTCTACTCCGGTTTTTCTGTTTGGCGAGGAAAGCCCGGGGACGACGGTGCAGGACCAGTACCTGATCATGTTGATGCTGTCCCTGCTGAGCAGCGGCAACCTGAGCCTGCGTCAGTTCAATTTCTCTTATCAGATTCTCTGCCTGGTTTCCAACCGCATGTCACTGCAGCCGCAGTTTTCGGAAGAGGCCAGTTTTGCCGTTACCTTGACCGAAGCGATGCCGGCAGCACGTGCTCATGCTGGTTTTGTCAGTGACGCCGCCCGTTTCTGGTCCACCGCCGACATGGTTGAAATCATTCATGGCTGGGCCACGGTCATGGAGGGCGGGCGCTTGCCGCCCGAGCTGAAGCCGCTGGTAGAGCCGGGTATCGATGCCGGCTTATTGCGCATGCTGTGTCGTGAGTGGGCTGCCAAGCCGGTGCGTTTTGAACGTGCCGAGCGTATGGCCGTGACCAACCGCAATCTCGAAGTGGCGCACCGCCTGTCAGCCCTGCATCGGCTGATTCGCCAGCCGGACGAGGCCAGCATGGTGCAGACGCGGCAGGCAGATACCGACAGCTTTGATGATGCTGCCAATATCCGCATTTATGGCTTTGTCACCAGCCGCAAGCGTGACCGTAGCACGCTGGCCCTGGCACCGCTGAACCTTTCCACTGATATGCCGCAGCCTGTCGTGCATGCGCGTGACGAGTTTTTGCGCTGGTCGGTGGAGAATGTCAGCCAGACCGGCTTGGGCGTTACCCTGGATTCGCTGGGGAACGAGTGGGTCAATCTGGGAGGCCTGGTAGGCTATCGTGACGTGGATAGCAACAACTGGAGCCTGGGCCTTATTCGCCGGGTTAAGCGGGCCAGTCAGCGCGAGCGCATTTACCTGGGTCTGGAAACGCTGTCCAGCCGACCGGTAGCCGCGTCCATTCGCCCGGTGGACAGCAAGCTGATTGATCCTAGCCTGCCGGCGGATATGGTTTGGCTGTCCGGGCATATCTCCCTGTTTGTACCGTTTGACAGGGGGGGGCGACGCATCAACGCTCTGATCATGCCGATTTCTGTATATACGCTGGGCAAGCAGTACTACATGACAGCGCGCAGCAAGCATTTTCAGATTGCGCTAGGCAAGGTGCTGGAAAAGGGGAGTGACTGGTGCCTGGCCGAGATCGAGCTGGTGAAGGCGCTGGAGAAGCTACCGCTGGTGATGTAAGCGTCTTGCAGAACTGCAGGAATAAAAAAGCCGGAGTCTGTGCTCCGGCTTTTTTGCGTCAGGCAGGACCGTGATTCAGCGCAATTCGTTGATTACGGCGTAGATCGGGGTCAGTATGGCTTCCCCCATGCGCAGGCTGCGCTGGCCGTTCCAGCCATAGTCGTCGTCTGGCAGGTTGGCATTGTCCTTGAATGGCATTTCCAGGGTGAAGGCCAGACATTTGAAGTTTTCACCCACCCAGTTGGTGGCCAGACTCAGGTTGGCACTGCCAGGTGCATCCTTGTCGTAGCCGACTTCGTCCTGGAAGTCCGGGTTGGACACCATCAGATAGTGCTTGAACTTGTCTTCCAGCTGACGGATGGCGTCAGTATAGGAAGGAACGCCTTCGGTGCCGGCGACAAAGACATAGGGCAGGGATTCGTCACCGTGAATGTCCAGGAACAGGTCGACGCCGGTTTCCTGCATCTTGTTGCGCACCAGCAGTACTTCCGGGCTCTTGTCGGCGCTTGGCTCCAGCCATTCGCGATTCAGATTGGCACCGGCGGCATTGGTGCGCAGATTGCCCAGTACCGAGCCATCCGGGTTCATGTTCGGCACCACATAGAAAGTGGCTTTGTCCAGCAGGGCGCGGGAGGTGGCATCCAGTGGGTCCAACAAGCGGTTGAGGAAGCCTTCGACAAACCATTCCGCCATGGTTTCACCCGGGTGCTGACGGGCAGTCACCCAGATTTTCAGGTCGGATTCCACTTCATGGCCGATGGTCAGCAGGTTGATGTCACGGCCCTGCACGGTAAAGCCCAGATCGTGAATCTGGCACAGGCCGGACCCTTGTGCCTGACCCAGCAGGTTCAGGTGCTGTTCGTGCGAGTAGGGTTCGAAATAGGCGTAGTACACGCTATTGGCCAGCGGAACGTGCTCAACGGTCATCACTTGGCCATCGTACTGTGCAGGTACGCGGAACCAGTTGATGCGGTCGTAGGAGGCCATGAGCTGGTAGTTGGTCCAGCCTTCCGGATAGGCGCACTCACCCGCATTCAGAAAGCGCAGCGTACAAGCCTGATAAGCCGCACCCTGCAGGCGGAAGTAAAACCATTGGGCAAAGTCAGAGGCATTGTCACGCGGAATCCGCAGCTGGATGTCGTCGAAACTCTCCATGGAAACGATGTCGATACTGCCTGCGTCAAAGTTGCTGCTGATTTTCATGCGTTGAACCTGTGGTCTTTGCGGGAACTCAAAAACGGAATTGTAAACCTGCAGTCGCTCGCGCGCATCAGGAAAACAAAAAACCCCGCCGCGGCGGGGTTATGCAGCCTTGCTCGAAGGATCAAGCGCGCTTGGTGGCAGTCTTCACGGCATCAGCGGTGGCGCTGCTGGCGGCCTTGATGCTGCTGTCGGTGAATTCGGCAACTTGCTGGGCAGCCTTGCTGAAACTGTTGACGGCTGCTGCAGCAGCAGCCAGCGAGGTCTTGACGGCGTTCAGCGCATTGTCGGAACCTGCCGGAGCATTCTTGGCAGCGCCTTCCAGGGCAGTGATCAGGTTCTTGTTGAAGCTGCCGAGATTTTCTTCAGCCAGCTTGGACAGTTCGGTCTGAGCGGCGGAAACGATTTCGTACACGTTGCGGGAGTTGGCTACTGCCTTGTCAACCGACTGGCTGGTCAACTGGTTGAACTGGTTCAGGGCTTCCTGTGCATCGGTAGCGCCGGCCAGAGCCTTGGCAACCTTCACGTTTTCTTCCAGGGTTTGCTTGGAAGCTTCCAGATTCAGCTTCACCAGACGTTCGGCGCTGTCCAGGGAGATCTGGGCTACGCGCAGGGCAGCTTCAAAGCCGGACAGGGAGATCTTGCTCAGTTGATCGTTGGTATTGAACATGTTTTTAACCCTCATCATTGGATTTCGTGGAAATGACCGACAAGCTCTGTGTTGATTGGACTTTTATATCTTTTTTATATTGCACTGCACAATGAAGATGGAATGTAGCATGCGCCGCGTAAAGGGCATAGAAGTTTTGCTCTAGCTTGTTGTATTTATGATAAATTGCGGGTGCACAACACCAACGACAATAATCCGGGAGTGTTACATGAGTGTTGAAAAAAGGGTCATCAAGAAGTACCCGAACCGTCGCCTGTACGATACGGCGACCAGTTCCTACATCACTTTGGGAGACGTAAAGCAGCTTGTGCTCGAAAACGTGGATATCCAGGTTGTCGACGCCAAGACGCAGGATGACATCACTCGCAGCGTGCTGCTGCAGATCATCCTGGAGGAGGAAAATGGCGGCATGCCCATGTTCAGTTACGAGGTGCTGACCCAGTTCATCCGTTTCTATGGTCAGGCCATGCAGGGCATGATGGGCCCCTTCCTGGAAAAGAACCTGCAGCTGTTTGGTCAGATGCAGCAGAAATTGCAGGAGCAGACCCGTGCCATATACGGTGACAAGGCGGTGTTCAACTCCACCATGTGGGGTGAGTTCATGAAGCTGCAGGGGCCGGCCATCCAGAATGTGATGTCCAGCTACATGGAGCAGAGTACCGGCATGTTCCTGGAAATGCAGAACCGTATGCAGGAGCAGACCAAGCAACTGTTCAGCGGTTTCACCTTCCCCGGTTATGTGCCACCAGGCAAGGACGATGGCGACAAGTCCTGATCGCCATTTTGTTAAAACCCGCATTCGTGCGGGTTTTTTTGTGGCTGCGTGACCGCATGGCCGGCAGCACGCCGGCCGATATCATGCCGGGCTACCGGCTTGCTGCATCCAGCTGGCAATCAGTACCCGGGTTTGTGCGCGCACGGTCTGCTTCAGGAAGGCCAGGTTGTCGCCTTCCAGATGCTGCCAGCCCATGGCTTGCAGCGCGGTGCGCGGCACGACGTGAAACACCATCAGCTGGCCGTTGGCCGTCATCTGGCGCAGCCGGGTCAGCGGGTCGTCAAGTGGCCTGCCGGTAAGGCGGGCAATGATGGCGCTGCAGGTGTGGCCCATGCGATGTCGCTCCGGCCTGTCCAGCACTGGTGCGCTGGCACCGTTGCCCGCTTGTTCCTGGGCAATGAACAGGCGGCGCTGCTGGGCTTCCTCGCCACATAGCAGGAAATCGGCAATGCTGTCCTGCAAGCCCAGAAAGGCCTCGATCAGCTCTGCTGCTGTCGCATCGCTCTTGTCCAGCAGGGTTTCGGCCACGGCAATGGCAGGGCCAAAATGATTGGCGGCTGTTGCGGCCAGATGCAGGGCGCAGGCTTGGTACAAGCCTTCCTTGCTGTCAAAGTAGTACTGCAATGCCGGTGCATTGACACCGGCTTCCCGCGCGATTTCCCGCGACGATGCCCCTTCGTAGCCTCTTTCCCCAAACAGCCTGATGGCAACCTCAATCAGGCGACGGCGTGTTTCCTCGCCACGGGCGTAGCCCCCGGCGCTGGGATGGCGCGGACTTTTGCTGCTCTGCATGGGCGGGCCTGTCTTACAAAAATTTAAAAATATAACAATTGACATATTTTTGTCGAATCTGAAAAATATACCATTTGTTATAAATTGGATTGGCCATGTCTGTTGCTGAACACACTGCACCGTCTTCCACACCGCCGGTACGGCGCAATTACCGGCTGGCCTGGCTGGGCCTGGCAGCTGTCGCCGCAGGGGCAGTTGCCTGGGGTGGCTACTGGTGGCAAACCGGGCGTTATCTGCAAACGACCGATGATGCCTATCTCAAGGCAGATAGCGTGGTGATTGCCCCCAAGATCGGCGGCTATGCCAGTGAGGTGCTGGTAACGGCCAATCAGCAGGTGCGGCGCGGCGATCCGCTGGTGCGGCTGGATGGCCGGCAATACCAGGCCATGCTGGAACAGAGCCGGGCACAGCTGGAAGCACGCGAGGCCGATTTGCAGCGTGCGCGGGCCGACATCGCCCAGCAACAGGCGCAAATTGCCCAGTCGCGCGCGCAGGAAACCGTGGCGCGCTTGACGCTGGCACATGCCAGTGAGGAGGTGAAGCGCTATGCCCCCCTGAGTGTTACCGGAGCTGCCAGTGACGAACGCCTGGCCGAGCTGCGCAATAACCAGGCGCAGGCACAGGCCAATCTGGATGCGGCCAGCGCGGTACTGAAGGCGGCCACTACCCGGCTGGTCACCAGTCAGGCCCAACTGGCCCAGGCGGAGGCACAGCGCAAGGCCGCCGAAGCGGCGCAGCGGCAAAGCCATCTGGATGTGGACGATACCGTGTTGCGCAGCCCGCAGGATGGCCGGGTGGGCGACCTGAGCGTAAGGGTAGGGCAGTTGCTGCAGGCCGGTACACGGCTGATGAGCATTGTGCCGGTACAGCAGATGTATCTGGTGGCCAATTTCAAGGAAACCCAGTTGCAGCGCATGCAGGTGGGGCAGCGCGCCAGCCTGCATGTTGATGCGCTGCCGGATGTCGAACTGCATGGCGTGGTGGAAAGCTTTTCGCCGGGAACCGGGGCGCAGTTTGCCCTGTTGCCGCCGGAAAACGCCACCGGCAATTTCACCAAGATCGTACAGCGGGTGCCGGTGCGCATCCGGCTGGATATTCCCCCCGCCCTGCGCGCACGGCTGTTGCCGGGCCTGTCAGTGACGGCCGAGGTGGATACCCGCCACGAGGCCAGTCATGGCTAAGGCCGGACCGACACAGGCCATGCGCGAAGCCGATGCCAGCATGGCCGACTGGATTGCTGTCATCGCCGGTGCGCTGGGCGCGCTGATGGCGGTGCTGGACATCTCCATCACCAATTCGGCCCTGCCGCAAGTGCAGGGCTCGGTGGGGGCCACCGGCACCGAGGGCACCTGGATTTCCACCGGCTACCTGATGGCCGAAATCGTCATCATCCCACTGGCCGCCTGGCTCACCAGGGTATTCGGCCTACGCAATTTCCTGGTGGGCATTGCCTTGCTGTTTACCCTGTTTTCCATGTTGTGCGGCATTTCCAGCAGCCTGCCCATGCTGATTCTGGCGCGTATCGGCCAGGGTTTTACCGGTGGCGCGATGATTCCCACCGCGCAGACCATCATCCGCACCCGCTTGCCACGCCACCAGTTGCCCAAGGGCATGACGCTGTTTGGCATGACCGTGCTGCAGGGGCCGCTGATGGGGCCGGTAGTCGGGGGGTGGCTGGCGGAAAACTACAGCTGGCACTGGTGCTTTTTTCTCAATGTGCCGGTGTGTGCGGTGCTGGTGTTGCTGCTGCTGGCCGGCCTGCCGCCGGAGTCCGCCCGCCTGCAGGCCTTTCGTGATGCCGACTGGCTGGGCATTGCCGGGCTGGCGCTGGGCCTGAGCACGCTGACTGCCTTGCTGGAAGAGGGGCAGCGTGAACGCTGGTTCGAATCCGACCTGATCATTTTTCTGACTGTTTGCTCGCTGCTGGGCCTGCTGCTGGTGGCGCTGTCGCAGCGGCTGGCGGCCAAGCCCATCGTGCGGCTCAGCCTGATGCGCAACAAGAGCTATGCCAGCGTGATCATCATCGTGTTTGCCATTGGTGCCGCGCTATATGGCGTGTCCTATCTGCTGCCGCAGTTCCTGGGGGTGGTGGCCGGCTATAACGCCCAGCAGTCTGGTGGTGTGTTGCTGATGTCCGGCATCCCGGCCATTGCCATGATGCCGCTGCTGCCGCTGTTGCTGGGCGGCAAGGTGGATTACCGCCTGCTGGTGGTGTCCGGCCTGCTGTTGTTTGGCTATAGCTGCTATTTGGACGGCAACCTTACCGCGCAGAGCGCCGACCACGACTTCACCCTGTCGCAGCTGCTGCGCGGGGTGGGGCAGATGCTGGCGATGATGCCGCTCAACCAGGCCTCGATGGCGGCGGTGACGCGCGAGGAATCCGGCGATGCCGCCGGCCTGTACAACATGGCGCGCAATCTGGGTGGTTCGGTGGGGCTGGCGGTGATTGGCAGCTTCATCGACCGGCGCAATGCGCTGAACGGCGAAACCCTCAATAGCGCGGTGTCGGCCAATGCGGTGCTGACACAAGAGCGCATTGCCGGCAGTGCTGCCAGCCATCTGGCTCAGGTGGGCGATGCTGCCCACGCCCGACTGCAGGCGCTGGGCGAGCTGGCCGGGCAGATCCAGCAGCAGGCCATGGTGATGACCTACGCCCAGACTTTCCAGGCCTTGTGCCTGGTGATGCTGTGCTGCATTCCGCTGGCTCTGTTGATCAAGACCAGCCAGCAAAAGGCCATGCCCGGTGCGCACTGAACCTGTTTTCCAAGAGAGCCTGCTTATGCCGTTTCGTTCACAATTCTCCCGCCGCCTGTTGCTGAGCGGCCTGCTGGCCGCGCTGCCGCTGACTGCCTGCACCACGGTAGGCCCTGATTACCACGGTGCGCCGCTGCTGCCCACCGGACAGCAACTGGTGCGCGCCACCACGCCGGCAACATCCCCGCTGGTACAGCCGGCGCAATGGTGGCTAAGCCTGCACGATGCCCAGCTGGACCGGCTATTGGCCCGTGCCATGCAAGACAGTCCTGATCTGGCAGCGGCACAGGCGCGCCTGCGCCAGTCGCGTGCCGGTCTGGCACAGCAGCAGGCCAATACCCGGCCCAAGAGTGCGGCCAGCGCCGTTGGCCTGGCGTTGGACATGGGGCCGGGTACCGACTCGGCGCAGAGCTTGCGCTTTTACAATCTGGGCCTGGATGCCAGCTGGGAGGTCGATCTGTTTGGCGGCAACCGGCGGGCGGTGGAGGCGGCCACGGCGCAGGCCGGGCAGGCGCAGGCCAGGCTGGCTGACGCGCAGGTTTCCCTGTTGGCGGATGTGGTGCAGGCCTATGCCCAGCTGCGGTTGCGGCAACATGAAGTACAGGTGCGTACCCAGCTGCTGCAACTGGATGAAAACCTGCTGCAGCTGGTGCAGCAACGACGTAGCGCCGGGGTGATTGGCGATATGGAACTGGCAAGCCAGCGCAGCCATCTGCTGGACAGCCAGCGTGCGCTGCAGGATGCTCGGCAGACGCTGACCGAGGCGCTGGACCAACTGGCCCTGCTGTGCGGTCAGCCATCTGGCGCGCTGGATGCCGAGCTGGCAACGGTGGGGGAGATTCCGGCGGTGCCGGCGGAGGTGGCGGTGGGCGATGTGGCCAGCCTGCTGCACCAGCGGCCCGATATCCGCAGCGCCGAGCGCCAGCTGGCGGCCAGCACGGCGCGCATCGGCCAGCGCAAGGCCGGCTACTTTCCCAAGCTGACGCTGCTGGGCGATATCGGCCTGGGGGCCACCTCGGCCAGCAAGCTGTTGTCGCGTAGCAGCAGCATGCTGCTGGCAGCACCCTACCTCAGCTGGGACTGGCTGGACTTTGGTCGCACCGGCGCGGCGGTGGAGCAGGCCGAGGCCGAGCGCGACGAGGCCGATGCCAATTACCGGTCTGCCGTGCTGCATGCGCTGCAGGACGCCAACCAGTCGCTGTCACGCTACGCCCATGAGCGCGACACCCTGCGCAAGCAGCAGGCGCTGCTGGCCTCGGCCAGTCAGCAAGCGCAGTTGATGGCACAGCGGCGCCAGGCCGGGGTGGCTGACCAGAGCCAACTGATCGATGCCCGGCGCACGCTGCTGACTGCCACCCTGGCGGAGCAGGACAGCCGGGCGGCGCTGCTGCAAGCCTTTGCTACCTTGCACAAGAGCCTGGGGCTGGGCTGGCAGGCTGACGCCGGCACATAGGAATGGACAGGATCATAGCTTGCCGGCTGGCAGGGCAGCGTCAATCAGCACATTCAGCCTGCCGTGCGAGCAGTGCTCCACCCGGGCGCTGACCCCGAACACCCTGGCCAGCTGTGCCGGAGTAATCACCTCGGCTGGCAGGCCGCAGCCTTGCAGCCGGCCCTGGTTCAGCAGCAAGGTGCGGTCCCCGTGCTTGAGGGCAATATTGAGGTCATGCAGCACGATTAACGTCAGCATATTGCGCTGGCGGGTTTCGGTCTGGATCAGCCGCATCACTTCAAACTGCCGTCGCAGATCCAGTGCCGACAGCGGTTCGTCCAGCAGCAGGATGTCCGGTTCGCGGATCAGCGCCTGTGCCAGCGCCACAATCTGCTTTTGCCCGCCGGACAACTCACCCAACTGGCGATGGGCCAGCTGGCTGATGCCCAGGCGGTGCAGCAGCTGTTCCACCGCCGACCTGCTGTCGTCGCCCAGCCCGCTGCGCAGCGCATTGGCCGCTACCATCACGCTTTCATCTACCCGCAGTCTTACATCGCCGGGCAGGTTCTGCGGCAAGTAAACCAGCTTGCCCTCTGCCTGCCCCCGGCCACGGCCCAGCTCGCGGCCATCCAGCAGCATGCGGCCCTGCCTGGGCAGCAGGCCGGCCATGGCCTTGAGCAGGGTGGACTTGCCGCAGCCATTCGGCCCCAGCAGCACGATCACCTCGCCGCGCGGCAGCAGGCCGGTGGATATATTGTCCAGCACACGTTGGCGGCCGTAATGCACGCTCAGCGCTTCCACAGTCAGTCCTTGCACAGTCAGTCCTTGCATCAGTTGCTTCTCCCGTTGCGACAGACAATCACCATGAAAAAGGGAATGCCGACCAGCGCGGTGACAATGCCGACCGGAATGATGATGCCTGGCAGCAGCAGGCGCGATACCAGCGAGGAGCAGGACAGGATAATGCCGCCCACCAGCATGGATGCCGGCAGGAAGAAGCGGTGATCCTCACCGAACAGCGAACGGGCGATATGCGGTGCCACCAGGCCGATGAAGCCGATGGTGCCGGCCATGGCCACTGCCGTGCCAGCCAGCAGGCTGACCCGGAACAAGGCACGCAGGCGCAGTGCCGCGACATTCACGCCAAAGCTGCTGGCGCGTTCTTCCCCCATGCGTAGGGCGGTCAGCCGCCAGCTGTCGGTCAGCGCCCAGGGCAGGCTCAGCAGCAGGGTTAGCGTCAGCAGGCCCACTGCCTGCCAGCTGGCATGACTCAGGCTGCCCATGGTCCAGAACACGATGTTCTGCAGCGACTCGGTGGTGGCGGCAAACTGCACCAGCGATAGCAGCGCATGGCAGGAAAAGTCGCAGGCAATGCCGAACATGATGATGCCGGTGCTGCTAAGCCGAGCCAGCCTGCCCGTGAGATCCAGCAGCAGTGCCACGCTCATGGCAAAGGCAAAGGCCGCTGTCGGTACCAGCCAGCTGCCGCCGTAAGCCGGCAGGTGATCCTGCAGCAACATGCCCAGCGCCGCGCCCAGTGCTGCGGCGGCCGACAGACCCAGGGTGAAGGGGCTGGCCAGCGGATTGCCCAGCACGGTTTGCAGCTCTGCCCCGGCCAGGCCCAGCGCCATGCCTACGGTTACCGCCAGTAAGGCCATGGGCAGGCGGATATCCCATACCACCAGTACATGCATGGCATCCCCCTGCCGCTGCAGCGCGGCAGCCAGCTGTGCCAGGCTTAGCCCGGCAGGACCGATGGTGAAATCCAGCAGCAGGCTGCCCGCTATCAGCAGCAGGGCGCACAGCAGGCCGGCGGCTTTGCGCCACTGCACGCTGGCATAACTGCGGGGCGGTGTTGCGGCCAGGCTTGGCGTTGGCGTCTGGCTCATTGCCGTGCCAGCCAGTAGGTGCCACCCGGCTGCATGGCGCCAAAGCGCTGATGCATCTCGGTCCAGCTGCGTTGCGGGTCGATATCGCGGAACTGCTGCGGATGCAGCCATTTGGCCAGTGCTTCGATCAGGATGATGTGTTGCGGCATGTCATAGAACATGTGCCAGGCGGCAAATACATGTGCTCCTCGGGCTGCGGGCAGGCCCTTTAGCTGTGCGCGATTGCCCACGCGCTGCAGCGAGGCCCGGGCCGTAGCCGCATCGGTGGCGGCTCCCAGCTGCAAGCCCTTGCTGCTGCCCGGCGCGGCAGCGCCACTGGCCAGATAGTAGGCTGGCTGGCTGACCAATACCTGCTCGATATTGATGGGCCCCAGCGGCGTTGCCAGCAGGCTGCTGCCCAGATTACGGCCACCGGCCACCTCCAGCATTTCGCCAAAGCTGCCCTTGCCTGCGGTCATCAGATTATCAAAGGTGTCGGCACGGACATCGGCGAATACCAGTGGTTTTGCCTGTGCCGGCAGGCGTGCCACCCGCTGGCGGATCAGCGCGAGCTTGTCTTCATAGAAGCGGACAAAGGCTTCCGCCTGGCTGCGGCGGTCCAGTGCCGCGCCGAGTATGCGCATGCTGGGCACGGTGTGTTCCAGCGGTTTTTCGCGGAAATCCACAAACACCACCGGTACCCCGGCGCGGGTGAGCAGGTCCACCAGCGGGCTGCCCAGATTGGGACCGTGGCCGGAGATACTAAAGATGGCCAGATCCGGTTTCAGGGTCAGCACCTTTTCCGGGCTGATGGTGGCCTCGCTGGTCTGGCCGATCAGCGGGATGCTGTCGATCTGGGGAAAGCGCTGGCGGTAGGCGGCGTAGCCTTGCTTGTCCAGCAGGCGGAAGTCGCCTTGCCAGCCGGCAATACGGGCAAAGGGCTGTTTGCCTTCCAGCAGTGACATGGCATAGAACAGCCGGCCCTCGCCCAGCAGCACGCGTTGCACCGTGGGCGGGATATCGACCTTGCGGCCGGCAATGTCGACCACGCTGCTGGCCGTGGCCATGAATGAAGTCAGCAGCAGGGCGCAGGCAAGGTGCAATGCACGGCCTGGCAAGAAGCGGAAGGGGGTCATGATGGGTCCTGAAGAGCCTGAGTGCGCGGAAAAAAAATGATGCAGATTGCTGCTGCAGTATGCCGGGTAGCGGGCTTGCATTTGTTTGCCGGCACGGCAAGCACGTTTGCTGCAGCGGCAATGTGCTGTGTCAACGCATGGCTTCGCGCGGGGTGATGCCAAAACGGCGGCGAAAGGCGGTGGAAAAATTGGCTGGGGAGCTGAAGCCTGCATCCAGCGCAATTTGGGTGATGCTGTACTGGCCCTCTGTCAGTGCCTGTCTGGCCTGTTCCAGTCGCGCCACACGCAGGTAGTCCATCACGCTGCAGCCGAATTCGCGGCGGAAATGACGCTGTAGGGTGCTGCTGCTCATGTGCACGCTGGCGGCAAGCTGGCCGATATCCCAGTCATTGGCGGCACCGGCATCAATCATGTCCTTGAGCCGCAGCAGGCTGTTGCGATGTGGACCGCTGCGGCCCTGGGCTTCGGGCAACAGGCAGGCCAGGGTTTCCGCCAGCAGCTGCAGGCCCAGCATTTCCCTTTCCAGCTTGTCCAGCAGCGGGCGCGAGGTGCGGTGGCGCAGCAGCTGCCAGCCCAGCTGGGCCAGCCGGCCACTGCATTGCCAGTCGCTGGCGTGCACGGCGGCCTTGCCCGGTCGCTGGCCAAGTTCCGGCGGCAGCAGCAGATCGTGTTGCGCCAGCCATTGCGGGCTGATGGTCAGGCACAGCTTGCTTTCCCGCTCGATGCAGCTGGCGCGGCGTTCAAAGCGGACTTCATCGTGCAGGTTGGCAATCAGGATGGCGCTCTGCCCCGGTTGGCGGGCGCTGAGCAGGAAGTGCTCGCGGTCCAGGCAGCAGTCGATTTCCCCTTCCAGCACCATGATCAGGCGCAGGCCGGGGGCATTGGTGGTCTGGTGGCCATGGCTATGGGATTGACGGCTGTTGGCGCTGATCAGAAAGCCCGGGCTGGCCTCCTGCGACCACATGGTGGGGGAAGGACAATTGTGCATGGGCGGAAAAGCATTCTGCATCTTGATCAAAGGTAATGCGCACGACAAAACCGGATAATGGCTGCCGTACTAATGATAATGAGAAGGATTATCATTTAATGAATGCCAAGTTTCAAGCCGTTTTCCATTTTCTTACCTGCCTTGCCTTGTGGCTGGGACTGGGGACAGCGTCAGCCCTGGCGGCAGGGCAGGATGGCGTGGTGCTATTGCGCGGGGCCAGCCAGTTCGGGATGACATCCAGTTACACCGGGCAAAACTACATCATCTACCTGTCGGTACCGGAAGCCCCGGCTCCAACAGGTGGCTACCCGGTGCTGTATGCGCTGGATGGTGACAGCAGCTTCCCGGCCCTGCATCTGGCCAATCCGCGTTCGGCAGAGGCGTTGGCCATGCAGGCCGCGCATGGTCGCAATGCACCAGACCCCGGCATCGTGGTGGCCATCGGCTACGGGCGCGACATGTTGCAGACGCGGGATTTGCGCAGCCGCGACTACCTGCCACCACTGCAATCCACTTCCAGCCCCAGCGGGGCCGATGCATTTGCCCTGTTCATCGAACGCGAACTCAAACCGCAGATTGCCGCCCGTTTTCCTATCAATCCGGCTCGCCAGTCGCTGCTGGGACATTCCTATGGCGGCCTGTTCACCCTGTACCGGCTGTTGCAACAGCCTGCCGCCTTCCAGCGCTACTTTGCCATCAGCCCCTCGCTGTGGGCTGCCGAGGGCCGGGTAGCCGACATGGGCTTCAGTCAGCCACCTGCGGCACGGCTGGCTTTGTGGATAGGCGGTAACGAGCAGCCAGCTGCCGCAGTCAGTGCCGATCCTGCACGCAAGACGCGGGTAGAGGCCCGCAACATGCTGGGCAAGGCACAAGCCTTTGCCGCCCGCATGCAGGCCGTGCCCGGCCTTGACACCGATTTCCGCGTGGTACCCGACCACGACCACGGCGAAATGGCCATCTATGCCTACGCCCGCGTGCTGCGGCTGGCCTTTGCCGCAGACTGATTTTTCCTGATTACCGACCTTAGCGAGAACAGCAAGATGACACAGCGTGATGAGCACCGGCTTAACCCTCTGACCCGGCAGGTCCTGCTGGCACTGACCGGCAGCCTGCTGTCACTGGCAGCCGGCACAGCCCATGGCGAGGCAGCGGCTGCCACGGACAGCCAGCTGGACACCGTGGTGGTGAGTGGCGAGAAAATGCCGCGCAGCCTGAGCAAGGCCACCACGGCGGTGACCGTGGTGGGGGCGGACCAGCTGGAGAAGGGCGATATTTCCTCGGTCAACGAACTGGCACAAAAAGTACCCAATGCCGTGGTGAACCCGGCTGGCGGCATCAATATCCGCGGCGTGGAAAGCACCGGCCCGGCCACCGGCCTGTATACCTTCTTTGGCGGTGCCCGCCCGCGGGTAGCCACCATGCTGGATGGCGTAGCCGAGGCCTGGACCGGCCAGCAGTATATGGATGCCGACATGTGGGATGTGAAACAGGTGGAAGTGCTACGCGGCCCGCAATCCACCACCCAGGGGCGCAATGCCATTGGCGGCGCGGTGCTGGTACAGACCCGCGACCCCAGCTTTGTTCCGGAAGGCGCGTTGCGCCTGGGCTGGGAAACCGCCGATGGCCGTGCCAACGCCGCCGGTATGGTATCCGGCCCGCTGGTAAAGGATGAGCTGGCCTACCGTCTGACCGCGCAGGGGGTGAGGGGGAACGACTACATCCAGTACGCCGGTAAGACCGGCAATGACAACCCGTCCCATGTGCAAAACTACGATGTACGCGGCAAGCTATTGTGGACGCCGGCATCCATGCCGGATTTCCAGGCCAAGCTGACGCTGTCGCATCGCCAGTACCAGGGCGATTACCTGAACCAGGTGAGCAACCCGGTTTCGGCCTACACCTATATTGCCTCCACCAGCAATAACTACCGCACGCAGGATTCCAACAACACCACCGCCACGTTGGAATCGCAATATGCCTTTGCTGCCGGCGTCACCGGCTACCTGCAATACAGCTTCAGCGACAACCACATCGGTTTTGTGCAACGCCCCACCGCGATGACGCTGGGCATGGATGACCAGAACCACACCGTGGAAGGCCGCGTGGTGTTCAAGCGCCCGGATAGTGCGGTCAACGGCGTGCTGGGCATGTACCTGTACCAGCGTGACCAGGACCTGAGCGCCTATGGTGCTGCCACGCTATCCGGTAGCGATAGCGTGAAGACCGGTGCCGTGTATGGCGATGGCGAGTGGGTGCTCAGCCCGGCCTGGTCCTTGCTGGGCGGGGTGCGGGTGGAGAAGGAAGAACAGCAGCGCAATATCGTCTACAACAACCACCGCCTGCAGGCCGACATCGACAAGACCAGCCTGCTGCCCAAGGCCGGGGTCAGCTATCGCTGGTCGGACGATACCAATCTCAACTTCGTGGTGCGCAAGGGCTATAACCCGGGCGGGGTGTCGTTTGACACCAGCCACAACTACGCGGTGTACCAGTACGACAGCGAAAGCGTGAATTCCTACGAAGCCATGCTCAAGACACGCTGGCAGCAGCTGAAATTCAGCGCCAACCTGTTCTACAACGATTACGACAACTACCAGATGAGCTACTCGTCCATCCTCTACAATATGCCCAAGGCGCATACCGATGGCCTGGAGCTGGGGGCGGAGCTGCCACTGGCCGGTGGCTGGGAGCTGGGTGCCAGCGTGGGGCTGCTGCAAAGCCGCATCGACCAGGCCCCCAGCGGGCTGAGCGCGGCCACCGGCAACCAGCTGACCTATGCACCGGAAACCACGGTTTCGGCCAGCGTGAAACGCCACTGGGGCCAATGGGAAAGCTGGCTGAATGCGCAGTATGTCGGCAAGTACTATACCGATGCGGCCAACTCCAAGACGGCCATGGGCGGTGACTACACCCTGGTCAACATGGGGCTGAGCTATGCGTTGACGCATGACATCACCCTGCGTGGCTATGTGAAAAATGCCTTCAACCAGACGCTGGTGCTGGGCATGCGCACCACCGGCTTCTATGTGGGCGCGCCGCGCACCTATGGGGTGAATGCCGAATACCGCTTCTGATCACGAGCGGATACAACAAGGGAGTCCCGATGGGACTCCCTTCAGGCTGCTGACAAAGTCATTTGATGCGCTTGTACTGGACCCGGCAAAGCCGGGCCTTCCGACCACGCACTTGATTCCGCAGCCTTCCCATCTATTCCCAATCCCCCCGCCCTTTCCCAGAAAGGGAGCCTCGCTTTCTATTCAGAAAGCGAGAAGAGGTTTGTCAATAATCTGAAGGGAGTCCCGCCGGGACTCCCTTTTCCATGCCTGCAATCAGCCTACTGGTACTCAGTCCGCCTGTTGCCGGTTCAGGCTGGCGGCATCCCAGCCGCCGCCCAGTGCCACCAGCAGCTCCACACTGCTTACCAGTTGCTGCTTGATCAGGCTGAGCAGGCTTTGCTGCTGGCTCAGGCTGGTGGCCTGGGCCGTGGCCACGTTCAGGTAATTGATCATGCCGGCCTGATACTGGTTGCGGTATTGCCGCTCGGCATCCTGTGCACTGCCTGCTGCCAGCCGCTGGCTGGCAATTTCCTGTTCCAGCGTGTGCAGTTCTACCAGATAGTCTTCCACCTCCTGCAGCGCACTCAGTACGGTCTGGCGATAGGTGGCCAGTTGGCCGGCATAGCTGGCCTCGGCCTGGCGCACGCTGGCGGCGGTGGCACCAAAATCCAGCACCGTGCCGCTCAATTCCAGCCCGGTTGACCATACCGCATTGGGTGCGCTCAACAGCTTGCGCCAGGCCGAGCTGCTATAGCCGCCGCTGGCACTGAGGGTGAGGTCGGGGAAGTAGGCGGCCTTGGCCACACCGATGGCGGCATTGGCGGCGGCCATATTACGTTCGGCATAGGCAATGTCGGGACGGCGTTCCAGCAACTGCGAGGGCAGGCCCACCGGAATGGCCGGAATGGTGTAAGCCAGCGGTTTGGCGCTGATGCTGAATTCGGCCGGCGGCTTGCCGATCAGCACGGCAATGGCGTGTTCCAGCTGGGCGCGTTGCCATTGCACATCCAGTACCGCGGCGCGGGCGCTTTCCAGCTGGGTCTGCGCCGTGGACAGGGTGGCGCGCGAGGTGCTGCCCACCGCGTACTGCTGCTGGATGATCTGCTGATAGCGCTGGTAGGCGCTGACGGTTTGCTGGTACAGGCGGATCTGCTCGTCCAGCACCCGCAACTGGAAGTAATCCTGTGCCAGCGTGGATTGCGCGCTGAGGGTGGCGGCGGCCAGCTCGGCCTGGCTGGCCTGGGCGCTGGCGCTATCCTGCTCGGCAGTGCGACGCAGCTTGCCCCACAGGTCCGGTTCCCAGCTGGCGCTCAGGCCGGCGCTGTTGCTGCGGCTGGTACTGGTGCTGTTGCCGCCGGAACGGCTGCTGGCGGCACTGGCACTGACGGTGGGAAAGAAGCCGGCATTGGCGGCGCTGACCAGCGCCCTGGCTTTCTGATAGGCCGCCTGATAGCTGGCCACGTTCTGGTTGGACACGCTCACCTGTGCCAGCAGAGCGGACAGTTCGGCATCGCCATAGCCTTCCCACCAGTTGGCACTGATGCTGGTGTGGGCGGGGCTGGCTTGCTTCCAGCCATCCATCTGCTTGAAGCGGGTGGAGACATCCACCTTGGGGCGCTGGTAGTCCGGGCCGACGGCGCAGCCAGCCAGACCGAGGCCCAGCAGGGCCAGGCCGAGCAGGCGGGTAAGGGGACGATGCTTGATGGTGTGGCTCATGCGTGTTCTTTCGGTGCGGACAGCAGACGGCGCCAGTGCGCGCGCGTGTACTGGCTCAGGCGGTCCAGATAGACATAGACCACCGGCGTGGTAAACAGGGTAAGCAGCTGGCTCAGCGCCAGGCCGCCGGCAATGGCTACCCCCAGCGGGCTGCGCAGGTCGGCGTCGCCGCCATGGCCCAGCGCCAGCGGTAGCGCGCCGAAAAAGGCGGCCAGCGTGGTCATCATGATGGGGCGGAAGCGTAGCTGGCAGGCTTCCACGATGGCTTGTGCCGCACTCAGCTGGCGGCTGCGCTGCGCGTGCAGGGCGAAGTCGATCATCATGATGGCGTTTTTCTTGACGATGCCGATCAGCAGCAGGATGCCGATCAGCGCAATCACGGTGAGCTGCATGCCGCTAAGCTGCAGCAACAGCAGCGCCCCCACCCCGGCCGAGGGCAGGGTGGACAGGATGGTCAGCGGGTGGATATAGCTTTCATACAGCACGCCCAGCACGATATACACCGCTGCCAGCGCGGCCACGATCAGCCAGGGCATGGTGCGCGTCAGCGCCTCGAACTCCTTGGCCGTACCCTGGAAGCCGGACTGGATCTGCCGTGGCAGGCCGATGGACACCATGGCCTGACGGATGGCCTGGTCGGCCTGATCCAGCGATACGCCGGCAGCCAGATCAAACGCCACGGTAGCCGTGGCCGCCTGTCCCTGATGGGCTACTGCCAATGCGGCGCTGTTGCCACTGAAGCTGGCAAAGCTGGACAGCGGAATTTGCGTACCGGCCGAGGTCACCACCTGGATGTCCTGCAGGGTTTGCGGATCGGCGGTGTAGTCCGGTGCCAGCATCATCACCACGTGGTACTGGTTGAGCGACTGGTAGATGGTGGCCACCTGACGCTGGCTGAAGGCATTGTTCAGCAGGGTGTCGATGGTGTTCATGTTCACCCCCAGCGCGCTGGCCTTGTCACGGTCGATGGTGATCATCACCTCCTGCCCGCCAGCCTGGGCATCCGAGCTGACATTGGTGAGCTGCGGCAGCTTTTTCAGTGCCGCCTCCACGCGCGGAGTCCAGCTGCGCAGCACGGTCAGGTCGTCGGTGCGAATGCTGTACTGATAGGTGGCATTGGCACTGCGCCCGCCTATGCGCAAGTCCTGCGCCGGCATCAGGAACAGCTGGGCACCGGGCAGATTGTGGGTGCGCATGCTCAGACGGCGGGCAATCTGGAAGGCATTGTCCTGGCGCTGGCTCTGGTCCTTCAGCTGCACGAACAGATTGGCGCTGTTGCGCGAACCAAAGCCGCCGCTGCCGGTGGAAATCATCACGCTTTGCACCGCCGGATCACGTAGCAGGATGGCGGAATACTGCAGCAGCTTGGGCTTGATGGCAGCAAAGGAGACGTTCTGGTCTGCCTGCAGCTGGCCCATCAGCATGCCGGTATCCTGATCGGGGAAAAAGCCCTTGGGCACGGCGGTATACAGCCACACATTCAGCGCCACCGTCAGCAACAAACTAAGCAGCGTCAGCAGGCGGTGGCGCATCACCCCGGCCAGCGCGCGGGCATAGCCGGTCTGCAGGCTTTGCAGCACGCGCTCCACCCAGCCCGACAGACGGTTGGGCGCGCGCTCGCCCGGCTGGTGCTTGCGCAGCAGGTAAGCACACAGCATGGGCGTGAGGCTGAGTGACATCAGCAGCGAAATCATCAGCGACACCGCCAGGGTGACGGCAAACTCGCGGAACAGGCGGCCGACAATGCTGCCCATCAGCAGAATGGGAATGAACACGGCAATCAGCGACAGCGTCATCGACAGCACGGTAAAGCTGACCTCACTGGCCCCTTGCAGCGCGGCCCGCAAGGGCCGCATGCCGGCCTCGATATGCCGGGTGATGTTTTCCAGCACCACGATGGCATCGTCCACCACAAAGCCGGTGGCAATGATCAGCGACATCAGCGTCAGGTTGTTGAGGCTGTAGCCGCACAGATACATCACGGCAAAGGTGCCGATCAGCGATACCGGCAGGGTGAGGGCGGGAATCAGCACCGCATGCAGATTGCGCAGGAATACGAACACCACCACGATCACCAGCAGCACGGCAATCAGCAGGGTTTCCTCGGTGGCATGCAGCGAGGAACGGATGGTGCCGGAACGGTCGGTAGCGATGTGCAGTTCCACATCGCCGGGCAGGGACTTGCTCAGGGCCGGCAACTGCGCCTTGATGGCGTCGATGGTTTCCAGCATGTTGGCATCGGACTGGCGGGTGATGCCTATCATCACCGAGGGCTGCTGGTTGAAATAGCCGGCGGTGTACTGGTCTTCCACCGCATCGTAGACGCGGGCCACATCGCTCAGCCGCACAATAGTGCCATTGGCGCGGGTAATCACCAGCGTGCGGTAGTCGGCGGATTTTTCCAGCTGGCTGTTGCTGTGGATCTGCCAGCGCGTGCTGTCACCATCCAGCTGGCCCTTGGCGATATTGGAGGTGGCGTTGGCAATGGCGCTGCGCACGGTGTCCAGCGCAATGCCCTGATGGCTTAGCTGCTGTGGCTGCAGATCCACCCGTACTGCCGGCAGCGAACCGCCGCGCACCGACACCTCGCCCACGCCGTTGACCTGGGCGATTTTCTGCTGCAGATAGCTGGATGCCAGATCGTACAGCTCGCCACGGCTGCGACTTTTGGAGGTGAGTGCCAGCATCAGGATGGGCGCGTCGGACGGATTGGCCTTACGGTAGGTGGGCAGCGAAGGCATGCTGCTGGGCAGCAGGCTGCGCGCCCCGTTGATGGCGGCCTGCACATCCCGGGCCGCGCCGTTGATGTCGCGGTCCAGCGCAAATTGCAGGATGACGGTGGTGGAGCTTTGCGAGCTGGTGGAGGTCATCTCGGTGATGCCGGCAATCTGCCCCAGGCTGCGCTCCAGCGGCGTGGCCACGGTGGCGGCCATGGTTTCCGGGCTGGCCCCGGGCAGCGAGGCCGACACCATCACGGTGGGAAACGCCACCTGCGGCAACGGTGCCACCGGCAGCAGGGTAAAGCCCAGAATCCCCAACAGCAGGATGGACAGTGTCAACAGCAGGGTGGCCACCGGACGGGCAATGAAAAAGCGTGGCAGATTCATCGTGCGGCCTCTTGCTGACGACGTTGTGCCATGGCGGCACGCCAGCGCACGGCCAGCCGGTCAAACAGCAGGTAGATCACCGGGGTGGTAAACAGGGTGAGTACCTGGCTGAAGATCAGCCCGCCCACGATTACCAGGCCCAGCGGCTGACGCAGCTCGGCCCCGGAGCCGGAGGCCAGCATCAGCGGCAGCGCGCCGATCAGCGCCGCCATGGTGGTCATCAGGATGGGGCGGAAGCGCAGCAGGCAGGCCTGATGAATGGCCTCGCGCGGCGACAGCCTTTGCTCATGCTCGGCCTGCAGCGCGAAGTCGATCATCATGATGGCGTTTTTCTTGACGATGCCGATCAGCAGGATCACCCCGATCAGCGCAATCATGCTGAATTCGCTGCCACTCAGCAGCAGGGCCAGCATGGCTCCCACCGCAGCGGAGGGCAGGGTGGACAGGATGGTGACCGGATGAATGAAGCTTTCATACAGCATGCCCAACACGATATACATGGTGAGCAAGGCGGCCAGAATCAGCCACAGGGTGTTGGCCGAGGCGCTCTGGAAGGCTGCTGCGGCACCCTGATAACTCAGCGTGGTGGTGTCTGGCAGCTTGAGGGTGTCGGTAATCTGCTGCAGCGCGGCGTGGGCATCGCCCAGTGAGTGTCCGGCGGCCAGGTTGAAGGCGAAGGTGACCGCCGGGAACTGATCTATCCGGCCATACATCAGCGGGCCGCTGCGCTGGCTGACCGTGGCAATGCTGCCCAGACGCACCAGACTGCTGGAACTGCTACTGCTGGATGTGCTGCTGCTTGAAGTGCTGGACGGTGCCAGATAGATGTCCTCCAGCGCCTGCGGGCTGCGCTGGTAGTCGGCTGCCACTTCCAGCACCACGCGGTACTGGTTGGCCTGGGTGAAGATGGTGGACACCAGACGCTGGCCGTAGGCGTTGTACAGTGCCGCGTCCACATCGGCAGCAGTTATGCCGTAGCGACCGGCGGCATCGCGGTCCAGATGAATGTCGGCCACCATGCCCTGGTTTTGCAGATTGCTGGTGGCGGCACTGAATACCGGGTTCTGGCGCATGGCCTGCAGCAGGCGCGGGGTCAGGCTGGCCAGCCGGCTGCTGTCCGGGTCGCTGAGGGTGAACTGGTACTGCGCCGGGGTCACCTGGTCATCAATGCTCAGGTCCTGCGCGGCCTGCAGGTAGAGCGTGATGCCGGCTACCTTCTGCACCGCGCTGTTCAGGCGCTGGATGATGGCCGGGGCGCGTTCACTGCGTTGGGCAAAGGGCTTGAGGCTGATTTGCAGGCGACCGGTGTTGAGGCTGCTGTTATTGCCGTCCACGCCAATGGTGGAGGCAATGCTGTCCACCGCCGGGTCCTGCGCCAGAATGGCCGTCAGCGCCTGCTGGCGGCGGCCCATCTCGCCAAAGGACACATCCTGTGACGCCACGGTAATGCCCTGGATCAGCCCGGTATCCTGCGCCGGGAAAAAGCCCTTGGGCATCAGCACGTACAACAGCGCGGTCACCGCCAGGGTGGCGGTGGCCACCAGCAGGGTCAGGCGCTGATGATTCAGCACCACGGTTAGCAGGCGGTCGTACATCCGTACCATGGCATCGAAGATTTCACCACCACGGCGGGCAAAGCGGCTTTGGCGCTCCGGCGGCACATGGCGCAGCAGCTGCGCACACAGCATGGGGGTGAGGGTGAGTGATACCACCATGGATACCAGGATGGACACCGCCAGCGTGATGGCAAATTCGCGGAACAGCCGGCCCACCACATCGCCCATGAACAGCAGCGGAATCAGCACCGCAATCAGCGAGAAGGTGAGCGAGATAATGGTGAAGCCGATCTGGCGCGAACCCAGCAGCGCGGCCTCGCGCGGCGATTTGCCGCTGGCCAGCAGGCGGTCGATGTTTTCCACCACCACGATGGCGTCGTCAATCACAAAGCCGGTGGCAATGGTCAGCGCCATCAGGGTGAGGTTGTTCAGGCTGAAACCGGCCAGATACATCACGCCAAAGGTGCCCACCAGCGACAGCGGCACGGCAATGCTGGGAATCAGCGTGGCCTGCACATTGCGCAGGAACAGGAAGGTCACCATCACCACCAGCGCCACCGATAGCAACAGCTCGAACTGCACATCATCGATGGAGGCGCGGATGGTCTGGGTGCGGTCGGACAGCACGCTGATTTTCACACTGTCCGGCAGCGCGGCCTGCAGCGTGGGCAGTGCCTGCTGGATGCTGTCCACCACATTGATGACATTGCCGCCCGGCTGGCGCTGCACATTGATGATGATGGCCGGCTTGTTGTTGGCCCAGGCCGACAGGTAGCGGTTTTCCGCCGCCTGGCTGACTGTGGCGATATCACGCAGGCGCAATGCCGAGCCGTTCTGGTAGGTGAGGATCAGCGCGCCGTACTCGTCGGCAGAGCGGATCTGGTCGTTGGCGTCGATGGTGATGGAGTGATGCTGGCCGTCAAAACCGCCCTTGGAACCATTCACATTGCTGTTGCTGATCAGGGTATTGACCTGAGCCAGTGTCAGACCATGCGCGGCCAGTGCCGCCGGGTTCACCTGTACGTGGATGGCCGGCTGCTGGCCACCGGCCAGGCTGACCAGACCGACGCCGGAAATCTGCGACAGCTTGGGTGCCAGCCGGGTGTTGACCAGATCTTGCACCTGGGTCAGCGGCAGGTCGTCCGAGCTGGCCGCCAGGCTGATCACCGCGCTGTCGGCCGGGTTCACCTTCTTGTAGGTGGGCGGGTTGGGCAGGTCATCCGGCAGATAGGCATTGGCGGCATTGATGGCGGCCTGCACTTCCTGTTCGGCCACATCCAGTGACAGCTGCAGGGAAAAGCGAAGGGTGATGACGGATGCCCCGCCGGAACTGGTGGAGTACATCTGGCTGAGGCCGGCCATCTGGCCCAACTGGCGCTCCAGCGGCGCGGTGACGGACGATGTCATCACCTCGGCACTGGCACCGGGGTAAAGGGTGCTGACCTGGATGGTGGGGTAGTCCACCTGCGGCAGCGCCGAGGTGGACAGCATGCGGTAGGCAAATAGCCCGGACAGCAGCACCGCCACCATCAGCAGGATGGTGGCGACCGGCCGTTCGATAAACCAGCGCGACGGGTTCATTGGTCCACCTTGCTGCCATGGCTGTTGTCGCCTACCGGCGCTACCTTGGCACCTTCGTGCAGGTGGTCGATACCGGCGGTCACCACGCTGGCGCTGGCATCCACACCCTTGCTGATTACCACCCAGTCACCGTTTGTCGGGCCGGTGCTGACGTTTTTCTTGCTGACCGTCTTGTTGCCGTTCACCACATAGACATAGCTGCCGGTGCTGCCCAGCTGTACCGCTGCCGATGGCACGATGACGGCCTGCGGCAGGGTGGTGGTTTGCAGGCGGATATTGACGAACTGGTTGGGGAACAGCTTGTCGTCGGTATTGGCAAACACCGCCTTGAGCTTGACGCTGCCGGTGCTGGTGTCGATGGCATTGCTGATGAATTTCACTTCGCCATGGGCCAGCAGGGTGCTGCGTTCGCGGTTATAGGCGTCCACCGGCAGCGCCTTGCCCTGGCGCAACAGCGGCAACACATCGGCCAGATTGGCCTCCGGCAGGCTGAAGGTGGCGGTAATCGGGCGCGACTGGCTGATGGCGACGATGCCGGTGGTGTCGGTGGAATGCACCATATTGCCCGGGTCGGTCAGGCGCAGGCCGGCAAAGCCGCTGATGGGGGCGGTGATGCGGGTGAAGTCCAGGTTCAGCCGGGCGGCATCGATTTGTGCCTGATCGGTTTTGACTTCACCACGGTATTGCTCGACGCTGGCGATCTGGCTGTCCAGATCCTGTTTGGCCAGCGAGTCGCTGGCGTACAGCTTGCGGTAGCGCTCCAGCGTCAGCTCGGCGCTGTGCAGCAAGGCCGTGTGTTCGGCCAGCGCACCCTGGTACTGCTTCAGGCTGGCCTGATAGGCGCGCGGGTCGATCTGCGCCAGCAACTGGCCCTGTTTCACCCACTGGCCCTCGGTGAAGTACACCGCCTGCAGCACGCCATCCACCCGGCTGGTAACCGTGGCGCTGACATTGGCAGTGACCGTGCCGATGGCGTTGAGGTAGACCGGCACGTCGGCACGGCGGGCGCTGGCCACCTGTACCGGTGTCACCATGTCGCGCGGCGGCATGTTCTGGGCATGTGACAGGCTTTTGAACAGCAGGAAGCCGCTGGCACCAAGCAGCAGGACGGACAAGGGTAGCAGCAGACGTTTGCGGGACAGCAGGGCGGGCAGGGAGGACGGGGTTTTCATGGGCCAGGGACAGTGATTTCCAAAGCCTGAATGCTAAATGCAATTTGTAAACCACTTGTGTGCCAAGTATTGATCCCGTGTAAATTAATGCAAGGATGCCGCTGTTGGCAGCAATTTGGCGGTTTTTGCCCGCAACAAGACAAAACAGCCCCGGCCCGGCATCACCGGACGGGGGCTGTTGTAGCCGACTGCTGTACTGCGCTTACAGGCTGGGGAAGGCGAACTGCGAAGCCTCGTGGCTGGCGCGTTGCGGCCAGCGCTGGGTGATGGTCTTGCGCTTGGTGTAGAAGCGCACGCCATCCGGGCCGTAGGCGTGCAGGTCGCCAAACAGCGAACGCTTCCAGCCGCCAAAGCTGTGATAGGCCACCGGCACCGGCAGCGGTACGTTGATGCCTACCATGCCCACTTCGATTTCATCGCAGAACAGATGTGCAGCCTCGCCATCACGGGTAAACAGGCAGGTGCCGTTGCCGTATTCGTGGTCGTTGATCAGTTGCATGGCGTCTTCCAGGCTGTTCACCCGCACGATGCACAGCACCGGGCCGAAGATTTCTTCTTCGTAGACCTTCATGCCGGGCTTGACGTGGTCGAACAGGGTGCCGCCGACGAAGAAGCCTTCCTCGCAGCCGGATACCTTCAGGCCACGACCATCCACCACCAGGGTTGCGCCTTGCTCCACGCCGCTGTCGATATAGCCCACCACCTTGTCGCGCGCCGCGCCAGTCACCAGCGGACCCATGTCCAGGCCGCAGGATGTGCCGGCACCGATCTTCAGCTCGGCAATCTTGGGCTTGAGTTTTTCCACCAGCTTGTCGGCCACCTGGTCGCCCACGGTTACCACCACGGAAATGGCCATGCAGCGCTCGCCGCAGGAACCGTAGGCTGCGCCCATCAGTGCGTTGACGGTGTTGTCCAGATCAGCATCCGGTAGCACCACGGCGTGGTTCTTGGCACCGCCCAGTGCCTGTACGCGTTTGCCGCGCTTGTTGGCCTCGGTGTAGATGTATTCGGCAATCGGGGTGGAGCCGACAAAGCTGATGGCTTTCACTTCCGGTGCCTGGATCAGGCCATCAACGGCTTCCTTGTCACCGTTCACCACATTCAGCACGCCCTTGGGCAGGCCGGCTTCGTGCAGCAGCTGGGCAATCAGCAGGGTGGAGCTGGGGTCGCGCTCGGACGGCTTGAGGATGAAGCAGTTGCCGCAGGCAATGGCCAGCGGGTACATCCACAGCGGCACCATGGCCGGGAAGTTGAACGGGGTGATGCCCGCCACCACGCCCAGCGGCTGGAAGTCGCTCCAGCTGTCGATATTGGGGCCGACATTGCGGTTGTATTCGCCCTTGAGCAGTTCCGGCACGCCGCAGGCGTATTCCACGTTTTCGATGCCGCGCTGCAGCTCGCCCACGGCGTCTTCCAGGGTCTTGCCGTGTTCTTCGCTGATCAGCTGGGCAATCTTGTCGCGGTTGGCTTCCAGCAGCTGCTTGAAGCGGAACATCACCTGGGCGCGCTTGGCCGGCGGGGTTTTGCGCCAGGCCGGGAAGGCCGCCTTGGCACTGGCTATGGCGGCGCGGATGATGTCCTGGTCGGCCAGGGCCACTTCGCGTACCGGCTTGCCGAGCGACGGGTTGAAGACGGGGGTGCTGCGGCCTGCCTGCTGGACAAGCTCACCGTTGATCAGATGGGCGATGGTGCTCACGTTGGATTCTTTCTTGCTATGCACGGTATTGGTTTGAGTGTCGGGGGCTCAGGCCAGATTGTTCAGTACGCTGCCCACGGCATCGAACAGGGTGTCGAGCTGTGCCGGGGTGGTGTTGAAGCTGGGCCCGAATTGCAGGGTGTCGCCGCCAAAGCGCACGTAGAAACCAGCCTGCCATAGCTTGAGGCCTGCCTCGTAGGGACGGATGGTGGCATCGCCGTCACGCGAGGCCAGCTGGATGGCACCGGCCAAGCCGCAGTTGCGGATGTCCACCACATGCTGGCTGCCCTTGAGCGCATGCAGCTTGTCCTCGAATACCGGCGCCAGTGCCAGCGACTGTTCGATCAGCTGTTCGTGCTTGAGTACTTCCAGCGTGGCCAGACCGGCAGCGCAGGCCACCGGGTGACCGGAGTAGGTGTAGCCATGGGTGAATTCAATGGCGTGCTGCGGCAGGTTCTGCTGCATGAAGGTGTTGTAGATTTCCTTCGAGGCAATCACCGCACCCAGCGGTACCGCGCCGTTGGTCACCTGCTTGGCGGTGTTCATGATGTCCGGGGTAACGCCGAAGTAGTCGGCACCGGTCCACTTGCCCATACGGCCGTAGGCGGTGATCACTTCGTCGAAGATCAGCAGGATGTTGTTCTGGCTGCAGATTTCGCGCAGGCGTTGCAGATAGCCCTTGGGCGGCACGATGACGCCGGAGGAGCCGGACATCGGCTCGACGATGACGGCGGCAATATTCGACGCATCATGCAGCTCGATCAGTTTCAGCAGTTCGTTGGCCAGCTCCACGCCGCCGGTTTCCGCCATGCCACGGGTAAAGGCCATGCCCGGCTGCAGGGTGTGCGGCAGGTGGTCGGCATCCATCAACTGGCCGTACAGCTTGCGGTTGCCGCCGATGCCACCCAGCGAGGTGCCGCCGATGTTGACGCCGTGATAGCCACGGGCGCGGCCGATGAAGCGGGTTTTGCTGGGCTGGCCCTTCAGGCGCCAGTAGGCTTTGGCCATCTTGATGGCGGTATCGGCACACTCGGAACCGGAGCCGGTAAACAGCACGTGGTCGAGGCCCTCGGGCATGATGCCGGCGATTTCCTCGGCCAGACGGAAGGCCAGCGGGTGGCCGTACTGGAAGCCCGGTGCGTAGTCCAGCGTGCCCAGCTGGCGCGATACGGCTTCCTGGATTTCCTTGCGGTTGTGGCCGGCACCGCAGGTCCACAGGCCGGACAGGCTGTCAAAGATGCGACGGCCCTTGTCATCGATAAAGTAGTTGCCCTCCGCCCCCACGATGATGCGCGGGTCTTGCTGGAAAGCGCGGTTGGCAGTGAACGGCATCCATTGCGCATCAAGTTTCAGATCGCTGGTGGTGTAGGCAGAATGCTGGGCAGACATGGTGGCTCCTGATGCCATGGTTGATGTGCACAGCATGCAGCAAACAATAGGTGAGTTAAATTGAAACTTATAAACGTAAAGGTTAAATTTTTCTCACGTAACTTGATTTGTATGTCCGGCAAGGTCGTCTGCTGTCATGGGCGGGTTTTCCTGTGCCAGTTTCCAGGCTCGTGGCGTCTGGCCGCTGTGGGCCTTGAAGGCACGTGACAGCGCGGCCTCGCTGCCATAACCCACTCGGTCGGCAATCAGTTTTAACTGCTGTCCCTTGCGTAACATCTGCTGCGCCAGGCTGATGCGCCAGCCCTGCAGATACACCCCTGGCGTGCAGCCCAAGGTGTTGCGAAAGCTGTTGGCAAACACGCTGCGTGACATGCCGCATAGCCGGGCCAGCTCATCCAGCGTCCACGGTGCTGCCGGTTGATCGTGCATGGCTACCAGCGCCCGGCGCAGCCTGGGGTGGGACATGCCGGCCAGCATGCCGCCTTCCAGTTGCCCGGATTCCATCAGATAGCGCAGCAACTGGATGAAGACGGCTTCGAACAGGCGGTCCAGCAGTGCCTCACGGCCGCAGTAATTGCTGAAGGCTTCGGCAAACAGCAGGCCGAGTATGGCTTCGGCACCGGGAATGTCCTTGAGCGGCACGCAGATGGTGTCCGGCATTGCGCCGGCCAGCGGGTTGTCGGCACCGCCCTCGAACTGCAGCTGGGCGCAGGCCAGGGTGGCACCGTGCTGACTGTCGCTGACAAAGTTGCGTGCCAGAGGGCGCGGATAGAACAGCAGGCTGGGCTCGCAGATGTGCAGCGTGTCTTGTCCGGCATGCACCACATCCAGTTTGCCCGCCTGTATCAGATGCAGCTGGCCGCCGTGTTCTGGCGCAGTAAAGCGCGTTACCCCGCACAACGCACCGGAATGGAACAGCCGCGCCCGTACCGGAAAATGGTGCAGCAGTGCATCCAGTCTATCGGTGCATGTGCGCATGATTTGCTACTCCTGATCAAGTATTTGAGATTATTTGTAGCATATCGTACTGCGGTGACAGGTAAAGTCAGTTCTGCCAAACGGCTGCACTTCCGCAACCGATCTGAACCATGGAGTCTGTCATGTCTATTGAAAAAGTTCTCTACCGTGCCAATGCCACAGCCACCGGTGGCCGTGAAGGCAGTGCCGAGTCGTCGGATGCTGTATTGAAAGTGCAGTTATCCACGCCGCGCGAACTGGGTGGTGCTGGCGGCCCCGGCACCAATCCGGAACAGCTGTTTGCTGCCGGTTATTCAGCCTGCTTTCTGGGGGCGCTGAAATATGTGGCCATGCAGGACAAGGTAGCTTTGCCTGCCGCCACCACGGTAAGCGCCACGGTGGGCATCGGCCCCATTCCCACCGGCTTTGGCATCGAAGTGGATTTGCAGATCAGCATTCCCGGCGTGGATGCTGCCCAGGCGCGGGTACTGGTGGACAAGGCACATATTGTCTGCCCGTATTCCAACGCCACGCGCAACAATATCGACGTGCGTCTGCAACTGGTGTGACTGTAGCCAGCCTGGCTGCACGGCAAGCATGGAAGATACCCCCACAGGGGGTATTTGTTTTTGTCCATCTGCCGGCTTAATCTGGCGTCATGCTTGGCATGGCGGTTTGATGTCAATTTACTTTACGTTTTCTGACAGTCATCCCGGTCTTGCTGGTGGATAATTGGAGATCAGCTCCAGCAGTCATGACTTCAAGAATCCGGCATGGTCCTGAAGCGTGCCAATCAGCGGCAGCTGGTGATCGTCTTGTTTATGCTGGCAGGGGAGTGCAATGCAATACCGGCAAGACAGCATGCAGGAAATCCGTTTTGACATGCTTGCCCTCACGCGCGGGCAAATCAGGCTGGCACGTTACGGCTCGCTGCTTGGCATGTTGCTTATCGTTTTTCTGCCCTGTAGCCTCATCCCGCGCCTGTGGCCGGGAGGCGTGTTCGGGCTGGATTCCCTTATCGTCAGTGTCCTGCTTTCCGCAGTACTGTGGATTGGCTGTGGCATCCTGTTGCTGGCGCTGTTTCGCGGTGCTGCCATGGCCAGTCCGTGGCAGCAACAGGAGCTGCAGCAGCTGTTTGCGGAGTTTCCAGAACTGCATGCCTACCGCGACCGGGTATCTGCACTTGGCCGCGGCTTTACCGTGGGTGAGCATGAAACCCTGATGGCCTGGCCGGCCATGAAGGCCAGCATTGCGGACGATCTGGATTCGGAAACCTGAAACCTGGCAGCTGTCCTGAAGCAGCTGGCTGCAGATTGTGCCGGCTTGCCGGAAGGCGGTCAGGTAAGCTCGGGCAAATGGCTGTATAATCTGGCGTTTTTCATTTTTTGCACTACGCCACATGTCCAAAGCTCCTCGTATCGGTATGGTTTCCCTTGGCTGTCCTAAAGCCCAGAGCGATTCCGAACACATTCTTACCCGCCTGCGCGCGGAGGGTTATGAAATTTCCTCCTCTTACGACGGGGCTGACCTGGTGGTGGTCAACACCTGTGGTTTCATCGATTCGGCGGTGACCGAATCGCTGGATGCCATTGGCGAAGCGCTGAATGAAAACGGCAAGGTGATTGTCACCGGCTGTCTGGGTGCCAAGGATGGCGTGGTACAGAATGCCCACCCGTCGGTGCTGGCCGTAACCGGCCCGCACGCCACCGACGAGGTGATGGATGCGGTACACAACTATCTGCCTAAGCCGCACGACCCCTTTGTCGACCTGGTGCCGGATATCGGCATTCGCCTGACGCCCAAGCATTACGCCTACCTGAAAATTTCCGAAGGCTGTAATCACCGCTGTACCTTCTGCATCATCCCGTCCATGCGCGGCGATCTGGAAAGCCGTCCGGTGCATGATGTGCTGCGTGAAGCGGCCAACCTGGCCCGTGCCGGGGTGAAGGAACTGCTGGTGATTTCGCAGGACACCTCGGCCTATGGCGTGGATGTCAAATACAAGCTTGGCTTCCATGACGGCCGTCCGGTGAAGACCCGCATGACCGAGCTGTGCGAGGAGTTGGGCAAGCACGGCATCTGGGTGCGCCTGCACTATGTTTACCCCTACCCGCACGTGGATGAAGTGATTCCGCTGATGCGCGACGGCAAGATCCTGCCTTACCTGGATATCCCGTTCCAGCATGCCAGCCAGAAAGTGCTGAAGCTGATGAAGCGTCCGGCCAACAGCGACAATGTGCTGGCGCGCATCAAGAAATGGCGCGAGATCTGCCCGCAGCTGGTGATCCGCTCCACCTTTATTGTCGGCTTCCCCGGCGAAACCGAAGAAGACTTCGAAGAACTGCTGCAATTCCTGCGTGAAGCCCAGCTGGACCGCGTGGGCTGTTTCACCTATTCCGCAGTCGAGGGAGCAACTGCCAACGACTTGCCGGATCAGGTGCCGGAAGAAGTCAAAGAGGCGCGCAAGGAGCGCTTCATGGAAGTACAGGCCGAAATCAGCGCCCGCAAGCTGGAAGCCCGTATCGGCCAGCGTCTGACCGTGCTGGTGGATGAAATCGACGACGAAGGCACGGCCATCTGCCGCAGCTATGCCGATGCGCCGGAAATCGACGGCCTGGTGTTTGTGGAAGATGCCACCGGTCTTGAAGCCGGCCAGTTTGTCGAGGTGGACATTGTCGACTGCAGCGAACACGACCTGTGGGGCGAGCGCGTCTGATTCTTTGCTGCGGATGATAAGTTGAACAAACGGCGTTCTTGCGGGAGCGCCGTTTTTACTGCTGCAGCTTAATCCTTGAACGCCGGCAGCTGCAGGGTGAAGCAGGCCCCGCCCTGCGGGTGGTTATCGGCGCTCAGTTGTCCGCCATGGCGCTCGACAATGCCATAGCTGATGGACAGGCCCAGGCCAGTGCCCTTGCCGATGGGCTTGGTGGTGAAGAAGGGATCGAAGATCAGCGGCAGGGCTTCTTCGCTGATGCCGGGGCCGTTGTCGCGCACAGCAAGGCTTATTTGCCCGGCGGCCCGGCTGATCTCCAGTTGCAGGCAGGGACTGGCGGTTTTTTCGATGGCATCAAACGCATTCTGGATCAGGTTGACCAGCACCTGTTGCAACTGGTTGGCCGAGCCGCACACCCAGGCGGGGGTGTCCAGTCCGGTGTTGATGACTTCTACCCTGAAGGGCGCGGCACGGCTGACCCAGTGCAAGGCGCGCTGGGTGAGGTCGGCCAGGTCCACCCGCTGGCGGGTGTTTTCTTCCACTGCAGAAAAACGTTTCAGTGCATCCACGATATGGCCGCTGCGCTCGGCCCCTTCCATCAGGCCGGCGCTGAGCGAGGGCAGGTCGGCAATCAGGCGGTCGATTTTCAGTTCGATGCGCAATGCCTGATTATCCGGGCTCAGGTCATGGGCGTGAATGGCATTCAGGTAGTGGGTGAGTTTGACCGCATAGCGCTGCATGGCGTGGGCATTGCCCAGTACAAAGCTGATGGGGTTGTTGAGCTCGTGTGCCACCCCGGCCACCAGCCGGCCTAGCGAAGCCATCTTTTCCGCTTGTACCAACTGGGCCTGCGCAGACTTCAGTGCCTGGTGCGCCGCTTGCAACTGGGCATAGGCGCGCTTGAGTTCGCCCACCGGCCGTCCCACTGCCACAAAGCCGCTGTAACGCCCTTCGCCATCGTATAGCGGGCTGACATTCCAGGTAACCGGCATGCTTTCCCCGTCCTCGCGCGGCAGGGCAATTTCCACATCCTGTACATCGCTACGTCCGGCGGCCAGCAGGGTGGCGATCTGCTGCCGAGCCTGGCTGTCTTCCACCAGTTCGGCCAGTTTGCGGCCAACCAGCTCGCTTTCTGCATGGCCGGTCAGTTGCAGCATGGCGCGGTTGACCTGGCGAACCTTGCCCACGGTATCGCACACCACCAGCACATCGGTCATGGCGGCCAGCACGCCCTCGGTAAAGTGGTGCGCCTCTGCCAGCTCGCGGTGTTTGGTTTCCAGTGTTTCCTGCGAGGACACCAGCTCGCTATACACCTCGTCCATGCGCTGGATTACGTCTATCCAGGCGGCCTCTGCCAGTTCCTGGCCTGCAGCGGCAATGCTGTCATCCGGGAGGTTGACCGGCGCATTCAGGGCGTGGTGGTGGGCTGGCATGGCTGAAATTTCCTGGGGGCAAGGGGAATATCCGGCTTGTCAATGCTGCGGTAACGGGGCGGGCCGCACGGGCTACGCAACAGACCAGCGTCTGGCTGCCATTTTATGCCGCGGCGGAGGAGGGAGGTATTTTTTTCTCGGAAGGAAGAGCCAGTAATGGTTGGGCTGGTTGCTGTTTTCTGCGCAATTGATCGGGGTTGAGAGAATTGCGAGCTGTATTTTATATATATATTTTTAATATGAGTATTCATTGCAGAAAACTGCAAGATAAAAATGACCGTGGTGAAAGTGGTATTTGGCTAATCCATAAAGACTACCTCTAACTGAAAAGACTATTTGTTGTGCTGCTGGTGTCCATTACACTCAGTTTTATGCCCAGATATTTTAAATTTTTACTTTAAAATGATCAGGTAAAAACAACTGCTTTTTATAGTAGTAACAAATTATTGAAAAAATCGGCAAATTGTCATGCATTTGCTATACTCGCACTCTAGAATCTACATCAGATATCAGAAATTTCCTGCTGGCCAACTCAGGGCCGCATGCTTTCGCTTCGCTTGTCGGTAAATATGATTTTAATAATAGCGACTGGTCAGCTTTGATCGGTCGATGTCCCAGCTCTATGAATAATCATGGTTATTCCATGATTTGAATAGCACCATTTCTGTGCAGGCACGCTGCCAATGCAGTGTGTGCTGACATGGATTTTCTGAATCATCGTTTGGGGTTTTACGACTTATGCGCATGTCTTGCCTGGGCAGGGCTGGCTGCGTGTGCACGGTCGGGAAAGTACCAGGTGAGGAGCAGGCTGCTGCAACAAGACAGCCTGTTGTAGCGCTGTCTGACAGCGTTTTGTGACTTCCGGGGTAAGCCATGGCAGGGCCAGCACCGGATTTCATTCCGTCTTTCAAATTGAAATCAGACTGAAACCGCTATGCGAAAACTAGTCCTGGCCATCAGTATGGCCTTTGGCGCGCTGGCTGCCTCGGGGGAGGCTGCGCCGCTCTGGAAGAGCAAAGCCTATGATGCGGCCATCATCGAGGCAAGGCAGGGAAATACCCGGCCCGCGCTGCAAATGCTGGAGCGTGAGGCCGCTCGGGGGCCGCTGACCGAATCCTTGCTCAATGACTACATCACCTTGCTGTGCTGGGATCAGCAATACACCAAGGCCATTCAGCTTAGCCGGGGTCGGGAGGATGAGCTGCATGCCGATACCCTGCGCCTGCTGGCGGCCAATTTGCGTGGACGCAAGGAGTTTGGCAATGCCAGCCGCCTGTTCGGCCTGGCGCGGGAGCGTGGTGGCGACATCAGCGCCAGCATCCAGCAGGCCATGAGCACGGCCGAGGGCGGGGAGATCACCCGCGCGCTGGATATCCTCAACCAGACTAATCCCATTTCGCGGGAAGATGCGCTGGAGCTGACGCGGGCACGGGCCTATGTGCTGATGCTGCACGGTGATCAGGCGCGTGCGCTGGATTACATCCAGGACAATCTTCAGCGCTATGCCGGCGACCCGGTGCTTGAGCGGCTGAAGCTGGATGTGCTGACCCGGCTGGGCCTGCCGGAACTGGACGACAAGGCTGCTGCCGGGCTCAGTGAGCAGGATCGTGACAAGATACTCAAGGTTTCCACCATCGAGCTGAACGGCGCCGGAGAATTCACTACCGAAACCTATAAGCGACTGATCCCTGCGGCATCGTTCTTCAATAACTACGTGGTTCTGCTCAGCCAGAAGCAGCATCTGGACAGTGCGCTGGAGATTGCGGACAAGAATCCTTCTTTGCTTACCCGCAAGACGCTGGCGGTGCTGCAGCAGGCGACAGCGACACAAGGCAGCCAGGCGCAGCGTGACAAGGTAAAGCAGTGGATTGACCAGTACTACGCCATTGATGCAGAAGATGCCGAAAGCATGTCTGACAGCAGCGAAGTTACTGCAGTCAGCCCGGAGCTGGCCCAGGTGCGGGCGCATGCCGACAGCCTGCGGCGCGAGGGCGCTTATGCCCAGGCACTGGTCTATCTGGCCAAGTGGCAGCCACAGTATGCCGACGATCCGGTGCTCAATGCCCAATACCGCAGCGTGCTGGCCACGCTGGAGATGATCGATTCGCAACGCAGTCTGCTGTCGCGCCCGGCCCTGCCGGGACAGGATCCGGCATGGTCGCTGGACCAGCAGCAAGGCCAGCAGGCAATCGAGTGGGCCAAAGTCCGGGCTGATCTGGATGAAATCCGCGAGATGCAGCAGACGCTGGACAAGGCGCTGGAGCAGAATGCCCGCTGGTTGAATACCCCAGGGCATACGCCGGCCATGCAGGCCCGTACCATTGATATCCGCCTGCAGCTGTTGCAGCGCCGTGGCCGGTCGGAGGATGCAGTCAGGCTGTTCGAGCAGAACCCGCAGCTGTCGTACACCGCCAATGGCTATGGTGCAGTGGCAGCCTCCTATCTGGTGCTCAAGCAACCGGAAAAGGCAGCCACCCAGTTCCAGGCGGCACTGTCGCGGGCAAGGCGCGATGACCCCAAGGTGGAATGGCAGATCGGCCTGGCCTATGCCCAGCTGGAATCCGGCAAGTACAAGGCAGCCAGCAAGACCATTGCCGATGCCAAGAACGCCACCCCGCGTACCACGGCCGACCCGCTCACCGGCAACCGCCGTTTCAACCCCGATTACATGTCGCTGGCCTATCACCAGGCCATGATCACTGCCTTCCTGGGCGATGTGAAAGGGGCGCAGGCACAGATGGACAGCTTGCTGGACCAGGCACCGTTTGCCTCGGAAACCCGCATCGGCATGTCGCAGATTGCCTTGCTGCTGGAATCTCCCACCACCACCAAGGCCATGCTCAAGCGGCTGGCCGTGGATGACGGCCCAGAGAAAAACTGGGACGTAATGGTGGGACAGGTGGAGGCGGATCTGGCGCGGCAGGACTTCAAGCAGGCCCGTACGATGCTGGACGAGCTGGAAAGCATGCCGGTGGATTCGGCGGAAAGCCGGCTCAAGCTGAGCGAACAGCAAGAGCAGTACCGTGCTCTGATGGGGCCGGAACTGGTGGTGGAGGCCGGACATGATCTGGGTACCAGCCAGGGTGCCAGCATGCACAATGCCTACGACTCCCTGACCCGGCTCTATAGCGCCACCTATAACAATTTGCGCGTGTTTGCCCAGCATCAGTTCCAGACTGCCGACTTTGCCTCCACCACCGGGGTGGGGACAGACAAGGTGCGTTTCGAGACCGCTGGCCTGGGCCTGCAATACCGCAGCCAGTACGGCACCGGTGAAATTGGCGGCTTCAGTCAACTGGATGGCCACGCCATGCAAGGTGGCTTTGCCGGTTTCGACTGGACGGTAAACGACAACTGGATGCTGGGCTTGCGCTACGAGAAAAACAGCATGGCCACCCCACTGGAAGCACGCCAGAGCGGTGTCTACGCCAACCTGTTGCTGGGCAAGGTGGAATACAAGCGCGATGACCTTACCACGGTGGAGTTTGAAGCCTCGCAGATGGATTTCACCGACACCAACCGTCGCCAGGGCTTTGCGCTGACGGTGAACCAGGCCCTGATCAAGGGGCCGATCTATCAGCTCAACGGCATTCTGGAAGCCAGCACCAACCATAACGACGTGCTGGACAACGCCATCTACTACAGCCCGCACCGCGACCTGGATGTCAGCCTCACCTTGATGAACGACATCACGCTATGGCGCTACTACGACAACAGTTTCCACCAACGCATCGGCATCAGCGGTGGGCGCTATTACGAAACGGCCTTCGGCAGCAAGAACACCTGGGCCTACACAATCGAACAAGTATGGGATTTCAAAAAGGGGGGGGAGATACGTTACGGCTTCTCACGGTCCATGCACCCGTATGACGGGGTATCCGATGGCAGCAACCGTATCTATCTCTTCCTGGACTGGAAAATGAAATGAAAAACCTGATCCGCACACTACTGGCCGTGCTGAGTCTGCTGCTGTCGCTGCACGCCTTTGCCGGCCCGGCAACATCAAAACTGATCATCCTGTGCTACCACGAAGTGGCTGAAGACGCCCTGTCACTATCCGACCCGTATGCGGTGGATGTGCAGCTGCTGTCCAAGCAATTGGCCTGGATGAAAGGGCAGGGTTACCACTTTGTCAGCGTGGACGACATCCTGGCCGATCGCAACGGCAGCCGTCCCTTGCCGGAAAAGGCCGTGCTGCTGAGCTTTGATGATGGCTACCAAAGCATGTATAGCAAGGTGTTCCCCATCCTCAAGCAGTTCAAGGCACCGGCTGTCGTGGCACTGGTGGGTTCCTGGCTGTACCCGCGTGACGACCAGGAAGTCCAATATGGTGATATCTGGGTACCACGCAGCCGTTTTCTGAGCTGGGACGAAATCAAGGAAATGAAGGCCAGCGGCCTGATTGAGATCGCCAGCCATTCCTTTGCCATGCACAAGGGCATTACCGCCAACCCGCAGGGTGGCACCGAGCCGGCGTACACCAGCCCCGGCTGGGATCAGGGCAAGTACGAAAGCTATGATGCCTACCTGGTGCGTGCCGCAGCCGACATGAAAAAGAACAGCGACTATCTGGCGGAAAAACTGGGCGAGCGGCCACGGGTGATGGTGTGGCCATATGGTGCCTATAACTTCCGGGTAACCAAGCTGGCAGCTGATTTGGGCATGCCCATCACCATGAGCCTGGACGATGGCATCAATACCGGCAAAACCCCGCTGGAAGCCATGCGCCGGGTGCTGATGGATGCGCGCACCAAGATTCCGGAACTGGCCTTCCAGTTTCACCAGCTGGAAAAGTTTCCGGACGGGGTAAGGCCGGAATCCAGCCGCATCATGCATGTGGACCTGGACTACATCTACGACCCCAATCCGGTCCAGCAGGACAAAAACATCGACGCCCTGCTGGACCGGGTGAAGGCAATGGGCGTGAGCACGGTGTATCTGCAGGCGTTTGCCGATCCCAAGGGAACTGGCGAAGCCGAGGCGCTGTATTTCCCCAACCGTTACATGCCGATGCGGGCAGACCTGTTCAACCGCGTAGCCTGGTCGCTGGATACCCGTTGCGACGTCAAGGTATACGCCTGGATGCCGTTGCTGGCATTCAAGCTGCCGGACAGCAACCCGGCTGCTGACAAGCTGGTGCTGGCGGCCTCGCGTGACGGTTCCCCGGCCCAGGTAAAAGGCTATCGCCGCCTGTCACCGTACTCGGCAGAGGCCCGTGCCACCATCCGCGGCATCTACGAAGACCTGGCGCGTGGCGCGCACTTCCATGGTCTGCTGTTCCACGATGACGCCACCTTGTCCGACGATGAGGACGTCAGCGCCGACGCCCAGGCCTGGTATCAGCAGCAAGGCCTGCCGCTGAATCCGGTTGAAGCCCGCAAGGACCCGGCCACCCTGGCGCGCTGGACCAGCGAAAAGATCAAGCGTCTGGATGACTTCAGCCTGGAGTTGGCCGACATCGTCAAAATTTACGAACCAGCACTCAAGGTGGTCCGCAATTACTATGCCCCGGTGGTGCTCAACCACGAATCGGAAACCTGGTTTGCCCAGTCCTACGCCAGCGGTTTGCAAAACTACGACTTCGTTGCCGTCATGGCCATGCCCTATATGGAAAAGGCCGATCAGCCCAAAAAATGGATGCAGGCGCTGCTGAAGGATGTCAAGGACATCCCGGGGGCGCTGGACAAGACCGTGTTCGAACTGCAGGCCACCAACTGGAGAACAAACCAGCCGGTGCCGGCCGAAGAATTGGTCGATGTGGTGAATACCCTGCACGAGCAAGGTGCGCGTCACTTTGCCTACTACCCTGATGACCAGTTTAAGGATCAGCCCAAGCTGTCGGTCATCAAGCGGGTGTTTTCCATGAAATCCAATCCGGCAGAATAACAGGAGACCATGATGAACACGCTGATTGCAGTGATTCTGGCCTTCGCCTTCTACTACCCGCTGTTCATGGCCTGGTTGTGGATGCAGGGTGCAGTGTTTTACTACTGGCATTACGAACGCAAGGACCCGCCGGTATCCCAGCCGCCTGTGCTGGATTACCCGCCGGTTTCGGTCATCATCCCCTGCTACAACGAGGGAAAGAATGCCCGGGAAACCATAGGCGCAGCGCTGGCGCTGGATTATCCGGATTTCGAAGTGATTGCGGTCAACGACGGCAGCACCGACGATACCGGCAGCATCCTGAACGAGCTGGCCGCAAGCAACCCGCGCTTGCGCGTGATCCACCAGTCCCCCAACCAGGGCAAGGCGGTGGGGCTGAACACTGCGCTGGCCTTTTCGCGCAACGAGTACCTGCTGTGCATTGATGGCGATGCGGTACTCGACCCGTACTCGGCCAAATGGTTGCTGCGCCACTTCATCAACTCGCCACGGGTGGCTGCCGTCACCGGTAACCCGCGCATCCGCAACCGTACCACGCTGCTGGGGAGGCTGCAGGTGGGCGAGTTCACCGCCATCATCGGTCTGATCAAGCGTGCGCAGCGTTCGTATGGCCGGCTATTCACGGTATCGGGCGTCATCACGGCCTTCCGCAAATCGGCGGTGATCGAAGCTGGCATGTGGAGCGAGGACATGCTGACCGAAGATATCGATATCAGCTGGAAGCTGCAGCACAAGCACTGGGCAGTGCGTTTCGAGCCGCATGCGCTGGTCTGGATCCTGATGCCGGAAACCATCCAGGGCCTGTTCAAGCAGCGGGTGCGCTGGGCCAAGGGCGGCACCCAGGCGCTGATGCGCAATGCCTGGGTATTCACCAGCTGGCGCCACCGCTATATGTGGCCCATCTACATGGAGTACTTCCTCAGCGTGGTGTGGTCTTACAGCATGGCCTTCGTCATTTGCTACTGGCTGGCCTCCCTGGTGTTGCCCAACATGCTGCAAACCATCTCCAGTCCCTTCCTGCCGGGCTGGTACGGACTGTTGCTGGGCTATACCTGCCTGACACAGTTTGCCGTGAGCAAGGCGATCGACAGTCAGTACGACAAGGGCCTGGGCAAGAATTACTACTGGATGATCTGGTATCCGCTGGCGTACTGGTTGCTGAATGTGGTGACCTCGGTGTACGCCTTTCCTCAAGCCATCATCAGAAAGAAAGGGACACGGGCCCGCTGGACCAGTCCCGATCGGGGAGTACAACATGGAAAGTAGCGCAGACAAGCTGATTATCGAAGCACCGCACTTGCTGACACCACCGCAGCGCTTCTTTTCGTGGTTGCTTACCACGCTGGGTTGGCTGGCGTGGTTCTATCTGTGGCTGCCAGCCTTTCAATGGTGCTGGAACGTGGTGCAGACCGGGGTGCTGTTTGATACCGAAGGACGTGTTGGCGAGCTGACCACCCTGGGGATTTATACCCTGATTGGGGTCTTTCTGGGCCTGACGCTGATCGTGTGGGCCATGTCCAGTTACTACAAGTATAAGGGTGTGGACCGACGCAAGAGCCGTGGCGACACCCGGCCGCAGGATGTGGCCGACCAGCTTGGTATTCCGCTGGAGGTGCTGCAGGCCGGCAAGGACAAGCAGGTCATGGTGGTGCATCATTTGCCGGATGGCGGTGTTTCCCGGATTGAAGCCCTGTCCTGATCCTGCCTGGATGTGATGTAAAGAAATGCCCTGTCCCGGTTTTGTCCGGGCAGGGCATTCTCTTTTGTACACAATAACTTGGCTATCTATTGGCAATGCCGACCATTATTTTCGCGGAATGATCAAGATTGCTGTCGGCAGGTAAATACACTAGGCTTATTCCCAGAGGCCAATAATGGTATTGGCGATAATAGCCTTGCAGCGCTCGCTCAGCCTGATTTGTTTAATTTGTTTCAATCAGCCTGAATAACTGCACGCATCTCCTGCAATCACAGCCATGATTTGCAAGAATAAAAAATAAAGCCTTCAGGGGAATATTTATGACAGTTGCACGCAGAATCCTGTTTCAAATTCTCATTTCGGTTATTGCCCTGCTGGTTGTGGGTGGTGCCGGCATCGTAACCCAGAACAAGTTATCTGCCACGGCCAGCAATTTTGCCGAAAACGATTATCCAAGCATCATCACGCTGGATGAGTTCAACTCGGCAGCAACTGAAATGCGTCTGGGAGGACTGCAATATGTCACGGCCTATACCAGCAGTGAAAAAGAGCAATTCAGAAGCCGTATTGAGAATGGTTATCGTAAGGCAAAACAGAATATTGCCGCCTATGAAAAGCTGATCAATGACGATGACGACCGTCGGCTTTATGAAGCGGAAAAGAAAAACCTGGATGATTACTACACCAAGCTGCAGCCGGTGATGCAAGCCTTTGACCAAGGTGATATGGAGCTGGTCAAGAAAATCCGCAATGCTACGTTGACGCCATCCGGCAAAGTGTTGTCCAAGGGTATTGATGACCATATC